>JANQMD010000010.1 GCA_028280265.1 Flavobacteriaceae bacterium
AAAACACAATTTAGAGTAGCTACATTCGAGCAATGTTCTAAAAGCTCATAGTAGTACTCTGTAACTTTATTTTCAAAAGAAACCAGCCATTTCTTAGCCTGTCTTTTATTTGAAAAATAAATACAAATATCCTCACTAAAAGAAACAAATAAATAATATGGCTTCTTTTTGTGAGGTTCGTTGAAACTATCTCGATAATCCGTAAGATGGAGATATATTTTTCTTTTCAAAACCTTTTATTTTCTTATTGTTTGGGGACGATAAAAAAGAAAAAGGAATAGCATTCATCTATTAAAATATGCCAGTGGGCGAAACCCATTTTGACATATAAAAAATAGATGTATATTGCCAATGTAGTACTTTAATTATAGCATGTATGCAAGAAAAAAAAGAACGATTAAAGTCCTATTTCGAATTGCTGGGAATCGATGCGAAATTGCTAAATAAGAGGACTAATATTGAGATTAGCACTTGTTACAGAATTGTTTCAGGTGAGACGTTTCCAAATTATGAGAACCTACGGAAAATAAAAGAATCTTTCCCCGAAATCTCTCTAAATTACTTGATAACAGGTAATTGATTTAGTCAACGTCCCCTTTTGCATCGATGCAAAAAGAAAAGCACTGAAATGGGTATTACTACGTATGTAGATAGTACCCATTTCTAATTAAAAAAACTTTGTAGGCGGGATTTGCTTAAAAGATCGGAAAGCCCTGTAAAAGCTAGAATTTTACTTTACTATATTATTAATTATAATACAATTGCATAGTAATTTCTGTATAGCCGTACAACGAGCTATTTACATATAATTGTAGATATAGCGCCTTGAGGTCTATATCGTTATACAATTATGTTCAAAGAAATTACGGCTTTATAGTTTAGATTTCAATTGTAGTTATAATTCTATACTATGTTAAATACCCAAAATGTCTTTCGTTATTATTTGATATTGAGTACTTGGGTCTATAAACTTTCGTGAAACCTTTAATTGAAACTTCTCGTTCAATTGTACTATAATTTGCCGTTATGTAAAATGGCCGCTACCAACCGCTATATTGCTTAGTAAAACAAAATGCTCAATGCATTTTCTTGTACACACAATTCTCCAACGCTTGCCAACACCCAAAAAAAGCTAAACCTTTTGCTAGATTTTAAATCACATATTTGAAAAATATTTTCGTTTCAAAAATTTCATGAGCTTTTCGTTGTATAACCACAACAGTATAAAATTTCTCTAACGAGTAAATTTCTATACCCTTGTTCTATTTCTTCTTCGAATTGAACTTATCATGATGTCTTTGCATTTTCTTTTGTCTTGAAACAAAAGAAACAAAAATTCAAGACTGCATAAACTTTTGGAAACAATTACGGTTCGCTCCACTATATTCTAGGAAGCTGCGTAACACATTTAACCTATTTCATATTATTATGTAAAGTAGAAATTATGAATAAAACCAAGTACTAGAACCCTAGAATATGAACGTTCCACTCGCCTATTGTTTTGACCAAAAGTTTATGAGGTCAGTTTATTAAAGAAAATATTCAATTGTTCCATTAAACTTGACATTGATTCTATCATACCTAATTCAGAAAATAATTTTAATACTTGAGGGTTGTCAACCTCTTGAGATAATGGTATGACATATTCATTTATACTTTTATCAAGAAAATATTCTCTTGAATCAAAATTATTAAGGACATAGTTTTTCAATTCTTCATGATGTTCTTTATTTAATATAAAGAAACTGTCATTCATTTTATCATCTTGGTAGCGAAATGTGTCAAAGTACCAACTTGGAACATCAAAAATATCATGCTGAGAATAATGTTCAAATATATGCCATAAAATACCACCTCCAATGCTCCCTCCTATACATTCCATCTCCTTCATATTATTGTCTATACTGACAGAAATTTCTTGTTCTGAATATTTCATTATAGATTTAAAAAGATTTGTTTTATTGGTAAAATCAAGAGAGCTTTTAAACTTATTCCAATAAATTTTAACAAAATCATTCGTAAAGACCCTCGGATTTATTTCATTCCAAATTTTCCAGTATTCTTCGTGCAAACCGGGATTTTCAAAAAATATCTCTTCATAATCATTTTCTAAGAATTTTATTCTTTTTTCATTTGGCATTTTAACTAAATAAGACAAACCTAAATAGTTCCTTAGCTTATCATTACCAAAGCTAAACCTATTATTACTTTCTATAATTATAGGATTTATAGATTCAATTAAACTAGTTAATTTATCATCATTTTCAATATCACTGAAATATTTTTTTAAATATCCATTACTAAAGGTTTCTTTAGTATTTTTAATTGCCTGAAATGCTAAAGCTTCCAATTGACTCAAAATCTTGAGATCGTTAACATTTAAATCTAAAACTCTCTTAAAGTAATCTTTGTTTGATTCTTTTTTTTTCTTCTTGAAATCTATTAAACCATCTATTCGTTTTTCAGTACTTACTTGATTGAATAAATTTTCAATCTCCTTCTCTTCTTTCTCTCTATCAATCAGCTCTTGCTTAAATTTTAAGTCTTGTGCTTTCTCAAAACCCTTATCATATTGCCATGGAGAATATGCCTTTCTAGGTAAACCTTCAAATGCAGTCAACTCCATATCATTTTTAAATTTAGTAGTCATACGCATTCCGAACATTTTGAAAATATATTCAGCATGATCTAATATTTCTTGAATTTTATCAGATTCATGATTATCTTCGGGATCAAACCATTCAAGATCATCTAAAATTTGACCTCTAATATTCTCTCTAATCGTTCGCATTCCCTTTTCAAAATATTTCTTAGACTCTTCACTATAAATTTCTTTGAGCCTGTGTAGACCATAGTATTCAAGGGTATAACTTATACTAGATATATACATGTCTAATATATCTTCTGGGTCTTCTTCAATATAATTTTGTACGTTTTGAATTAGACTTGGAAACCTTTGCATAGCATCGCTGTCTTTCAATAATTTATCGCTTATCTTATATCGAAAATTTTCAAAGATGCCTTTGATTTTATTAAGGACTAACTCTCTAATTTCTATATTTTCTTCAAGGTTAAAAAGCGTTGTTGCATCTATTAATTTTCTTACTTCAATAGCTTCAAGAGAATCATAAAAAGTAAGCTGATCTGTAAAATCTCTTTCCTCAGTATTACTGAATTTTAACTTGTCAAAATCTTTAATAATCTTTTTTGATAGAGCTCTAGAGTTATCTGATGAAAGTATTATTCTATCTCCACTAATATATCTATCGCCTTCAATTTCATAGATAGTCTCACTAAATTCGTTTGCATCTCTCTAGACACTGCAACTAATCTTAAATCTCGTAGTAAAAACGAAAATGAGTTGATTCCAAGATATTGCACCATCAATTAAGATTGATATAATATCTTGTCTTTCCCTTAAATATTTTAATAAAAAATCATTTACTGATGGATTTTGAAAGCTTACTACTTTATCAAAACCTCCTTCTTCTATACTTGTAAAAGTATCTGATAATTCTTTTAAGCATATTTTAAATGTATTCGGAGTAATTATTAGATCATCAAACTGTTTCTTATAAGTTTTGCAAGTTTTATCAAACGAGGCTTTTAATAAGTTTACGTCTAGTGGTTCACAAGAAATAAAAAGGTTTAAGAGTAGTATTTGAGACGCTACAGATTGTTTTTCGAAAAGAGTTTGCCAATAAGAAAAAGGATCATCAAGATAATTTATAAATTCATTATAAAAAGCTCCCTCAAATTTAGAATTCGCCCCAAAATTAAATTTTTTAAATGCGTCTTCAATCAGTCTAGGGCTATAGTTTGAGTGAGAGATAATACTGTTATAATATTTCTTATTTTTTAAAAAAAGAATTTGATTTAAATCTAAATCTGAGTAATATAGATGGTTGAAGAGTATTTCAGCTTTTTCATACCTAGTGTACTTAGAGGCATCAACAATACACTTTTTTAGATTAATTACCTCATTACTTAATTGCTCATTAAATTTTACTTGCCCTCTTCGTAAAACATATTCTCTAGTAGTTAAAATGAATAACTTATTTTGAGATTTTTTAATACTATCAATGAATCTATTTAAAGAAACTAAGTATTTATCTCCAATTTCGTTATCGTCAAATTGAAAACTACCTAGAAAGTCGTCGAAAAAAACAATTTGCTTTTTACTAGGAAGCAAAACACTCTCTGCTTGTGAAATATTTTCAGTGACCTTAATTAATTCGTAACCTTGATTAAGAAAATACAAAATAAGCATTCTTGCCAATGTCGATTTACCACTACCAGCTGTACCAGAGATAATGGTATAATTTTGTTTCTCTAAAATTGATAAAGCTTCATCAAAACTTAAGTTTTGAACATAAAGTTTTGAAACAGACTTGATTTTATTTATCTCTTGAAGAACTAAGTTTTTTTGCCTTCTGTTTATTGTTTCATCTAAAATATTTTGTAAGATATTTGAGCTGGTTATCCAAAGTTTAGTATGCTTACGCTCTATCTCATGATATTCTTTGTTATTAAGTAATTCATTTAACTCATCTTTCCCTAAAATATCTTTTTTTGAATGAATAAATCCGTCAAAAGCTTTAAAAATTTCATCAATTTGGCTGTTGGATAAACTTAAAGTAGTAGTAATTATATACCTGTCTGGTTTAAGTCGCTTTACTTTTTCTAATTCTTCATGCTTTAGATCACGAATAAAATCCTTGTAATACTTTCGTTTTTTTGCCTGTCCAACAATAAAAACTTTATTGGTTTTGTGTTTGAAGTCTATTCCTTTATCCTTACCAATTTTAGTCAGCTCAAAAGGTATTTCTTCTCTTTTTTGAATAATATCTCTTGAAAATCTTTCAAAGTCTATCCAAGAGAAAGCATCATAAAAATTATAATTAGGCATTTCTTTTTCCTTCTATTATGCAATTCAAATATAAAATTTAATTGATAGATAATTTCACTCCGCACACATTGTAGGTTCCCTCCTCTTTTCTATTTTGACAAATAGGAATCGGCAACTCCAATACGTGCTCCATTATGTTTGTAAGAAAGCGTTTTTAGAAAAGAATGAAATACGGAAAACCGTAGAAGCTTTATAACTACTACTCCACTCCACACACCCGCCTGAACGGAACGGGCAGGCATAGCAGGTTTCTTTTGTCGTGTTATTTGAAGAAATCAGAACAAAGAAACTGCAATAAGTGTTTTGTTATTATTCGGTCAATACTACTCTTAACAATATCATCGATTAACAAATAGTGTGTTTAATTTAATTGCTAATTATTTCCGGTTTCAGTTCTAGATATAATCTCATCAATTGGCGTAGTTTCTATGCTCACTTTAAACGTTCTTTTAAGGAAAGAATTTTCGGTAAAAAAGTCTTTTCCAAGAGAGACACCAGATTTTATTAATGGAAACTCTTTAACCTTTATTTTTCTTTCTCTTTTTGTATATTTCTTATGAAGAAATTCTGTGACCGTAACCATAGTTATTAATTCTACACCCTTTCTTGATTCCTCTGTCGTAAATTGACGTTTAATTTTTGGTAAGTCTAACAGTTTGTCATCAATTATCAAATTAGCTGTTTCGCTAACTGTTCCATAATAAATTTCCTCATTCGTTAGACCACTCTTAATACCAAAGAAATTAAGAGTAGAAGTCATTTTATTTGTGATTTTTAATTCAGATAATAAACCATTTTCATTGGGATAAGTAATTTTTGGTTTTGGTTTATCCTTCAAATAATTAAAGGGTTGGACATTGTAGACTTTAATATTATTGGTTGTGCTCTTTAATTTAGCAGAATGACCAATTACTTTAAGTAAATCATACCTAAACTTATCATTTATAAATTTATCGTCAATTAATCCTTCTAGGCCTTTATTTATAGTTGGGTCTTCTTTTAATTCGTTGGAGATCTTAAGAGAGTCAGCTATTTCAACTTTGATTAATAATGTTTCTTCTATTCTTTGATCAAATGAATTGAGTTTTTCTTGTATTTTATTTTGAAGTTGTAGTTCTTCTTTAATCAGCTTCTCCGTCTCTTCGTCAACATTTTCATTACTTCCACAACCTAATATGAGTGTTGCTAAGATTATGATAATTATAGATGTTTTTCTTGATTCCATATTCGATTCATTTTAAATTAATACTGTTTTTAACTATTCATCATCCTTATAAAGTTATAAAAGACAATGAATTAGACTTGCGGAAAACCGTAATTTAAAATGCACATTTCCGCATTTAAGATTCTAGTAATGAAATCATTCACACACCTGCCTGCGGCAGGCAGGCATTGCAGCTTCCCTACTACATTGTCAATTCCAAAAAGCGTTCCCTGAATATTGATAACATACTCTGATATTTAATATTAAAATTGTTCTATATTGAAACCCTTTTAAAATAGGTTTAAAAAGCTTATGCTATTTTTTTACTACATAATTTTCTTAATTCTTTTTGCCGTAGTATTAAGACCGTTTTCAACATTAATTCATGAATTAGGTCATGGCATTCCAGCTCTATTACTTACTGATAAAAAAGTAACTCTATATTTAGGTTCTTATGGAGACCCAAAAAAAAGCTTTAGAATCCAAATTGGAAGATTAGAACTTTTTTTCAACAAAAAACCTTTTAATTGGAATATTGGACTTTGTGTATTAGAACAACAAACAGTATCAATAAATAATCAAATATTTATTAATTTAACAGGACCTCTAGCATCGTTAATCTTATCTATAATTCTAAGTTACCTGGTTTTCTTTACTGATTTAAATGACCATGTTAAGGCTATTTTGTTTTTTTTTAATGTTTCAACCTATTATGACTTTTACATAAATATTGTTCCTAGCAATGAACCTATAGAACTACACGACGGTACTACAGTTTTTAATGATGGTAAACAAATATTGGATTTATTGAAGCTTAGAAATATACCTAAAGAATATTATGTTGGAGCTGAATACTATAACAATCAAGAATATAATCTAGCAGCTATAGAATTAGAAAAAGTTTACAATAAGGGTTATCGAGAAGGGACAATTTATCAATTGTTAATTAGCGCCTATTTGCAGATAAAAGATTATCCAAATGCAAGGAGAGTAAATAACTTATATGATAATAAATTCAAAAAACAATTTAATTCTAATGATTATACAAATTCAGGACTAATAAAATCCTTTTCTGGTTTGTATAATGAGGCGCTAAGCGATTATAATAAAGCTATTGAGCTGAACTCAAAAAACAGTATTGCTTTTAATAATCGAGGCTATACTTATAATGTAATTGAAGACTATGAAAAAGCTATCAAGGACTTTGAAAAAGCAATATTATTAGATGAGAATTTTGCTTATGCACTAAATAACAGAGGTTTTGCAAAGATTAAGCTTGGTTTAAAAGAAGATGGCCTCAAAGACCTTCAAAAATCAATGACACTTAACGGTACTAATTCCTATTGTTATTTAAATTTTGGTATCTATTATTATGATAATGGTGAATATGAAAAAGCTCTAGAGTACTATAATAAGGCAAAAGAGCTTGATGAAAAAACTTATTTACTTGACAAATACATGGAAGAAGTAAAAAAGAAATTAAATTTATGATTTTCATTCCACACACCTGCCTGCGGCAGGCAGGCATTGCAGCTTCCCTCCTGTTCAATTATTTGATTTAAAGAAGAACGTCGGCAACTCCAAAGAGTATTTACTCGCAACACTCTTATTTTGATAAACAAGAGCTCGTGAATCAAAGATTTGTTCACCTATCGGCTAATCTTTGATTTCATTAACTGTAGTTGATTAAGCTTTTAAGAATAAATTTTTGTGAGGCTATTCGTACACATTGCTTTTACCAAAGCAAGATAACCCCGAATCAAGTTCGGGGCAGGCGCCACGCGAGAACATTATAGTACAAATACTCATCTAAAAAAAGTCCCTAAAGACTGCCTATTACTCGAAAAAAATGCTTCAAAGTTGTTCCTAATGATACCAATGAACGGGTTAATAATGAGACTAATGTAGAAAAATATTTTTTAGGATTTTAAAAAGATATCGCTAGTCATTTATAAATTCATTCCGTAACATAATCCTTTACACGTCCAGAATATGTAATCGATGATCTATGACTGCTACTCACATAAATTTTGGTAGTGAGATTCTGATACATACGAATCTTTACATTGTACACTTCCGACTTGTCTTTCATCTTAAAATGTATCTTGTATTCTTTTTTCTTTTCATCAAAATTCAATTTGTAGTTTTCAGGAATGCCATTCATTTCAATTCCAGCATTGTCTGTATATGCTTTTGCAAAACGCTGTTCTCCATAAAATGGTAAAATCGCACGAACGCTGTCACCTTCTTGTATCAGGAAATTATTGTTTCCTACCAAAGTAATCGCAAATGGACTGCTCCCGTTCGGTAAGAAATTAATGCTCAACATCTGACTGTTGGCCATGGGATTCGCCCAATCAGAGACAATTTTAAAAGATTTAGAAGCCACGAGTTCGTGAATATCTTTACCACTCTGACTTCTTTTCACCAGCTCTTTAGAGCTAGTACAGCCTACTAAAAAGATCAAAGAAATTAGTAAAAGTCTCATAAACACTAAATTACAAAATATCTTCTAACTATATTATAAAAATTGTGTTAAGAGATGGTTTTCTTAGTGCTTTCCTTACTTTTGTGTATGCCCCAAATTGAGCAGAAGTCCAAATTAGAATTCATTGCCTTAATGGCTTCCTTAATGTCCATGGTAGCCTTGGCTATCGATGCAATTCTACCAGCGTTATCTCCCATTGGCATTACGATACAGACTGAAAATGAAGCGCAAAATCAGCTACTCATTACCATGATTTTTCTGGGATTGGGATTTGGGCAACTCATTACAGGGCCTATTTCTGATAGTTTGGGAAGGAAACCAGTCATTTACATGGGGTTTATTGTCTTTGTCATTGCCAGTTTTTTATGCGTCTTTGCCCCCACTTTGGAGGTGATGATCGTGGGAAGGATTCTACAAGGCGTGGGGCTCTCATCACCCAGAACCATTAGTATAGCTATGATCCGAGATCGGTTTAGTGGCAATTATATGGCAAAAATTATGTCCTTTGTCGTTGCCATTTTTATTTTGGTACCCATTGTAGCACCCACCATAGGGAAAATTATGCTCGATAACTACGGCTGGCAATCCATTTTTTACAGCCAATTAATTTTGGGTGTTTTTGTTTTACTTTGGTTATGGAGACGACAACCAGAAACCTTATCTCCCGACCATAAGAAAAAATTTAAATGGCATCTTTTTGTTTCGGGAACCAAAGAGTTTATGAAGTATCGACAGGCCATTATTTTTACAGTGATGTCTGGCTTTGTTATGGGCTCTTTTATGGTTTTTTTAAGTACCTCTCATCAGATTTTTCAAATACAATATCAATTCGTAGATGAGTTTCCCTATCTCTTTGGAGCACTTGCTTTTACTGTAGGTATTGCCACTTTTGCCAACGGAAATTTGGTTTTAAAATATGGAATGTTACGGTTGGTACAGGTGTTCTCTCTTGCTTTTGTAGTAGTCTCTGTTTTATACATCGCTTTGTATTTTCATAAAGAGAATCCCCCTATTTATATTTTGATGACATTTTTTGCAGCACAATTTTTCTCTATAGGCTTTCTTTTTGGGAATTTAAGATCGCTTGCTATGGAACCCCTGGGACATATCGCTGGCATCGGAGCAGCTATCAATGGTTTTTTATCCACAGTATTAGCAGTTCCTCTGGCCTCATATATTGGTAGTTTTGTACACGAAACGGTATTGCCTATATTTTTAGGTTTTGCCATTTGTGGATTCTTGTCTTTACTTCTTTTATTGTTCCTTAGAACTCCTCAAAAAGCATTGAATTGATAAGGATATGAAGCACTGCGAAATTATTTACGAAGACGATTTTTGTGTGGTAGCCAACAAACCCAACAATGTGTTAGTACATCATGCACATCATTCCAGAAACAAAGCGGATGAAGCTTCACTTCTACAGTTGTTAGAAAATCAGCTCGAATCTCGATTCTATCCTATTCATCGATTGGATCGAAAGACCTCAGGTATTCTATTGTTGGCCAAAAAAACGGAGTATGTAGCGGGTTTTCAAGAGTTGTTTATGCAGCATGCCATTCAAAAAACGTATTATGGTGTGGTACGCGGCTTCTCTCCCACTTCAAAAATCATTAATTCTCCTGTTAAAGGACGTGATGCGGACGTCTATAAAGAGGCTGAAACACAGCTGAGGACATTGGAAACGGTTACTTTGAACATTCCTGTAAAACCTTACGATACTTCACGATATAGTTTGGTTGAGTTGAAACCCAAAACGGGTCGGTTGCATCAATTGAGAATCCACATGAATAAAATATCTCATCCGTTGATCAACGATGCGAAATATGGCGACAAAAACCATGATTTGATGTACGAACGCGAATTTGGTTGCACCTACTTATTTCTGCATGCTGGAAAGCTCGAATTCACCCATCCTTTTACTTCAAAGCTTCTTAGTTTAAAGGCTTCATTTCCAAAAGACTGGATTGATTTGTTTGAACGATTTGATTGGAAAAACCCTACTCAATAGCGAAAGTCTGTTTAGTTACCAGTTTTTTGTTGACTGAGCAAAGTCGAAATCAACTAATCAATTTTAAATGAAAGCTTCTTTGTTTTTGAATTGTCGACTTCACTGTTGTTTTCTAAGTCCACATCAAAAAGACGATTGAGATTATTCCCCGCTAAATCTTCTAATTTTGCATTTACGATGATATTATAAGCTCCCTTTCTCCACGGGTTTTCCGGTAAGAAGACTATTTCATTTGGTTGATCATTTAATTGATAGCTCCCTAAAATCGCAGTATGACGATCATCCACAACCTCTATCATTTCCTGAGCCAAAAGTATGTCCAAAGGTTCATCGAATACAATCTTTAAACCTTCTGTTGAGTTCGATTTGGGAATTTGTAATTTCCACTCATCGATACTAGGACTTTTGGTGTCTCGTTGAGTAACATGAAAGCTTTTCACATATGTTTTATCCAAATTTGCTTGATATTCACCTCCAGAAAAATTACTCTTTACAACCACATCATATTGATGTCCTTTCACAATGGGAATTCCCTTTTCTCGATTGGGAATCAAATCCTTTTTAATTCGTCCTGGGTCTAACCACAAAGTCAATCGTGTTTTCTCTCTGTTCCACAATTCATTTTCCAAAGGCAAGAAAACAGTTACTTCCTCGCCAGTAGTTTGATCAAAAACTTTGATGAAATTCAAACTCGACTGCGATTGCTGCATCGGCATGTCAAACTCGAAATACATTTTGAGAAGATTCTCAGGAAGCGTATCTAATTTTGGATAGATGCCCAATAATTTCGGTCGAATAACACTTTCAGGAGCGCGTACCGTAAATTCAATATACAATGCTCCATCCTTGTAAATTTCATAGTCTTGCTCCCAAGAAAATGGAATTACAGGTTGGAATATGATACGATCACCATCCTTAAAGTATTTCCCTAGAATAGAACTTGTACTTCCGTTTAAACGAATGAAATAACTATCGAAATTTTCTGTGCCTTCAAATGAGATCCGATAGGCTTTTTGCCCTGTTGTATAGTCAATTCTATGCTGGGGATTTTCAATTTCTTTCTTGCACGATATCGACAGGAACAAACAAAAAAAGACCAAGAAAACCCTGATCTTTTTTTCTGTATATAAAAAACTTTTACGTTTTACATCCATTTTTTATTTCTGCTATGTAGGTATAAATTTCCGTCGTTTCTTCTACGTAAAATTAATACTTTATCCTCATCGAGTTCATCCATTTGCTGTACATTCACAAAAGGAAGGTTGTCATAAGTCAAACCTACGTCCTTCCCAAATTCTTCAACAGGCTCAGTTAAAGATCCATTAAACTTTGTAATGTCAGATAAGTTGATACGCATTACAGGTCTGTTGTTATTCGACATGTAAAACTTTACTTCATCTCCTTTCTGAAAGCTGATGATGTCTAACGGAGAGTTCCCTGATCCTAATTCGGCAATGGTTCTTCCTTTTAAGTGCTTCCCTCCTTTTAATTCGTTAATTGGGAATAATACCAACGGTGTACAGGTGTAACTTGCCAACAGATAGTCTTGATTGTTAATGCTTGTTACATCAAAGGTTTTGATGGGAGCATAAGTTTCATAACGTCCGTGTGCAGCATGATAAATCTCTAAGGTTGCAAAGTCTTCTTTCCCTGTAAATGGAAATGGAATGCTACGGAATGAAGAACTAAATTCTTTGTTAGATAATCCAGACACCATCAATTTTCCTTTGTAGTACTTCATATCAGAAATGGCCCATCTTCTCAAAGGTCTTTTTCTTCTATCCTTCGCATCTTTTGCGACACTATTTTGTAAATCGGCCTTTGAATAGCTAACATTCGATAAAGAAACATTTTCTAATTTCTTCCCTACTAGTTTTAGTAAAACGGGTGTTCCATTCTTGGTATGAATAGAAAAATAAGCCACTTTAGAAACTGGATTAACAGCCATATCTGTAATTCTAATATTGTCTTTGGACGTTCCTAATGCCTCAGCTACTTTTACATCAAAATCTCCGACTGCAATATTCTCTGATTTAGCATTGGGTGTATTGTCTTTTGTATCAATAGCATACACGGTTGCTTTGTCGGAATCACCAATGAATAAAATCCCTTGTGGCCCAAAACTCAAACTGTTGATAGAAGCTATTTCTGGGTTTCCGCTAATAAAGTTTTTGGTAAGATCATCTTTTTCATTTCCAATAGCTGCCACAGTCGTAACAGCAATCAATAGCAAACTGAATACATAAAGAAATCGTTTCATAATTAGTTAGTTTTTTATAAAAATACCGATTTACAAAAGCTTATTAAATCGTTTGAGAATCAATTAACTAATTTTTAACAAGACATTTAAAATCGAAAGCAGCAATTAAATCATAGCAATGGAATCTCTGTGAGAGTCATTGTACTAATGGCCTTATTTATTTATATTTAACATTTAGGATTTAATAGTATTGCCTATGAGGGTAAAATACATAATAAGCATCTTTTTATTGATAGCCTTGTTATTGTTGTTTTCAAAAGGAGAGAATAACAACACTAAGCTAGAAAATATAGGAGAATATCCTAATGAGTGGATGTACCTACAAAGAGCATATCCAAACAACTATATTAATAAGAAAGCCATTCAAGAGGCTGTACAAAAAAGGCAGAGGATTCTTCATAACAGAAACTTCCAAAAAAACGGTACTTGGGAATTAAAAGGGCCTGTAAATCGTGGAGGAAGAGTTACAGATGTTGCTATTTCGCCAGATAACAACAATCATTTATATGTAGCAACAGCATCTGGTGGACTTTTCAAAACTACTGATAAAGGACAAAATTGGACCCCTATTTTTGATGCAATGAGTAATTTGTCTATTGGAAACATTGCCATTGCTCCTTCCAACGCTCAACGAATTTATGTAGGAACTGGAGAAGCAAATGGTACTTCTAATTCTGGTGCTTTCTTTGGAGATGGAATCTATCGTTCTGATGATGCTGGCTCAACCTGGAGCAATGTAGGTTTGCAAAATACACATCACACGGGAAGAATTGTTGTAGATCCTAAGAATGAGAATAGGGTTTTTGTGGCTGCTACGGGAAAGTTATACGGAAAAAATACTGAGCGAGGTGTTTATAGATCTCTGAATGGAGGCACTAATTGGGAAAAAGTACTTTATGTCTCAGATTCTACCGCAGCTATTGATATGGTGATGAACCCAGTAGATACAGATACTCTTTATGCAGCGATGTGGGATCGCATTAGGCAACCCTGGCAGCGAGCTTATGCAGGAAAAAACTCAAGAATTCATAGATCAAAAGACGGTGGTACTACATGGGAGTTGCTAGGCCCCTCCCATGGATTGCCAGCAGAGAGCCCAGAAACTGGACGAATCAGTTTGGCAATCTCAGAATCCAACCCCTCCATTGTTTATGCAAGATATACAAAGGGAGCTGCAAATAGTTTTGATGGGATATATAAATCTACAGATCATGGAAATACTTGGACTGCTATAAATACAGCTGGTATTTCAGGCGTCGATGCTACTTATGGCTGGTTTTTTGGAAACCTTCGAGTTCATCCCACAAATCCAGATGAGTTGTATGTTCTAGGTTACCATCTATTTCGTACAAGAGATAGTGGTACAAATTGGGGGCAAGTAACAGGAATGCATGTAGACCATCATGCTTTAGAATATTCGAGAAGCAACCCTAATTTCATTCTAGAAGGTAATGACGGAGGCGCCTATCTTTCTGAGGATGCTGGAGCTACATGGCAGCATTTTACCAACTTACCGATCACTCAATTTTACAATATTGAAGTAGATTTTTTACAGCCCCAACGACTCTATGGTGGATCACAGGATAATAATACCATGCGAACTACCACAGGAAGCTTAAATGATTGGGTCAGTATACTTGCTGGAGACGGATTCCATGTAAATGTAGATCCAACAAACAGCAATATTGTATATGCTGAATATCAATTTGGAAACCTTTTTAAATCTACCAACGGTGGTGTTGATTTTGTTCGAGCTGATTCAGGAATTAATACCAATGATCGAAAAAACTGGAATACTCCAATAGTCTTGTCACCTTTTAATTCCAATATCGTGTATTATGGTAGTCACCGATTGTACTCTTCTAACCAAGCGACTCAATGGACTGCAATTAGTACGGATTTAACAAAAGGTCAACATGCAAGTGGATCAATTAGCTATGGAACTATTACCGCAATTGCTCCCTCCTATTTAAACCTCAATACCATCTACACGGGAAGTGACGATGGAAAAGTGCATGTCACTTTTGATGGTGGACAGAATTGGACAGATATAAGTTCTGGACTCCCAAATAGATTTGTAACCTCTATAGCAATTTCTCCTACCAATGATATGGTAGCTTATGCTACTTTTTCAGGTTATAGTGTATTAGATTATACTCCACATATTTTTAAGACAACGAACGGAGGACAAACATGGACTGACATTTCATCTAATTTACCGAGTATCCCTATAAATGATGTAGTATTGGGGCCTAACAATATCCCTATAGTAGCAACAGATTTAACAGTGTGGTACTCAGAAAACGATGGTGCTTCTTGGACTATTTTAGGTGCAAATTTACCGCAAGTTCTCGTTAGAGATTTAAAATACCACAAACCAACGAATACTTTATACGCAGGAACCTATGGTCGTTCTATGTATAGTTTTAATATGAATCAAGTATTGTCTATTAATGACGAACCAATTGTCGTACAAGAAAATATACATGTCTTCCCTGTACCTACAAAAGGCGAGCTGACTGTGAAACATTCGCTGTCTGGAAGTGGTCGTATTGCTGTTTTTGACATTACCGGTAGAGAAGTTAGAGAATTGCACAAAGGGAATTTACAGAGTGTGCAGAATCAATCGTACAATGTACAGTATTTAGCTCCGGGATCATATTTTTTAATAATTGAGGCAGATGGAAAGAAGGTGTCTAGAAGGATTATTAAAGAATAATTACTCTATCTTATGGGTCAATCAAGCTCTTTAAAGTTCGAATATGAGCACGTAACTTCTCTTGAAACTGCTCAATTCGTATTCTATAGATGAATGTTTTTTCATATTGATAAATGGCCAAATAACGATTGAATTCTTCACTACTACCTATATAGGTAAAACAATCCCTCTTACAATTTAGAGTTGCATTCCAGTCGATATACCAATCGTATTTTTTAGCAAGATTCTCATTGAAGGCGTTGTTTTTATTCATAATCAGCCGCTCTTGGTTTCTCAATACTTCTATGTTAAGGTTGTAATCTGTTTGAATATCGTATAGCTGTTTTGAGTACTTATAAGCAGTGAAATCATTTTTTTCTATTTGATTGGCTACCGAATTGGTCATGTTCAAAAAATCCTTGTCGCGATCAAAAAACAAGCTAATTTTGGTGAAAGATTCCCCTAACTCGTGTCTTTTTTCTTTTTTCCTCTGATCAACAGGCAATCTGTAGTAGGAGATTCCGTATTTCAGTTTTCCTAAATAATCGATATACTCATGGATTTTTAAACTATCAGCCACCATTTGATTGTAAATCTCACTAACAACTGCATTTGTTTTCTCGGCAATCGCCTTTTTCTGATAGTAGTTGTTAATGGCAATTGCCAGAAGGATTCCAATAACCACCAATACAATTTCTCCAATGGCATACAATAGATATTTGCTAAAACCTGTTCCTAATATTTTTCGTCGAAAACTGTTGAAAAATTTCATGCTACTGTTCTATCGATTGACTGTAAAAACTGATGAGTTCCTGTTGTTCAAATGTTGGTGTGACTTCAATAGGATTGCAACAAACTTCGCAATCTTCAATATAGGTTTGCTGATGAACACTCGTATCTAAAATCATGGAAATCTCTTGCCAACAATACGGACATTGAAAAAAATGCTCCATTATTTTCGTTGATTGAAGTTCTCGAAATTAACAAGAGTAGTTATTCTTCTATCACCTTTAAAATTAACTTTCCTCGTTTTTCTCCTGAGAACAAACGACCAAAAGTATCGTAGAAATTTTCGATTCCCTCAAAGACCGCTTCCTTAGATTTCAACTTCCCTTGCGCTATCCACATTCCCATTTCTTGTGCTGCTTTGCTATAGTCTTTTGCATAATCCATCACTACCATTCCTTGCATGGTAGCTCTGTTGACCAGTAAGCTTAGATAGTTGCTAGGTCCTTTTACTTTGACTTTATTGTTGTATTGGGAAATGGCTCCACAGATAACAATACGTGCATGCATTCTAATTTTCGTGAGTGCCGCATCTAAAATTTCACCTCCTACATTGTCAAAAAAGACATCGATTCCTTTTGGACATTTTTCCTTTAAGGCATCGTAGATGTTTTCAGATTTGTAATCAATGGCAGCATCAAAGCCCAATTCATTAACCAGATAATCACATTTCTCTTGTCCTCCTGCGATTCCCACAACAGTACAACCCTTGATCTTGGCAATTTGACCAACCACACTACCCACAGCACCTGCAGCACCAGATACTAAAACTCGATCTCCTTCTTTGATCTTTCCTACTTCGGTTATTCCAAAATAGGCAGTCATTCCTGGCATACCTAGAGTGCTAATAAACAAAGGCATGGGAGCAATTGAATCGTCTACTTTAAACCAATTTGTGCCATCCGTAGCAACATATTGCTGAACTCCACCCCACCCAGTAAGACAATCACCTACTTTGAATTTAGGATGGTTGTTCGATTGAATCACTTTTCCAATAGAACCAGCACGCATTACATCATCAATAGCTACGGGAGCAATGTAGGATTTACTATCGTTCATCCATCCTCGCATAGCTGGATCTAAGGAAATATAATGGTGTTGTATAAGGACTTCCCCTTCTTTTAAGTTTGGAATTGGGTTTTCTTCTAATTTCCAAGTGTCTTCTTCGGGAAATCCAATAGGCCTTTTCTTAAAAATGATTTGTTTATTCATGGTTACGTTTTGAGTTTCCTAAAGATACCAATAAATTATGGGAAGAGAATGAGGAATAACAGAGGAAATAGCATTCCTAATAAAGCCAACTTCCACCCTCTTTTCTTAAACCCATTTTTACCAGCAGGAATCAACATTCCAGTGATAGCAATAATTAACATAGCTACTCCAAAAATATCGGAATACCAAATCCAAAAATTATTAGTTGATTTATGCAAATACATACTATGGCCTATGATAGGTACTTTGCGTTTAAACTCTAGAGTTCCTTTGGTGTCCGTGAGCTTCATATCCAAAATACCATTGTCTTTAAAATAGACGCGTAAGCTACCATTTCGTATGCGATGTCCATCATATTCAGCATTAAAGTCTTTTGTAGCTGTAATAAGGAACTCTTTGGTAATCTCTTTTTCTGCGGGTAAGGCTAATGCTACTTCTTGACTATCATAAGTATAATTCATGGGATACCAGTCCTGACGGTGATTCAATATAATGCCAGAAAAGGAAAAAGCAATGATAAGACCTACATAAAAATAGGCGATGTCTCTGTGGAGGGATCTATTTGTGACTTTCATTTTTAAAAAATTTGATCACAAATATATTTAGAACGAATCTAAATAAAAATTAATATTGAATTAATTTTTTAAGAGCTTCTTCAAATCGATTCTTAGGTAGATATTGTTTCTCTAACTCGGGCTGAAATGGAATGGGAGTTTCTATGCTGGCAACTCTTTTAACAGGTGCATCTAGAAATTCGAAACAGTTTTCATTAATCATTGCTGATAAATCACTAGCAATGCCTCCGAATAGGGAGTCTTCTTGTAAGATGATCGCTTTTCCAGTCTTTCTCACTGAAGTGTAAATCATTTTTGTATCTAAAGGTTGTAGACTTCGTAAGTCAATAAGGTCTGCTTGTATATCTGAGTTATTTTCTAATACTTCCAATGCCCAATGAACGCCCGCTCCATAAGTGATGATAGAAATGTCATTTCCTTCTTTTAACAAATTGGCTTCTCCAATCTCAATGGTATAATAATTTTCTGATACCTCTTGATACACTGAACGATACAAAGCTTTATGTTCGAAAAATAAGACGGGATTTGGATCATTGATTGCTGAGATCAAGAGCCCTTTGGCGTCTTGTGGAAATGCTGGATAAATCACTTTTAATCCAGGTGTCTTTGTAAACCATGCTTCATTGGTTTGACTATGAAAAGGACCTGCCCCTACTCCTGCTCCACAAGGCATCCGCACTACAACATCTGCTTGTTGATTCCAACGATAATGCGATTTGGCTAGCAAGTTAACAATGGGATTGAATCCTGAACTCACAAAATCGGCAAACTGCATCTCCATAACAGCTTTCATTCCATTTACTGATAAGCCATAAGCTGTAGAAACAATTGCGGATTCACATATAGGTGTGTTTCTTACCCGTTCGCGACCAAATTCATTGACAAAGCCATCTGTGATTTTAAAAACACCACCATATTCCGCAATGTCCTGCCCCATGATGACCAAATCTTTGTGCTGCTGCATAGATTGCTTCAAACCTTGTGAAATGGCATCTATCAATCGGATGTTTTCCTTTTGATCAGAAGGATCGATACTTGTATGCTCATGTGTGCGATAGACATCCGAAAGCTCTGTTTCTAAATCAGGTACAAGTGGATCTTCATTAAATGCCAATTCTAAGTGCTCATCTATCTCTTTTTTAATGGACTCTTTGGCTTCTTCTATCACTTTATTGGTTAAGATGCCTTCAGAGAGTAAATAGTTTTCGAAGTTGTGTACAGGATCTTTCTCTGCCCATGTTTCCATCAATTCTTTGGGAACATATTTTGTACCACTAGCCTCTTCGTGACCACGCATTCGAAACGTTTTAAACTCCAACAAAACAGGTCTTTGATTTTGACGGATGTCTTTTGCCAATTCATTAACTCTGGTAAATACTTCTATGACATTGTTTCCATCTATGAGATGACTTTCCATTCCATAACCCAATCCTCTGTCGACCAAATGTTCACAATTGTATTGCTCAGAAGTGGGTGTCGACAATCCATATCCGTTATTTTCGACACAAAAGATGACTGGTAAATTCCAAACAGAAGCGACATTTAAAGCTTCATGGAAATCACCTTCACTGGTTCCTCCTTCTCCCGTGAACACGGCGCAAACTTGACTATTTTTCTTGAGTTTGTTCGCAAGTGCAATCCCATCTGCAACTCCCAATTGAGGTCCCAAATGCGAGATCATTCCCACGATTTTGTACTCTTGTGTCCCAAAATGAAAACTTCGATCTCTTCCTTTGGTAAAACCGCTCATCTTCCCTTGCCATTGCGAAAACAATCGATGCAAAGGAATTTCGCGTGTTGTAAAAACACCCAAATTTCTATGCATTGGGAGAATGTATTCTTCTTTATCTAATGCTGAAGTAACACCTACTGCGATGGCTTCTTGACCTATTCCGGAAAACCATTTTGAAATTTTACCTTGTCTTAGCAGTACCAACATTTTCTCCTCAATCATTCGAGGCTTTAACATAGCTTTGTAGAGCTTTATAAGCGTTTCTCTATCGTTAATAGAAGGTTTATAATCGATTTTAGAAGTCATTTGTTTGTTTTGTTCGGAAACTAAATTAGGCAATTTGATTCAAAATAGCTGCAGCGGCTTTGAGAGTTTCATCTGTTTTTGCGAAACAAAAGCGTAATACTTTGAAATCGAGATTGTTTTCATTAAAAACTGACATCGGTATCGATGCAATTTTGAACTCTTTTGTCAACCTAATAGCAAAATCCACATCATTTTCATCAGTGATTTTGGAATAATCTAAAAGCTGAAAATAGCTCGCCTGACTAGGAATAAAATCGAAGTTAGCATCTTGAATCAAACTTAGAAACAAATCTCTTTTTTGTTGGAAAAACTTAGGTAATTCTAAATAATGTTCAGGTGTTTTTAGATATTCTGCTAAGGCAACCTGTATAGGATGATTGGCAGAAAACACATTGAATTGATGCACTTTTACAAATTCATCCATCAATTCGCTTGGTGCACAGCAATAGCCTATTTTCCATCCTGTATTGTGAAACGTTTTTCCAAAAGATGCAGTGATAAAAGAACGCTTTTTCAATTCAGGAAACAAACAAACACTTTGATGCGATTGATCGTCATAAATCATGTGCTCATAAACTTCATCGCTCAGCACTATGATATTGGTACCTTTAGTCAATCTCTCTAAGTTAAGCATGTCTTCCTTAGAAAAGATTGTTCCGCTTGGATTCTGTGGAGTATTTACAACAATCATTTTAGTTTTGGAATTGATCTTTCCCTCCACTTCTTGCCAATCGACACGATAATTGGGGTGTTCTAGTTGTATGGGTACAACCCTTCCTTTATTGAGCTCAATGGCAGGTTGATAACAGTCATAAGCAGGCTTAAATAAAATAACTTCATCATCTTGATGCACAAATGCTGAAATAATGGTAAAAATAGCTTGTGTTGCCCCAGATGTAATCACAATTTCACTTTCAGGATTGTAAGTACTGTTGTAGAGTCTCTTAAACTTCAGAGAAATCTCTTCTCTCAATACTAAGACACCTCTCATGGGTGCATATTGATTCAATCCTTTGTTCATTGCTTCAGTAACTAAATCTGATAGTCTCTGATCTGTTTGAAAATTGGGAAACCCTTGAGATAAATTTACTGCATTGTGAGCATTAGCCAAAGCACTCATTTCAGTGAAAATTGTGGTTCCTACGTTGGGTAATTTTGAAGTTATTTTCATCGAATGAAGATATAAAAAAACCTCGCATTAAAAAGTTACGAGGTTTTTAAGAAAGTAGGAAATTTTACATTTCTTTGAAGATGGCGTGCATCATTCGTTTTTTATCGTTGATACTCTCTTCTAGAGCAATCATCGTTTCTGTTCTGCTAACACCAGGAATTTCGTCTATTCTATAAATAATGTCTTTGGCATCATTCGTTCCTTTGGCTCTCACTTTACAAAAGATATTGTATTTACCAGCAGTTACATAAGCTACTGTTACATTAGGAATCAACCTCAAATTAGTAATGACATCGTGAGTCATGGAAGTTTTTTCTAAAAATACTCCAACATGAGCAATGAAAGAGTAGCCCATCTTCTCATAATTCAAAGTTAATGTAGAACCTTGTATAATCCCTTCATCTTCCATTTTCTTTACACGAACGTGTATGGTGCCCGCAGAAACAAGTAGTTTTTTTGCAATGTCTGTAAAAGGGGTTCTAGCATTCTCGATTAAGATATCTAAAATCTGATGATCGATTTCATCTAGCATGAATTTTTTCATATTTCTTTTATTAATTATTCAATCAATGAAGCAAAAATATACGTTTTTTTAAACATAACATTAAAAATCATGAATAAAATTCAATAAAATAAGGTATTTGTCAATTTTTTTGATGAAAATATTGCGCAGTCTCTTCTTTTTCTTGAACCAATTCAGGCACAAAGCTAACTTTTTTATTCTCTAAAACCTCTTTAAATTGATAAATTTCATCTCTTTTTTTGCCTTCAAAAGTAATGAGTAAATCATAAAAAGATTTCACATTGTTAGGAATATCAAAATATTCTTGATATTCAGTAAATTCCTTGCTTGTAGCAACATGATAAATGCCTTGTAACAATGCCATAAAGGTGTAGCCTCTTGATTTCTCTCTCTCGTAATCAGCTGGAAAGTGTCCGGATTCTATTAAAATAGTGGGGTAGCCTAGTTTTTGAAAATTATCACCCGTAGCAGTTGGATAAAACTCATCGGTATATCTACCTATTTGGTTTGGAATGATTTGTTGCATCAAACGATTCATCGCTACAATCACATTCATTGTCTTTATCCTACCTTTAGTAACCTTTCTACTCACCTCCTCTGAAGGGGCTAAAAATGAGAGTGTCGCAGGGTTTTCTGTACCCTCTACTCCAAAAATGGTTCTCTGATCGTGTAGGTTGAAACAAAAATCGGGCTGGAATGTATCCAACTCATTTCGTAAGACTTTACTTTCTCTCGCAACAAGATCTACAGCATCTCTATTCAAATCAATTCCATTAGCATTTACCCTAGTGTAAGTCTCTGCTCCATCTGGATTTAGTATGGGAATGATAGAAATTGTACAATTCAATAGGATTTCATTAGCAATATCATCTTTGTTGTCTGTTAAGAACGATAACAAATCACAGATAGCTTTTGTGCCTGTACTCTCATTTCCGTGCATCTGAGTCCATATCAATACTTTTGTTGGTCCTGACCCTGTTTTTATATTGTAAATCGGTTTTCCTCGCTCAGATGCTCCAATCTCTTTCAATGAGATTAGATTTTTCATTTTCTCAAGAAAAGGATACATGGCCTCTAAAGGGATCCATCGACCTTCGATGCTGTCTTGACGATGCAAACCGAAAATTTCTTTTACATGATGTGTGTCTATGATTTGCATTTTATCAAACAATAGTTTTAGTGAATAACAAAAATAAAATAAAGCTATAAACTTCAGTGAAAAGTAGATGTAAATATATTTACCAGTTATTTTACATTTGTAATCAAGTCGTTTGTTCTAGTTGTGTAGTATTGTTAACAGATGTTTACAATGAAAAACAAATGAAAATTCAGTATAAAAATTCTTTATAATTTAGTACATGTTAAAAATTAAATAATTAAAAATCAATATATTATACAAGTTATATAAAGCGTTGGTTTAATTTTATATAATTTAAATTCAAAACTTCTAGGGTGATGTGATATCATTGGTTACATTTGTAATAGCAAGTGGTATTTACATTGGTAAACAATTTAGATTTTATTAAAAGGTTAAAAGAGGTTATAGAACATTACAATTTATCAGCCTCTTTATTTGCTGATAAAATTGGAGTACAGCGTTCAAGCATTTCACACATACTTTCTGGCAGAAACAAACCAAGTCTTGATTTCATTTTAAAAGTAACCAATACATTTAAAGAGGTAGACATTTATTGGCTACTAAATGGAAAAGGGAGTTTTCCGAGAGCGCCCATTACTTCTGACTCTACTCCTACTCAACAGCAGACAAGTATATTTGAGCAAAAAGAAATGATTTCACAAAACAATTCAAACTCTAAGAAGATTCAGAGAATTGTAGTTTTCTATAATGATGGAACTTTTGATGAATATATCAAGTAAGATAACTTCTATGTAGGTAAAGTATACTTCAAAAGTATCAGTTCGAGTGAAAATCATCAGATTTTTATCTAGTCGAACTTATCTTAGTAATTTTACTGCACCAACCTTGCAATCCCGGTTCTTATAACCTCAATATTCTTAGATTTATTCGGTTTTTCAGCAGTTTTTTGTTTCTGAACCATCTGACGTAACAAGTTAATTGCTACCTGATCGAAATTAAATTGCTTGAATTGATAACCTTTTGCCACCAAATCATTTACTAAATTCTGGATAGCCTCTGTATTGTTACTTGTTGCCACTTTATCATAAGCTTTTTGATAGATTTCTTGAATTTTTGGATTGGTACTAAACATTCCATTCAAGATATTGTTGGCAATAAAGACAATCTCGGAATCGTCCTTTTCTTCAATATAAATCTGAGTAAGCGGCGTGGCAATGATATTTTTTACGGCCAATGGTAGTTCCTTTGATTTTTTGATAGCATAGTCTTTATCTACATAATACATGGCTACCAAGGCTTTTCCTACTACATTGTATGAAACACTGTTCAATGCTTTTTCAAAGATAGGCCTCAATTCAGGGTCTGTTAATTTCCCTAAAGTTTCAATAGCAGCTGCTTGCACCAGTGTTTTTGGATCGTTATTGGCAATTCGTTTGATTTGATCGATCGCACCTTTCTTAGCCCATTTATTGATGAGGTTGATATTCTCTAATGCCAAAATTCGAATCTTATAAAATGGATCGTTCATCGCAGCAGCAATGGCATTGAATGCTTTTTTATCATCCTGACGTTTTGCAATCTCTAAAAGAGCTTCTCGCTTATGTTGATAGTTGGTAGCGTTTTTCAGTTGGAAAATGGATTCACTTAAAATCTTATTTTCATCAAAATCTGCTAATAAAACACCGTCTGCGTTGACTTGAATTAAATTGGGAGATTTGCTTTGAAAAGCAAACTTAAAAGAAGCGTCTCTGCCTTCAACAAACACATTGTATCGAGTTTTTTTTCCATTTTCGAACAAATCTATAGCCATCGGAAACTTGAACTCATTTGTTTGTGTTTGAATAAAGTTCACAGTAACAGTTCTTTCTAGAGTATTGTAATCGTAAGAAACTTGAATTTTTGGGTGTCCAGAACCAAAGAACCATTGATTAAAAAACCAATTTAGATCTTTTCCTGTCACTTCTTCCAAAGCAAGTCTTAATTGGTGCACCTCAGATGCTTTGTATTGATTGTCTGTCAGATATTTTTTAAGTCCTGCAAAAAAAGCTTCATCTCCAAGATAGTTTCTTAGCATGTGAAGAATTGCACCTCCTTTGTTATAGCTTACCGCATCAAACATATCTTCTTTGTCTACATAATTGAAACGAACCAGCTTTTTATTAAAGTTTTCAACATTGTCCTTGTATCCTTTAATTGCTTCAAACAGATGTGCATCAGCATTTGTTTTTCCATATTTGTATTCTCTCCATAAATATTCACTGTAACTAGCAAAGGATTCGTTTAATGCGAGATTGCTCCAACTCTCACTAGTGACTAAATTTCCAAACCAATGATGAAAAATTTCATGTGCAATGGTATTCTCCTGTCTGTTTTCATCTATCAACTGCCCTTTCATTTGATTTGCATTCTCACCGTGAATCACCGCGGTCGTATTTTCCATAGCACCACTTACATAATCTCTTCCTACAATCTGACTATACTTGTTCCAAGGATATTCTACTCCTAATTTCTCAGAGAAGAATCCAATCATCTCTGGTGTCAATCCAAAAATTTGTTTAGCCAAGGGCGCGTATTTTTTTTCTACATAGTAGTTGACAGGAATGTTTTTGTATGAATCCTCAATAATTTCATATTCGCCAACACCCATAAAAAACAAATAGGGAGCATGTTTTTTATCAAACTTCCAATAATCAGTACGCATGCCATCTACTTCTGTTTGACTTTCTAATTTACCATTAGACAGCGTAACATACTTTTTTGAAACTGTGATGTATATTTCCTGTGAAGTTTTTTGATTAGGAGCATCTATGGTAGGAAACCAACAACTACTTGCCTCTGTTTCTCCTTGTGTCCATATTTGCGTTGGCTTATCTTTTTCTTCTCCAGTAGGGTTGATAAAGTACAATCCCTTAGCGCCAGCGATGGCATTGCTTCCTTTTTGTTTTACTTCCTCTGGTCTTGCAGTGTACTTAATGTACAGGGTATACTTTTCGCCTGCTTTGTATGCTTTCGGAAGGTTTATATTGATCTTAAAATTATCGTATTCATAACTAAGATCTTTATTATCCATTTTTACTGTATGAATCAGCATTGCTTTCGCATCAAGTTCAAGAGTAGTTACATCGTAAAAATGTGGTGTAAGTGTTAACCAGGCCTCCCCATTGAGTTGCTTTTTAGCAAAATCGAAGCTCACTTTTAATTTTGTGTGAACTAGATTGTTGGTCTTTTCTCTCTCCGAACGATAAATAGATAAAGGATCTTGCGTCTGTGAATAAGAAAAAGAAAAAGCGATCAGTAATACGAGTAAGAGAAGAAGTCTCAGTTTCATAAGGATTTATTAGTGGCTCAAAAATAGTAAATAATGAGGTGACTGCTGTTAATGGCTAGTTAAAACCAATTACTCAACTAATAAATAGTTCATAAAAAAACCGTTGCTTATTTTATGTAAGCAACGGTTCCAAATTTGGCTTTGGTTGATCTGACTATTGAAATGCCATATTAAATTGTTTCAGGTTCATCCCATTACTATCCCAAGTAATGTTTTCCATCATCTTGATGATTTGTGAAGGGTTCATATCCTCTCCCATAATTCTAGCTACACCTACTCCCAATTCTTTTTGGTACCCAAATGCGATTACTTCGTCGATTGCATCTGTACTTCCCGTATAGTATAAATTCATTTTAATTCCTTTAGCATTCATACGCATTAAGCTCTTATACTTATCAGATGATTTTAAAATCTCATTGATTTTTGCTTTTTCTGCATCGTATTCAGCTTCATTGTTTTTGTATGGTAAGGCTACCACGTTAATTTTATGGATGCTTTGAATGGTTTCCAATACTTCAGCAGGTACATCATCGGATTTAGGCTTGAAGAAGTTTACCGGGATATCAAAAGTCATGAATCCTTGTTTTCCTTGACTCTCTACCAAATATCCTTGTAGAGATTGTTTGTTGTTACATGATACGGTCATCAATGTAACAAATAAAACAGCTAAAACGGTTGTCAATTTTCTCATGGTTCTATTTTATAATTTTTTATAATGTTTTATAAATTTAGTCTCTACTAACTTTTATACTGCTGTTCTTAGTTAAACTATTTGCTAATTCAGACATTTTATTGATGTCAATATTTCCTGTAAGAGACATTACAATTGCTTCAGACATCCCATTGGTTTTCTTATCCAACCCTTTTACGAACATAAGCACTTCACTTACATAGTCTTTATTACTTCCTGCTTTTACATAGATAATGGCTCTGGAGTTTCCTTCTTTGAGTCTCATTAATTCGGTAAGTTTTCTACTCTTAAGTGCTTTTTTTACCATTGACTCCATTTTAGAGGCAATAGAAGCGTCTTCTGTAGAGAATACTTTGAACTCGTTTAACTCTTTAATCATATTGAAAGCCAACATCATATCGTTGTTTTCTACACCTTTTGGATTGAATTTAGACAATAATTCAAAGGCATCTTTGCTAACGATGACTGAATCTACATTGTCCATTTCTTCTAGAGAGTCAAATAAAGACTGGCCGTAGCTAAAAAATGGTGCCGCTACGAATGCTATAATTAATAATACTTTTTTCATGATTCTTGTTTTTTGTTTACTTGATTTCTTTATTTACTTTTTACTTGGTTTTAAAATTTTATTCACAGTTTCTTCGTAAGCATACAGATTGTTAAAGGCTTCATTTCCTTTGCTAAAGTTTGCAGAAAGCATTTTTAAGGCTTTTTCAGCTTCCTTGTATTCTTGCTGAACATTCTCTGGCAAAGTAGCTAAGTATTCTGTTAACGTTTGTGGCTTACTGTCAAATGCTCCGCCCATGTATACACTAAAAAGTAGAGCAACTGATGCGGCTACAGATAACCATTTGTAGTTTCTTTTCTTCTGGGTTTTAAACTCAATGGTTTTTGTATAGGTTACATCTTGACTATTTTGAAAGTACATGAACATCATTTGATATTCTTCTAAATGTGGAGCTACATTTCCTGAGTTAAAGTAGTCTCTTAAAAGAGATTCTTCTTGCAATGTAGTTTCTGCATTGTCGTACTTTTGTACTAATTCTTCTATTTTAGCTAACTCCATAATTATGCTGTTTTAAGAGTTCTTGTCTTATTGTTTTTCTAGCTCTTGATAACGTCACACGAACAGCAGTTGGTTTCATATCTAACATTTCACAGATTTCATCAAAATCATATTGTTCAATGTCCCTCAACTGAATGACCATTTTTTGTTGGTCTGGTAATTTTTCAATGAGCTGATGTACTTGGTTTACACTATCTCGATACTCTACTTTTTTATCTAAGCTGGCATCTTTTTCTTTGTAATTACTATGAACTAATGTTAGATTACTGGCTTGCTTAGACTTTAACCGATCATAACAATAATTCTTTGTCATGGTCATTGCAAAAGCTTCCACATTCTTATAATCAGAAAGTTTTTCTTTGTTTCTCCATAGTTTAAAGAACAGTTCTTGAGTTGCATCTTCTGCTTCTTCTGTAGATACGAGAAGTCTTTTAGCTAATCTGAAGACTTTGTCTTTAAACGGTAAAACAACTTTTAGAAAGTCTGATTGGTTCATTAGTTACTTTTAATTACTAGTAAAACTAGAAAAAATACTTGTTTTTTTACTTGCTTACATCTCTACGACGACCCTGAATATATTTTGTTACACGAGTAAATAAAAAATACTAACTTTTCTTAAATTGCGTTATCCTATACAACAGATATTTATAGTATACATGAGACTTTTCTATTCTTTATTGCTTCTATTTTTTATTTCAGTTTTTTGTGTTAGTTGCAATAAGGAATACACTTTGCCTGCAGGATTACAAACTCATGATTTTGTTTGGAAAGGGTTAAATGCTTATTACTTACACCAAGATCAAGTAAATGATTTATCAGATCGTAGATTTAATTCTGACATTCAGTTAGAGAATTTCCTGAATGGTTTTTCAGCGCCTGAAGATTTGTTCAATCATTTGACCATAGCGAATGATACAAAATCGCGCATCGTAAATGATTTCACAACGATAGAAACTCCCATTCCCCTACGTCAATCTCTTACAAACGGAATGGAGTTTGGAATTATTCAAGAACCAGGAAGTAATACCAATGTTTTAGGCTACGTGATATTGATTCTACCAAATTCCAATGCTGCCAGCCAAAATATTACAAGAGGTGAGTTTTTTTCAACTGTAGATGGCGTACAATTGACTCAGGATAATTTTCAAAGTTTATTGTTAACAGGAGCAAATGATTTTCAATTAGGAATGGCTGATTTTAACGGAACTACAGTTACTTCCAATGGAAGAGTTGTCAATTTATCAAAACAAAATTATGTCCATCCTCCTATTCTCAGAGAAAATGTAATCTCAAATGGAGCAGTAAATATTGGTCATTTGGTTTTTCACAATGATTTCTCTACTAACTACCTTGCAAATTTGAATACGAGTTTTTTGAATTTAAGAAATCAGAATGTCACAGAATTGATTTTAGATTTACGTTATTGCATTGGTTCTGGGTCGTTTTCAGATAATATTGCTGCTATTGCTTCTATGATCACAGGTCAGTTTAGCAATCAAGTTCTTATCAAAGAGCAATGGAATACCAAAGCACAGAATTGGTTTGCAAGCAATCAGCCTGAAGCTTTAAATACTCTTTTTCCAACAAGTCTTGCAAACAATCAAATGATACGAGGTTTGAATTTAACGAGAGTTTATATCCTTTTGAATGGAAATGGATTTAGAGGTTCCTCTGCTATTGAATTGTTGATCAATAGCCTACAGTCATACATCAATGTTCAGGTCGTTGGAAATCCAACAATAGGAAATAATGCGGGTGCCATTACTTTGTATGATTCACCAGATTATGACATCCAAGGTAGAAACCCGAATCACATGTATGCAATTCAACCAGAAGTATTAACATTTTACAATAACAATGATACTACTTACAACACTGGATTCACACCAAACATCTCTTACTGCCCGAATGAAGATGCATTGAACTTAGGTAGCTTAGGAACCCCTACTGATCCTATGTTTGCAAGAGCCTTCAATGCAATTGTAATCGGAAATCCTGGGCCAGACCCAACATGTAACTTTTTCAATCTAAATTATTTATACAATTCTATAAATGCACAAAGACAGCTTGATACAGGTGTTTTTATTCAACAAAATTTACCCAATCTAGGACGATGAAAAAACTCTACTCTACTCTTTTAGTATGCCTCATTTCAATTGGTTTTGTTTCCTGCGAGAAAAGTGAAATTTTTTCCTCAAGTACAGAAGACAATGTTAATGAATTTATGTGGCGGGGAATGAATGCATTCTATTTCTGGCAAGAAAAGGTTGTAGACCTTCAAGACACTCGCTTTGGTACGCGTCAAGAATTACACAATTACTATTCAAATTTCACTTCTCATTTCGATGCCTTTGAAAGTATGCGTTACCAACCCAATGTCATTGATAAATTTTCTTGGGTCGTGAATGATTATGTAGCTTTGGAAAATTCTTTTCAAGCGATTAACCTTACCAATGGAATGGAATTTGGTTTGGTGAGGTATCAAAATAACCCTACTAATTTATACGGGTATGTACGCTACGTCATTCCAAATACAGATGCTGCTTCCAAAGGAATCGTAAGAGGTATGATTTTTAATGAAGTAGATGGTTTTCAACTTACCGAGTCAAATTACAGAAGCCTACTCTTCTCAAATCAAAGCTATCGAATTACATTGGCTGACTTTAATAGTGGTAATCCTGTAAAAAACACCACTTCTTTTACATTGCAGAAGTCTCAAATTCAGGAAAATCCCGTAGCAGTTACCAAAGTGTTTAATGAAGGAACAAACAAGATTGGTTACATTATGTACAATCAATTTGCTGCTAATTTTGATGTGCAACTCAATCAGGCATTTGCCAATTTAAAAGCTCAAGGTGTTACGGATCTCATTATTGATCTGCGTTACAATGGTGGTGGGTCTGTAAGAACAGCTTCCTTTTTAGGAGCCATGATAACAGGTCAATTTAATTCGCAATTATTCTCCAAAGAAATCTGGAATAAGAAGGTGCAAAATGTATTTTCTCCAGATACGTTTATTACCAATTTCACCAACCAATTAGCTACAGGTGAGCAAATTAATAGCCTTACACTAAATCGTGTCTATTTTATTACGACAAATGGCTCGGCTTCTGCTTCTGAGCTGATTATGAACAGTTTGATGCCTTACATTACGGTACGATCAGTTGGTACAACCACAAGAGGAAAAGTTCACGGGTCTATTACATTGTATGATTCAGACAATTTTCTAAGAACAGGAGCAAATTTAAACCCCAACCATCGCTGGGCCATGCAACCATTAACCTTTGAAATAAAGAATTCCAGTAACAATAATTTCCCTAATGGTATCGACCCTACTGTTGCTTTGCCAGAAGATTATGGCAATTTAGGTGTATTGGGCGAAAAGTCTGATCCTCTTCTCAATAGAACGATTCAGCTTATTGTCACAGGAAATAGAACCTCCAGCGATCCTGCAAAAGCTTTGTATTCTTTCGATGAAATCACAGGCTCTCATCTTGGAAGACCTGCTGCAGACAGAATGTACAAAGATTTATAAGAGGGATATTTGTTGTTGCTGATCCTCGTTTGGAATTTTCAAGTTTGTACCCAACGCATTATTCAAGTTTTGAATTAAATGCGCACTTAACAAAGGAGATTCTTTTTCAATGTTTTGGTGTACAAAAAAGTGAATGTTTTTAAGCCCTTGTTCTTTCAATTGCTTTAATCTCTGTGTCCAATTGTCTAATCGGTTGTAATCTGAAGGATGGTTTGCTCCCACATAACGTATAAATGCTTCGTTATTCGTTAATCTCATGTGCATCATATCTCTCCTGCCAGCTGTATCCACCAGAACATTTGCTACGGAATGATCCTCTAACAGTTGGAAAAAATCTTTTGAGATTGTTTCATCAGCAAACCAATCTGGATGCCTACATTCCACGGCAAGTGGCAATCCCTTCGGCCAACTCTTGACAAAATTCTCCAGCGCACTGAAATTTTTAGGTCCAAAATTAGCGTGAAGCTGTAAGAAAATAGTACCCAACTTTTCTCTTAAATGACTAAAGTTGTCGATATAAGAATTCACAGTATCTCCTACTCCAACTAATCGTTTCCAATGACTGATTTCTTGACCAAGTTTCGGAAAAAATTTAAAACCATCGGGAGTCTTTTCATACCATTTTTGAAATTGCTCTGCAGGGAAGTTCCTGTAAAAAGTAGCGTTCAATTCAATACAATTAAATTGCCTTGAGTAATACGCTAGTTCATCTTTTGTACCTCTAGGGTAGAAACCTTTTAAATCAGCTTTGTTCCATTTCGCACACCCCACATAAATTGAAAAATCAGTATTATCAGATGTTTTTTCCAATACATTGATCGTATCTGAATGAGTTTGTGGTATGGTAAAATCAATTAACTCAGGATTGTCTACTTTTCCGAATTTCATCTACTTAAAATTTTCATATTTTCGTGTGACTAAATTACGCATAATGAAGCAGATCATTTTATTCTTAGGAGCAATCTTTTTACTTTCCTCTTGTAAGAAAGAATACAAAGCCAGAAATATTGTATCAGTTGATATCAATGAATTTGAAATTGATAGTACGAGTATCCGATCTATTCAGGCAATCGATCAAAATACATTTTATTATGCAGGATCAAATGGAAAAATTGGACATACAAAAGATGGTGGAAAAACATGGTTTCATCAAAAAATCACTTATCAAGATTCGATAAAACCTTATTTTAGAAGTATTGCCTCTAATGGGTCAGCAATTTTTGCGCTTAGTATTGGGAATCCAGCTTTGTTGTACAAACTCGATGAACTAGAATCTGATGTTGTTTATAAAGAAGAACATGAAAAGGTTTTTTACGACTCTATGAAGTTTTTCGATTCCACAAATGGAATTGCCATGGGCGACCCTACTGAGGACTGCTTGTCGATTATTATTACAAGAGACGGAGGAAAAACATGGAGTAAAATTCCATGTAGCAAACTTCCAAAGGTTGCTGAAGGAGAAGCTGCCTTTGCTGCTAGCAATACAAATATCAAAGTACTGGGAACCACTGCCTGGATAGTAACTGGAGGGAAAAAAGCGCGTATTTTTAAAACCACAGACTACGGAGATACATGGGAAGTATACACAACCCCAATTGTGCAAGGAGAAGGATCACAAGGGATTTATTCTGTAGATTTCGCTGATGAAAACAACGGTATTATCATTGGAGGAGATTATTCAAAACCCAAGGGGAACATTGCCAATAAAGCGATTACAAAAGATGGAGGGAAAACATGGCTATTGGTTGCAGATGGACAAGATCCAAATTATAAAAGCTGTGTGCAATATGTTCCTGATACTGATGGAAAAGAAGTTTTTGCTGTCGGAAAAACAGGAATTTCATTCTCTAATGATGGCGGAATTACTTGGAAAGAGGTCAGTAAAGAACCGTATTATGTGATTCAGTTTGTAAACAAACACCATGCATGGCTTGCAGGAAATAAAAAAGTAGGAAAACTAAGTCTTCAATAACATGCGTAACATACTCTTTTATCTTAGCCTTGCCCTACTGATCTCTTGCAATTCTCAATCTGAGATTTCTAAAAATTTGAATTGCAATCCTGAATCGTATTCAAACTTAGAGACCATTGAAGATTTTAAAAAGCTTTTTACTGTGAAGTTTCCAGACAACTGGAAAACCAACTTGTATTACGATAACAACCAGTCCTCTATATACTCTGGAGATACCACAAAACAGCTCACAGAAACATTTTTGATAGATGTTACCCATATCAGTAAAGGCGTTGATTTTTCAGGAGATTTTATTCAGGAATTCAAAACAAGCCTAGCAAATCAAAAATTAGTAGAATCTACTTCTTACGACCTTAAATTTCAGAAGCAAAACGCCTATTATTCCAGAGCTATGGGGCAGAAAGGAAAGTTTGCGTACCAAATTTGCAATCTTTTTATCCAAATAGACCCTAAGAATTACATTCATGCAAAAACAGAAATTTACGGTGACTCTCTAGTCAATGAACGTATCTGTAATGCGATGAGTTTGATAGAAAAAATCACATATTAAATGAACAAACAAAAAATCATCGATCGGTTTATTAGCTATGTAACCATTGATACAGAATCCGATCCTGAAAATCCAGATTTCCCTAGCACTGAAAAGCAATGGAATTTAGCCAAGCTTTTAGTAGAAGAATTGACCAATATAGGAATGCAAGAGGTAACATTGGACGACAATTGTTACGTGATGGCAACGCTACCAAGTAATATCGATTATGAAGTACCTACCATTGGGTTTATCTCACATATAGATACGAGTCCTGATTTTACAGGCGCGAATGTCAATCCACAAATTCATGAAAATTATGATGGGCAAGACATTGTTCTTAATGAGAGAGAAAACATTGTTTTAAGTCCCTCTTATTTTGAAGACCTCCTTCAATACAAAGGGCAAACCATAATTACAACGGATGGCACTACCCTACTCGGTGCAGATGATAAAGCGGGCATCACTGAAATTGTCTCTGCTATGGAGTATCTCATTCAACACCCAGAGATTAAACACGGGACCATTCGCACCTGTTTTACTCCAGATGAAGAGGTTGGTAAGGGAGCTCATAAGTTTGATGTAGAAAAGTTTGGTGCACAATGGGCTTATACCATGGACGGAAGTCAGATTGGTGAGTTGGAATATGAAAACTTTAATGCTGCTGGTGCCAAAGTAACTGTTACAGGTAAAATCGTTCACCCTGGCTATGCAAAAGGTAAAATGATCAATTCTATGACAATTGCGAGTGATTTTATCAAGAGGCTACCTGCAAATGAAGTTCCTGAGCATACGGAAGGATATGAGGGCTTTTTTCACTTGTATGCTACTGAGGGAAAGGTAGAAAAAACAGTTTTGCAATACATCGTCAGAGACCATGACAAAGTATTGTTTGAGCGACGAAAAAATTTGATGCAAGAGATTGCTGCAGAGATGAATAATGAGTTAGGAGCTGAATTGATTCACGTAGAACTCAAAGATCAGTACTACAATATGAAAGAAAAAGTAGTCCCTGTGATGCACATTGTAGACATTGCTGAAGAGGTGATGAAAAACCTCGGGATTACTCCATTAATTAAACCCATCCGTGGAGGCACAGATGGGTCTCAATTATCCTATATGGGATTGCCTTGTCCCAACATTTTTGCAGGCGGACATAATTTTCATGGGCGTTATGAGTATGTTCCTGTAGAATCTATGCTCAAAGCAACAGAAGTAATTGTAGGAATAGCACAAAAAGTTGTAGAAAATTTTTCATCTAAAAATAGATCAAGCTATTGAGTTTTTGTAACAAAACTTTTTTGAATTGATTCGATTTTTTTACACTATCGTTTAGATATGTAAACAACTTTTGTGCAATTGTTGTAATTTCTATGTTCTAATGATAACAGAAATATCCAATTCTTCTTCAATTTTACCTATCATATGACATTCATTTATGACATTACCTACATCTGAAAAATTTGTTTGAATTGTATTGGTTATGTTTGAAACTACAGTACCAACATTGGATGCATCGTTGATATAATCAACAAAATAGAGATTAAATGATGAATCATCGTCCATTACATAAGATGAACAATTTCTAACAACAGGATTTGTATTTGATTTAACTTGTAGGTTAGTACTTGTATTACGTTGCCATGTTACTCCATCGTCACTTACCCTAAACCCAATTAAATCTGTACCTGGAATCACATAAGCAAAGTAAATTTTAGAATCGTGTGCCGTTGCCTGAATGCGTCTATTGGAGTCAATAAAATTAGTACCAATTGTTTGACGCGACCCCATCTTTTTAGAAATATCATACGTAATATTAGTGTTTGTAGGTGGTCCTGCATACATAGATAAGTCCTCCAAAATAAAGCTACGAACAACAGTTCCCGACTGAGATGTTTCTGTATAAATAATACAAATCATATCGTTAAAAGTTGTAATAGCCACATCATTTCCAGGGAAGCCTGTTTCAAAAATAGCAAAAGCTCTGCAGTCTTTTTTTCTGGCAATACAAAGCTTGCCTTTAGGATCAAAATAAGCTAAAAAAATATATTCTTTATAACCTGTTGCAGCAAAATTGTTTTGAGATAAAATCCCTGTGTCTTGAGAATTTGTCCAAGTACCTGCATTTCCACTACTGGATTGTATCGACAAAATACTGTGTGAACCACTATTTGACTTAAAGAAAACATATACATTTCGATAGTTTTTTTTGTTGATTGTATCATCATAGTCTATTGCAGCAATTACAGGGCTTGTATTAGCTAAAACTTGTTCTTTAGTATCGTTAAAATCAAAATAAGGATTGCCTTTATAATCCATTTTTGTTGTCATAAGAGTATCTGATACACATACAAAAACGTTATGGTCTAAAAAGTTTACCATATCCGCACCATATCCTCTGGGTTGAAGAGCAGGAGTTACTGATATTTCTGAAAAACTCTTTCCTCCATTTGTAGAGCTATAATACGGCATTCCGCCATTATAATTTGCTATACAAGTAAAAAGGATAGGAATTTCACTATCAAATGGCGTAGAGGTCAGACCATATAACAAATTAGGACTGACATGTTCAACACCACTAGAAAAAGAATTTTCGTAGATCGGATAATAACCATAAGTAGGTTTGTATAATTCTATGGAAGAAGTACCTGGATTGTTATAGGCAATAATAGGATACACCGTTCTAGAAGCCTTATCAAACAATGTAGAAACCTGAAAATTTTTAAACCCAGCACTACGTAAAATTGGAGTCGTAATAACGCCTTTTCCTGTATCCCCTACTATATTAAAATAATAACGAAGAATTCCTTGATTATATGGCTGTTGCCCTCCAGTCTGCTCAAAACCAACAAAAACATTTAGTTGAGTACGTTTTAATGTATATTTTCCAGGGACATGACCATAACTTTGACTTAATGCACACTGTACACTGTATACCATGTTTTTTGACAGGTCTAAATTAAATGGTTGTATGTAAGTTTTTGTAGTTTCTAGCTGTGTACCTAAACTAATTTGAAATACATTGAGATAAGCTTTTCCTGTATCTGTACTAACTGATAAAGCAGATACATAAATTTTGTTAGAGAAATTATCATAACACATACCACATTGTGGATCTTGGCTAAAAGTATATGTAGTTGAAGGACCTTCTGATCCAGTTGGATAAAATATAGAAAATTTGGAGGAAGTTTGAGTAGTTAAATTATATTTATAAAGAGTTATATTAGCTTTACTTGGCACTGTGTAATAAACTATTGGATTATCGTCACTCTTTGAGGGTGGTACAGTTATTACAGCTCCTTTATAAACTTTACTCCCAGAAGGATTAGGGATGTAGGTTGCTAGAAACATAGATTTAGATGATGAAGCTATCGTAACAACCAATTTTACGTCAAAAAAACCAGGTTTATTTTGACTTGCTAGAATGGCCAGATACCCTGAATAAGTATCTTGGTCGTAAAGTTTGTAGCTGCTAGAGCCTATACGATAGATTTGAGATACTTTATCAGAAATTTTATCTATGCTACTATGTGAAATTAACATTCCTACGCAACGCATCTTTGTATCATAAACTCCAGCTCCCGAATCTCCTTCTTGCGCAAAAAATTTATTTGTTGGAACGTCTATATATGTTATACTTTTAGAAACTAACATTAGACCCTCTATATCACGAGATGATCTCTTTGTGACATGGATATAGCGGACAAAGCCTATAGTAAATCCAGTCGTTACTCCTCGTTTCCATATAGGGTAACCGTCGTTAATAATATCAGACAATACAATATGATATGTTCCTACGATTTTAGTTGCTTGTGGTTGTTTTTTTGGCCCTAATTGTCTTAAATTACTTCCCGCTGCATAATCTGTTACACCAGGTTTCATTGGACAAAAAACTGCATCTATATTACTGTTATTAGATTGAACTGATGCAACAACGCGGTTCGCTTGAGTAACATCTTGGTTAATCCTATTTTCAACTACATGTTTGGCCGTTAAAAAGCCTTTTTTTCCAGTTGTGGTATTCAAACAGAATGGCCCCATTGTTCCTTGGTCTATTGTTTCAGGTGAACTATACACACTGATCACACAGCCAGGTATCATTGGACTATAAGGATTTTTATCAGGAAAAGTTACAGGAGAAGTACCAACGCCTTCTTTATTCATCTCAATTAAAGGTGCATCAAAATGTTCTTTCACATTGACAGATGCTTCTTCTTGTGGTAGAATTCCAATTTCCTTCAATTCTTGCTCACAAACCACATCTGTAAGCAATCCATCTAATTGATCAGGAATATGATCAGATGCATGCAAGATATCCAAAGGAACTTTCTTTTTTACAAAAACTACAATAGCAGGTTCCTTTGTATAGGAGCCTTTTTTACGTTTCTCTCCCAAACCAATGGCAAAGACATGCTTTTTGGATAAAATTTGTTTTTCAAATTTCTCTTTGGTTTGAAGATGCAAAGTGTGGGTAATACTGTTTGACATACTATAAATTTTTTTGATTCCTTATAAATTTAGCATGTATTTATCATAAAATCAATACGTTGTAACACGTACATCTTAAGAGTTAGATGATGCTAACTTTACAGTTGCACACAACAGTTGTTTTTTTGACTATTTTTAAGCTCTTTTACTCATTTGCTATTTGGTGCTTAGTGCTTAAAGTCACTTATATTGGTATGATTTTAACTCGGTAGTGAAGACTCTTAAAGCATACAATAAATCAAAGTCGACAAACTTTTAAAGAAAATTTTAAAAAGCAATCAATTTTGTTCTTGACTCCACAAAGTAGTTTTAAAGTAAAAATGATTAGTTTGTCATTCCGACATCTTGCCTGTCGGCAGACAGGGAGTGAAACGACGAGGAATCTCAGATTTCCTGCCCGAAGCAGGCGGGCTCAATCGATTCTATGAATCTCATTTCGAAATGACACATAACAATGATTGAATCATTCACTTTATGAAATACAAATGCATCATTTTCGATTGCGACGGTGTTCTTGTTGATAGTGAGCACATCTCAAACCAAGTCATTGTAGATTTGGCTAATGCACAAGGGGCAAGTATTGATTTAAATTATGCTATAAAACATTACGCCGGAACTTCACTAGCTTTTGTTAAAAATGATATTGAGAAAATTATAGGTAAAAAATTGCCTTCTAATTTTGATCAAGAGTACAGGAGGATTTCATTTTTAAAGTTTCAAACCGATATTCGTCCTGTAAAGGGAATTCGTGAATTCTTAGATTCTTTGGAGGTGCCATTTTGTGTTGCATCAAACGGACCTCTGAATAAAATGGACCTCAATTTAAGAGCTACAGGGCTGTATCCTTTTTTTAGAGGGAAAATGTTTAGTGCTTATGAGATTAATGCATGGAAACCCAATCCCAAGCTCTTTTTATATGCTGCTGAAAGCATGGGGTTTCAACCAAAAGAATGTGTAGTTATAGAAGACAGTCTATCCGGGATTAAGGCTGCTGTTGCTGGAGGTTTTGATGTTTACGGGTACACTGATAAACATCATCAAAAAGTGTTTCAAAACTCTGGAGCTATCCCTTTCTCTTCAATGGAAGAATTATATGAAAAGCTAAAATAGTTTATTTAGGTTTCATACCTATTTTAGAAATATCATCTTTGGGTGGGAACTTTTTTTCTATTCTATTTATTATTATATCTCTGTGATGAGCCCAATTAGGATAGTTTTCCCATTCTTCTTCACTTTTAAAACAAGGGACAAAAGTTCCAATATCAATTCTTGCTTCTATTTCTATTTCTTTCCAAACTTTATCAATTTTTTCTTTGTAAATTATTTTTTTATAGCTCTCTTTACGAAACTTCCAACCCCGTTTTTCGTTTCTAATATATTTTATTAATCTCTCAACTATTAAGGCTAATAAAAAAAATAAGAATATAAGTAACATAGCATAGTATTTAGACCAATTTATTAGGATAGGAGATGAATGAACATATTAAAATAATTCTGGTTTTTTTCCTTGGACTCCTTCATAAAAAGAGTGAAAGTGATGGAAGTCTTTTTCTATATCATCAGTAGGAACATAAGGGTCAGATATTTTAATCTGCTTTTTACCAAAATCGAGTGTAGCCATCACTATTGGTACTCCAGCACCTTTTGCAATAAAATAAAAACCTGTCTTCCACTTCTCTACCTTTTTTCGTGTTCCTTCAGGTGACAAGCCCAAGCGAAATTCATCTCGAGAATTAAAAACATGTACAATTGCATCTACAAGATTGTTATTCTTACTACGATCAACTGGAGCCCCTCCTAAAGCCCTAAAAAGAAAACCAAAAGGTCCTTTAAAGAGAGAATCTTTTCCAATATAATTGATTTTTTCTCCCGAGGCATTTCTTGCTATAATGGCAATTGGAAAATCAAGCCAGCTCGTATGAGGAGCAGCAATAACCACGTATTTCTTTAAATGTCTAGGGAAATTTCCAGCGAACTTCCACCCCATCATTTTTAAAAATACAAACCTCCAAAAACCTTTCATTTTTACTCAATAAAAGACTAAATTTAAGGACTTATTTTTTAATGATGAGCGAATTAGTTATCTATTTAATTGTTAGTATTTTAGGAATTGGACTTGGTTTTTTCATCGGAAAACTCCAAAGTAAAGCGAAATATGGCACTTCTGATCAAGAGAATAATATCTTAATAGAAACCTCCAATGAACTACGAAAAAATTTACAGAGTACACAGTCAGAAAAAGAGGAACTTTTAGCTCAGAATGCGGCTCTTAGCACAGAGCTCAAAAACCTACAATCCAAGCTTGACGAAAACCAAAAAGACGTTGAAAAAATTCAAGAAAAATTCACAAAGGAGTTCGAAAATTTAGCGAATAAAATTCTCGATGAGAAGTCGAATAAATTCACGGAACAAAACAGAGAAAATATCAAAAACATATTGAACCCTTTACAAGAGAAAATCAAGATTTTTGAAGACAAAGTTGATAAAACTCATAAAGAAAGTATTGACTATCATGCAGCCTTACGTCAACAAATACTGGGTTTAAAGGAATTAAATCTTCAAATGAGCAAGGAAGCCATTAACCTTACAAAAGCTTTAAAGGGAGATAGCAAAGCGCAGGGAAACTGGGGAGAGCTGGTACTTGAAAGAGTTCTGGAAAAATCTGGATTGGAAAAAGATCGAGAATACTTTGTTCAACAATCATTTACGGATAGTGAGGGAAAAAGAGCCTTACCCGATGTGGTCATACATCTTCCAGATAACAAAAAAATGATTGTCGATTCTAAAGTATCTCTCACAGCATATGAACAATACATCAATAATGATATTGAAGCCGAAAAAGAGCAACTTTTGAAAGAGCATGTGAACTCTTTAAAAAGACATGTGGTTCAATTAAGTGAAAAGAAGTACGAAGATTTGTACGAGATTGAATCTCCTGATTTTGTCCTTTTATTTGTCCCTATTGAACCTGCTTTTGCTCTGGCATTAAAACAAGACACACATATTTACAATCAAGCATTTGAAAAAAACATTGTGATTGTTACACCCGCTACTCTATTGGCTACGCTTCGAACCATTGATACGATGTGGAACAATGAAAAACAACAAAAGAACGCCATAGAAATAGCCAGGCAAGCTGGTGCCTTGTATGATAAATTCAATGGACTATTGACTGATTTGATTGGTATTGGTAAAAAGATAGATGCTTCTAAATCTGATTACAATGCTGCGATGAATAAATTGGTAGAAGGAAAAGGAAATTTAATTACCAGTGTAGAAAAGCTCAAGAAAATGGGTGCCAAAGCCAAAAAAGCTTTGCCTGAAAATATCATAGAAAGAGCTACGAGGGATGAATGAAAAAAGTATACTGAAAAGATTGAGAAAAACTGTCAAACTGAGCTTGTCGAAGTTGTATCTGTAGGTTAGCAATATCTTTCGACAAGCTCAAGATGACAAATCTCTAATCTAATTAATTTTCAGAAAAAAAAGTATGACTATTTACGACATCACAAACAAAGGTCTGTGACTCATAAAATTGTGTACTTTTTCTGCGATTTGCTCCAATCGGTCGTCATCTTCATAATTCTGAATCGCTTCGTCAATGAATTCAACAACAGTTAGCATATCTTCTTCTTTCAATCCACGCGTTGTAATCGCTGGGGTTCCCACACGGATACCTGAAGTCACAAATGGAGATTGATCATCAAAAGGTACCATGTTTTTATTGACTGTAATTTCCGCTTTTCCTAAAGCAGCTTCTGCATCTTTTCCAGTGATGTTTTTATTTCTTAAATCAATTAACATCATGTGATTGTCTGTTCCTCCTGATATCAAATGATAGCCTCTGTCTACAAACGCTTTGGCCATCGCTGCAGCATTCTTTTTTACCTGAATCTGATAATGTAAGAACTCATCAGTCAACGCTTCTCCAAAAGCAATGGCTTTCGCTGCTATGATGTGCTCTAGAGGACCTCCTTGATTTCCTGGGAAAACTGCTCCGTTTAACAAAGCCGACATTTTTTTCAATTTTCCACTCTTCAATTTCAATCCAAATGGGTTTTCAAAATCTTTCCCCATTAAGATCAATCCTCCTCTTGGTCCTCTTAGGGTTTTATGAGTAGTGGTAGTAACTATATGGCAATGAGGAATAGGGTCATTTAAAATTCCTTTAGCAATCATCCCTGAAGGATGGGAAATATCAGCTAATAAAATGGCTCCTACACTATCTGCAATTTCACGAAATCTCTTAAAATCAATATCTCTAGAATATGCTGAAGCCCCAGCAATGATCATTTTGGGTTTTTCTTCATTCGCAATCTCTTGAATTTTATCATAGTTCAGAACACCTGTTTCTCTTTCTACTCCATAAAAAGAGGTTTTATATAGTTTTCCAGAAAAATTCACAGGAGAACCATGTGTCAAATGTCCTCCGTGAGACAAATCGAATCCTAAAATTTTATCACCAGGCTTTAAGCAAGCAGCAAACACGGCAGTGTTCGCTTGTGAACCCGAGTGTGGTTGTACATTTGCATACTCAGCGCCATACAGCTCCTTAGCTCTGTCTATGGCAATTTGTTCTACAATATCTACCACTTCACAACCTCCATAGTATCGCTTGTTTGGATAACCTTCTGCATATTTATTCGTTAAAACCGATCCTGCGGCTTCCATTACTTGATCACTTACAAAATTCTCAGAAGCAATCAATTCTATACCATTTAACTGCCGTTTTTTTTCGGCTTCAATCAATTCAAAAATCTGGGTATCTCGTTGCATTGTTAAAATTTAATTAAGAAAACCAAATGTAAACAAAAAACATTTTGAGAAAACCAACTTTCTACTATATTTGATACAAACTTTATCAACAATTTTTAATGGAAATAACAGCCAATAACCCCAACAGAAAATCATGGTTAACAGTAAGAGAAAATTCTGATTTTCCGATTCAAAATATTCCTTTTGGAGTTTTCATTACCAAAGATGACATTATTACGATTGGTAGCCGCATCGGTGATTATGCAATTGATCTAGGTGCTTTGCATCAATTGGGGTACTTTGAAGGTATTCCTTTAACTGATGATATCTTTCTTCAAGACAATTTAAATGATTTCATCGCAGATGGAAGAAAGACATGGAGATTGGTACGTAACAGAATTGCTGATATTTTTGATGTAAAAAACAGTAAACTTCGTGACAATCCATCTCACAAAGACAAAGTTATTTTTCGAATGGATGAGATTGAAATGTTACTTCCTGTAAGTGTTGGAGATTATACAGATTTTTATGCGAGCAAAGAACATGCAACCAACGTAGGAAGCTTGTTTAGGGATCCAGAAAATGCCTTACTTCCTAACTGGTTGCAAATACCGATTGGTTACCATGGAAGGAGTTCTTCTATTATTCCATCTGGAACCCCTGTAAGAAGGCCTTTGGGACAGTCTAAACCCGCAGAAGGGAGTAAAACTCCTGGATTTGGTGCTTCAAAATTATTGGACTTCGAATTAGAAATGGCATTTATCACAACTGCTTCTAATAGTTTGGGTGAGAGGATTCCTATTGAAGAAGCAGAAGATTATATTTTTGGATTGGTTCAGTTTAACGACTGGTCTGCAAGAGATATTCAGGCATGGGAATACGTTCCCTTAGGACCTTTCTTAGGAAAGAACTTTGCCTCTACAATTTCTCCTTGGATTGTAACATTGGATGCTCTAGAACCCTTTAGAGTGGAAAATCCGAAACAAGATCCTCAACCACTTCCCTACTTGCAGCACGATAAAAATGGAAGTTTTGACATTCATCTACAAGTTGGTATTCAACCAGAGGGTGAAAAAGAAACCATTGTGGCGAATTCCAATTTCAAATACATGTATTGGACCATGGCACAGCAGTTGGCGCATCATACAGTAAATGGTTGCCCAGTAAATTCTGGTGATATGATGGGAAGCGGAACCATCTCTGGTCCAACAAAAGATAGTTTTGGGTCTATGTTGGAGTTAACATGGCGAGGTCAAAACCCTCTTACAATGTCTGATGGAACCGAGCGTAAATTTATCAATGATCATGATACTGTAATCATGCGTGCTCACTGTCAGAATGAAAAAGTGAGAATAGGTTTTGGAGAGTGTATTGGAAAAATACTTCCTGCTAAGGAATAGATAAAACCCATTCTTGCCCTGTGTACCTTACCTAGTTAGGATGCTGGAGAACAGGTAGGTACAATCACGCAATGGTGTGATCACTCGAATTTGTGACAATTTTTATTGGTGTCAGATCTTATGAGATCAATGCTAAAATAAATGATTCAATATTAATCAACTGGAGGATGACCGTGAATTTTTTCGTAATCTTCATCGAAATTGGATCTTAGATAAGCATTCAATTTTTTACGATAATCATCTTTCAACCAAGTCACAAAATTGTGAGTACTTTTAGAAATGCATTTCGCATATCTGTCAATTCGATCATCAATCTCTTCTCCTAGCTTTTTTGCTAAAATCAATGCATCAAATACATCTTCACTATTCTCTATACACATTTTCGCATGATGAACAATCGACTTCTGTAGTACAGATTTAGTAGATTCTCCCGCTGCAACGGCATTTCTGTATTCCTTTTTTACATCGAAATAAACATCTTCTGAGTTTGCAAACTCTTTTTTAAGATCGGCAGAAAGTTCGTATTTAAAATTGCTTTCAATCTCTTCATCTGTAAGCATTGCATCTAAATACAAATGTGGCGATCTGAACATTCTTTGCCAATCTAAATTGGCGCTCCAAGGTCCAAATCGGTGGAAATTATTTCCTAAATCAACTACCTTGAAGGTCGACTTGTTATTAAAAATTCGAGAACCACGACCAATCATTTGGTAATACAAAGTCAATGATTTGGTGGCTCTATTTAAAATAATCGATTCGATAGAAGGTTCATCAAATCCAGTAGTTAAGATACTTACTGAAGTTATGATAGCATTTGGGGTCTTGTTGAACCAACGCAATATGAGCTCTCTTTGCTTTTTTGTATTTGTATTGTCTAAGTGGGCAATTGGGTAACCTGCATTTTTAAATGCATGGAATACTTGAATAGATGTATTAATTCCATTGTTAAAAATAAGCGTCTTCTTACCCAAAGAGGTTTCTTGATAGGCACTTACTAGCTTAGATAACATGTCAGCATTTGTATACAAATCTTCAGAAGACTTTACGGTATAGTCTCCATTTGCTCCTACTTCTAATGAGGTTAATCCCACATTGAATGAATACATATCTGCTGAAGCCAAGTAATTATTTTCGATAAGATATTGGATGGATTCCCCTACAAACAATTCGTCGTAATTCTCATACATAGGAAGCTTTATGTTTGAGCTTAATGGTGTTGCAGTGACCCCTAATATTCTGGAGCTTTCAAAAAACTTAAAAATTTTAGTAAAAGAATTGTAATGCGCCTCATCTACAATGACCAAACCTATATTAGAGATATCTAGCCTATTATCATTGAGTCTATTTTTAAGCGTTTCAACCATAGCAACAAAACAATCGTAGTTGTGTTGATCATCTAATTTTGCCGTACTGTTGATAATTTTATTGTTAACGCCAAATTCATGAAGCATTTTAGAAGTTTGCTTACTCAATTCAATTCTGTGAGTAAGCACTAAAACTTTTTTGTTAAAATCTTTAATATAACGTCTAACAATTTCAGAGAATATGACTGTTTTTCCTCCTCCAGTTGGGAGTTGGTATAACAAATGGTAGTCGTCTTTAGCTCCATCGAACCTTTGAAAGATTTCTTCGATGGCCTCTTTTTGATAAGAATAGAGTTTTTTGGGAGTTGGGTCTTTTATCGTTTCGATCTCAATATTATTTTAAGGAAAAACAAAATTAAGAAAGAACCTATGATTTATACGAATAAAATGACAGGAGTTTTTATAAATATTTTTGGATATCTATTTGAGTAATATCATAATGTGAAGCATTTGCCACGCTTACACCATTTCTAATAATTAATAATTGTGGTGATTGATGTAGTACTTGAAAAGTGTATCCTACTTCATTAGAGAGTTCTCTATAATTCAATAAATCCAAATAATATACTTTGATATTTTCCATAGATTCATCGAACATTCTCTCAAACTGCTTAATAACCATGTTGCTGATACCACATCGAGTAGAATGCTTAAAAATCAGAATGGTTTCAGCTTCAGATTGATTTTGTATTTCTTTTATTTGATCCAGAGATGTAAAAGGAATCCATTTCACATGACTTTTTTCTACTTGTTTTTCCTTATTTCCAAAGATCGAATTAAACAGGCCCATATTGATGATTTTTTTATCAGTCTTTCATTCTGGAGAGACCTTTCAAATTTAGGTAGAATTTCTATTTATCCATTCATTTTACTACATTTGATTGTCCCCATTATTAAATTCAACTTCAACCATGAAAGCCAAACTAGTTTTTAAACTATTACTCTGTTTATGGGGTACGCTACTTTTTTTTCCATCAATCACATTTGCCCAGGAGATTACTAAGGATAATTATAAAGAACGTTACAAAGAAGCCATTGAATTTGTTCGTAAAGATGATGTTGCAAATGCTAGTAAACTGACTTACAGTTTGATTGACTATTTAAGAGCCAATAGAGCATACTATAAAGACAGCACAGATATTCTATTGTCAAAAAACTACTGGAATTTAACCAATACGTACCTATGGAAAAATCAAGAGTTGAGTTTAAAGTATGCAGATTCAACGATCAATATTTCTCTGCGCACCAATAGTCCCGGTCTAAAACAAAGAGCTTACTCTATTAAATATTATTGCTTGTACGATGTAAAAGGTTATGAGAAAACTCTAGACTTTCTTGCAGATGAATGTATTAAGTATTCTCTTTTAGCTAAAAATGATAAAATGCTGGGCGAATCCTATATGCATAAGTGCAATTCCATGGTAGAATTAGGAAAGCCAGATGGAGCTACTGTGTTTTGCAACAAAGCTGTAGATGTTTTTAAAAAAGTAGGTGATGAAGGGTATTTAGCCTCTGTGTACAACAATATTGGAAATGTATTTACTAAAAAGAAAGAAACCAAGAGAGCTTTAGCATTTTATGAAAAATCTCACGAGATTTCTTTAAGAGTAGAACCTGCTATTGAAATTTCTAAATCAGCTAGAAACATTGCTGAAAAAAATGAGGAATTAAAAAACTACAAAAAAGCTTCCAGATATTACAGAGTTTATGGAGATAGTTTGCAGTCGCACATGGATCAGGTATTGAAATCTCAATTTACCGAAGCAGAATCGAAATATCAAGTTGAACAGAAGGACAAAGAGATTGCCCAGCAACAACTACAAATAGCCAAAGAAAAGAACAATAGAAACTTATACATTATTGTGAGTTTGATTGTCTTTATGCTAGTAATTGCCTATTTGCAATACAGATTTAACAAACAAAAAAGGTTAAAACTAGCTATTGAAAACAATCTAGCTAAAGAGCAAGAAATCAATGAGATGAGAGCAAAATTTTTAGGGAACATTTCACATGAAATTCGTACCCCTTTGACACTTATTTCTGGAAACATTCAAATAGCACTAGAGAAAATAAAAGATAATGCACAAGCTCAAGAGTACTTAAATACGGCCTTGCTGAATAGCAAAAGAGTCATTGATGATGCTAATGAAATTATGCACATTTTGAAGTTTGATAAAAGCAAACAAAAAGTCCGCTATGAGAATGCTAATATTGTCAGCTTTGTCAAAAGAATCTTTTTGTCTTTTGAGTCTTCTGCCAAAGCAAAAGAACTGGATTTGCAATTCAAATCTGAACTCAACGACACTACTTCTCTTAAAATAGATCCCCAAAAAGTAGAGCGGATTTTAAACAATCTTATTACCAATGCGATAAAATTTAGCCCTAGCAATCACCGTATTGAATGTCTTTTAAAGAAAGACGATAATCATGAGCTTTCCATTGCTATTAGGGATTATGGACAAGGAATTTCAGATAATGAAAAAGAAAAAATATTTGAACGTTTTTACCAATCAGAAACGACAAAATCTATTGGTGGAATTGGCATTGGACTGGCTTTGAGTAAGGAATTTACTGAATTAATGGGGGGAACACTCTCCGTAGATTCTCAGCTTAACAAGGGAAGTACATTTTCGTTAACACTGCCTTACACTGAAACACAAGAGCAGCAGCTAGAGACTGTCAATATTATCAATAATCATATTAAACCTACTGAAAATACAGAAACTGATAAGACCTATAAGCCAAAAATTCTAATTGTTGAGGACAATACAGAAATGAATACTTTTCTGCAAAGTATTTTCAACGATCACTACAATTGTTCGGTTGCTTTTGATGGAAAAGAAGCCTATGCAAAAATACTCAATGAAGATTTTGATTTGATTACATCAGATGTAATGATGCCCAGAGTTGATGGGTATGAGCTCAGAGAAAAACTCAATCAACTTCCAGAAAAGAAGGACATTCCATTTATTTTAATCACGGCAAAAAGTTTAGAAGTCGACAAGTTGAAAGGGTTTCAATTAGGCATACATGATTACATTGTAAAACCTTTCAATAAAAATGAATTACTCGCTAGGGTAAACAATCTGATTGAAAATAATCAAGCTAAAAAAGCTTGGAAAGCAAAAAATGAAGATTTGTTTGACAAGAATGAATCACACGATCAAAAATTGCTTGAAAATATTCAAAAAGTGATTGTGGATAATATGACCAACGAAGATTTTAAAGTGGACGACATTGCAAAAACAGTTGGATATAGTCAACGGCAATTGACACGCCTTTTAAAGCAATACACCGGAATGTCTCCCGTAAAGTTTATTTTAGAATTAAGGTTACAAAAGGCTTATCAGCTTTTAAAAGACAATGCTTACCCTACACTCACGGAGGTAAAATATGATATTGGAATTTCTTCGACGCCTTATTTCAATAGGAAATTTAAAGAACGTTTTGGCATCAAGCCCAGCGAGTTTATTGATGAAAACAAATAATAAGGAGTTACCTAGAAAGACATAAAACTTAAAATGTCATATCGGGCAGAATTATTACTTTTTAGATAACTCCTTCATTTATTGTTAACCTTTTTCTTATCGTTGTTTAAGAATCTTTTTTACAATTCTTCCCTGATCTGTTTGAATCTGTACAATGTAAATTCCTAACTTCATGTTGGATATAACAATGGTATTTGCTCCGTTTCCTGTGAAAGAAGACCTCACTACTTCTCTACCCTGAATATTATAGATGCTTAATTCTACCTTTTGATCGTGAATTCCCACAACTTTTAACTCATTCTCTGATGAGAAATACGTGCTTACATGAATCTCTTCTGCTACAGTTTCTTCAGAACTCAGTACAGCAGTCATGTGCAAGAAAAACCTTCCAATACCATCTAAATTACTTGTTAATGTCTTATTATAACTAGAACTTGGTATGTCTAGTCGAGTCATGGTTCCATCAACTTTATCCTCTAAAGTAATTTGATAACCAGAAGGAATATTTGTTGCATTAAGTGTAAACGTTAAGCTTGCCCCAGAATTTGCTTTCACTCCAATAGGAATAATCATGCTGCCATAATTAGAATTCGGTAGTGATTGTATATTCAATTTTTGTCCAAATCCATCAGAAATTAAATGTGTGTATACTTGAAAATTACTAGGAATCAACTCAAAAACTGAGCTATCAAATCCATCATCGAAACCTGTAGTTCCTCCATTTTCTGTATAAATAATTTCTGTGCTCTTTATTACTGAGCCATTATTCAAATTCAATTGGATGGATGGATTGGTATTGGCTGTTCTCTGGAAATTATCATTTTGATGGCTTTGCATGCTTTCTTGAAAGTTGAAAACTCCATCATATTTTGCATTTACAAAGAACCCTTGCCCTGGAGCAATGTATCGAGCTCTTGAAGCCTTGTTTATAGCTTCAAATGACTGATTATTTTCATTCCATAACCATAAGGTTTCTTCTGACAACAACCCGTTATTCGCTTCAAAAACATTGCTATTACCAGCAGCCTTATTCAGCGCGATGTAGGATGGGTATGGATTTCCAACAAAATTAAACCCATTTACATTTACAGAAACTGGAATACCAACATCTTTCGTAGAGATTTGCCCGGTAAACAAAACATCACCTTGTGCTGCCAAACGTACTCCATAACCTTTACCGGAAACTAAGTTACCTGTAGCCCCAGTTCCATTCTGATACAATTCCCAATTTTCTATTTGATTGTTATACGTTCGCAGCCCTCTATTAGAAGGCGTTGATGGATCTGTCCATAATGAATTCGTAGAAACAAATCCATTGGTATCTTGTGTTGTTACAGGAGAAGACATATAATACCAATTTCCAGTAGCCAATGTTCTTTTGTAAATAATACTTCCCTCAGAATCTCCTTTCACCATAATAGAACTTCCTGGGTTAGCCAACAGAATTCCTGCATTAGAAGGATTTGAAAAATTTTCATCAATCGTAATACGAGCATTTGAATTTAAAACCAAAGTAGTTCCTACATTCAAAGTCAACGACTTCAATTCTACAAGCTCTCCAGACTTTATGACAGGCATGTTACTTCCGGTTCCAATGATGGCATCGGATTCCTTTGTAGGGACTCCATGAGACCAATTACTTCCTTTTTTCCAATCGTTATCTGTATTTCCATTCCATGTTGTTACGCGTATGGTTATTCCTCCTTCAATAGCCCCTAAATCTATCTTTGATCCTTTTATACGTTGATTTCCTCTGATATCGGTCTGTAGTGCATTCAAACTATTGTCTCCAGCGTCTACGATCACAGAAGTAGATAGAAACCTAAAATCTCCTTTTGTAGCTGGAGCATTTGCTGGGTTTATGGGTCGGGCAAAAACAGGATCTGAACTTAAAATAACACCTGTTACATTCGTAAAGTTCGCTATTAAGCTGTTCTTGTACGTTGTACTACTTCCTTTACTCTCAAAAACAGAAGAAGCTATCGTATTTGTAACTCCGTTTGCTTGATTGTTCCAAACAATCGTATTGTGAACATTTGGTTGGGCATTGTCATTGAAGATTCCGCCTCCATCTGAATCTGCTTTATTCCCTGTTATGGTACAGTTTACAAAAGTCGGTGAAGAAGACGTCCAGTTGAAAATTCCACCTCCTGTAGCAGCTTTATTTCCAGCAATCAGGTTGTTTGTAAAGGTTGGATTCGCAGAATTGATATTGTAAATGGCTCCTCCAGAGCTTGCAGCGTTCCCTAAGAACCTGGAATTAATTACATTCGGAGAAGCCCCATCATTCAGCATTCCTCCTCCACTTCCCGTTGCTGTATTATTAATAAAAGTACTAGATACAAATATTGGAGATGATTGAAAGTTGAATACGGCTCCTCCAGTATTTTCAAAAAAGGTACAATTAGTAAATGTCGAAGATGCTCCTAACTTATTCGTGACCACAGCTCCTGCCGACATACTATGCGAAAAACTTGTGTTCATAACTATAGGGCTTGAAGCCTCAATGTATAAGCACGCTCCTTCAACATTTGCGCCATTTTCAATAAAAGAACAGTTACGAATTGTAGGTTGTCCATTTGATTTTAGATACATTCCTCCCCCAAATTGTAAATCAACGGTTGAACCATTTGCCCAACCTCTGGTGATTATAAAACCATTTAGCTCGGCCAAAGGAGATAGCATTCCGCTTCCTGAAACGACATGATAACTATTATTTCCAATAGGGTGAGTGGTATCATTTTGTTCTAAATCTCCACTTAGCACAGTAAGATTAGTTGCAATATTTCTTAGTTTCAGTAAGGTTTCACTTCCTGAAAACCCTCCATAGATAATCACTCCATCTTTCAGTGCAAAAGAAGATGTACGATCATTATCAGTCTGACTAGCGCCTTCATCTGGATAATAAGTTCCTTTTGCTACCCATATTTGATCTCCAAAACCAGCTCTTGACAATGCCGTTTGTAAGTTTCTCAATGAAGTTTTCCATGAGAAACCATCATTAGTATCACTTCCTCTTGTTGAAACATGATAAATTTTTTGAAAACTTCCTTCATAGGCCCCCAAGTCGACTGCATTGTTTTGGATACGCTTATTTCCTAATAAATCTTTTGATAGAGTGACTACAGTATTATCTCCTGAATCTGTAGCTGGAGACCCTTGCTTTAAACGGTAATCGCCTCTTAAATTCCCCGAAGTAGTGGCAAGAGCTTGCTGAATAAACATAGGATCTGCATTGCTGATAACCCCATTGGTACCTCCGGTTTGTCCGGCTGGTGTGTAATTAGCTACCAAAGAGATATGAAGCCCCAGACTTTGAACGTTTGTAGCTGCAATAGAAGATTGGGGAGAGTTTGTACTATTACTTGCCTGATTGTTCCAAATAATTGCGTTCCTAATAGAGATCGCAGAGCCAAAGTTGTAGATGCCACCTCCTGTATTTACGGCGACATTTCCAGTAATTGTTGCATTTGTAATTCCTATTACGCCACCCTCTGTAAAAATTCCACCTCCATTATTAGAAGCATAGTTGTTGGCAATTAAAAGATTCTCGTGTTCAGTCCCTTTTACTGTTGCTGCATTTGGGTCACTCATCTCATAAATTCCTCCACCATCATTCGCTGAATTTCCTATGATTTTACAATTGATAAATTTTGTTGCTGAAGTTTGTATGTAATAGATCGCTCCTCCATTTACAGCTTTATTATTCTTAAAAACACAGTTGGAATAGGTACTTGTTGCATTATACACTCCACCTCCAGAATTTAATGGGACTTGTACACCATCTGCCAATCCTCTCATGATCGTAAATCCATCTAAATATGCTGATACTCCATCTCTTATAACATTATAACTGTTGGTGCCCTTAAATGTTGAATCATCATTTTGATCTAAATCCCCACTTAAAATCGTTTCATTTCTTGCTGGATTTCTAGGTCTTAGAGAATTGACTTTCCCGCTAAAACCACCGTACATTTTCACATTATTCTTTAATTGAAAGGTAGAATTTCGATCGTTATCAACTTGATTTTGCCCTTCATCTGCATAGTAAATTCCTTTCGCTACCCATATTTGATCTCCTGGTCCTGATTTAGCTAAAGCCGTCTGCACATTTCGTAGTGCACTACCCCATGAGAAACCATCATTACTATCATTTCCTCTTGTAGAAACATGAAAAATGACATTCACTCTAGGTCCAGTTGTACAAGATGTATTATAGCTAGCACCAGAATCTTTCACCCAACTAGTAGGAGTAAAATTTGCATCTATCTGGATACAGGTAAGATTAGAATTCCCTGATGCATCTAAAAATAAATTCGCATTATTTCCATTTGCAACATTTAAACTCGTCAATTGATTTGTACTACACACAAATTCTCCCATACTTGGTGAATTAGAGATATCAAGGGCCGAAATTTTATTGTTCTGACCAAAAAACTGAAGTAATTGTGTATTCTTCGTTAAATCCAAACGTGCAATTTTATTGTTTCTACAAGCTATTTGCGTAATGCTAGTATTCTTAGTAATATCTAACGAGGTAAGCTGATTGTCATCAACACTCAAACTAGTTAGGCTAGTATTTTTAGAAACATCAATACTGGATAGTTGATTAAATGAAATGTCTACATCTTTCAGAGCTGTGTTTTTGGTAAAATCTATAGATGTTATTTTATTGCTAGAAGCAGAGAATACCTCTAAAAGAATGTTCTGAGTTAAATTTATTCCTGTTAATTGATTACTACGAATGGTTAGTTTTTTGAGTGCACTGTTTTTGGTAAGATCAATGTTTGTCAACTTGTTACTTTCTGTATATAACTCTCTTAGATTTATATTTTTTGTAACATCGAGACTTATTAACTGGTTACTTGCTACTCCCAAGACTTCTAAACGCGTATTTTTAGAAACATCAATAGAATTCAGGCTATTATTTGAATAGCCCAGTTCAGTTAATGAAGTGTTTTTAGACAAATCCAAGGTTGAGATATTATTGTAATGTATAAACAGCTTTAATAACTGTGTGTTTTTTGTAATATCTAGACTACTTAAGCTACACCCTGAGGCAACAAACTCTGTCAGTGCAGTATTCTTTGTAATATCAATCGTTGATATGCTATTTCCAGAAATATTTAACTTCACCAAAGTGGTATTACTTGCAACATCTAAGGAGTTAAGCCTATTTGAATCACAACGAAGTTCTGTTAGCTTAGTATTTTTACTTACGTCTAATGAAGTAATTAGGTTATTGTAACAAAACAATTTTGTGATGTTTACAAAAGCTTCAATTCCCGTCAGGTCTAATATCTTCTGAGAATTTAACTTTCCATTCCCATTTACATTGATGGTACCCGTGAACGCTTGTGCTTCTGTAAGCTGAATCTCAGTATCATTATTGGTATTGATAGCTGAATTGCTTAAGAGAAGAGATTTAAAATTTGCATCTGGTATGTTGACGTCTTGTCCATACACAGTAAAGGTCAGGATTGTTAATAAAAGTGTAATCGCTTTTCTCATTTTGGTAATTTTATTTAGTTGATTTATGATAATGTAGCGCAACTGGTCACTCTAGAATATCCCCTATTGTTAGTTATTATTAATGACACAGTTACGCTCATTACCAAAATTTATTCAAAGCTATTTTCATCTTTGTTTTCTCACATTCTGGTTTTGGACAAATAGTGTCTCATTTTCTACATCGATCTCATTTTTCACAATAAACAAGTCAAAAAGTCAGTGTTTGCAAAGGTTTTACAGACAAAATGGCTGCCCTTTTTTAAATAAAAGCGTTGGTACCAATTTTGATTTCACCCATAGTGAAATGAAAAAAGGAAACAAATGAACTTTAATAATTTTACGATAAAATCACAAGAGACCATTCAGCAAGCACAACAACTTGCACAGGAGTATGGTCATAATCAAATTGAGAATGAACACATTTTCAAAGCCATTACACTAGTGGATGAAAATGTACTTCCCTACTTGCTTAAGGAGCTGAATATCAATACAGAGATGGTTCAACAAGTTTTAGACAAACATTTAGAGAGCATGTCTAAGGTATCCGGAGCAGACATAATGCTCTCCAGAGAAGCAGGAAAAACCCTGACTGAGGCTTCGGTCATTGCAAAAAAAATGAATGACGAGTATGTTTCTGTCGAGCACATCGTCTTGGCTATTTTGAAATCAAAAGGTAACATTGCTCAGCTATTAAAAGATCAAGGAGTTACAGAGAAAAACTTAAAAAGTGCCATTGAGAACCTTCGAAAAGGAGAGCGAGTTACTTCACAAAGTGCTGAAGAAACCTATAATGCATTGAATAAATATGCCAATAACTTGAATCAATTGGCGCAAGATGGTAAGCTAGATCCAGTCATAGGACGAGATGAAGAGATTCGACGTCTGTTGCAAATTTTATCTCGTAGAACCAAAAACAATCCTATTTTGGTTGGAGAACCAGGAACCGGTAAAACAGCCATTGCAGAAGGCCTTGCACATCGAATCATTCGAGGTGATGTCCCAGAAAATCTAAAAGAAAAGCAAATTTTCTCTTTAGATATGGGGGCTTTGATTGCTGGTGCCAAGTTTAAAGGAGAATTTGAAGAACGATTAAAATCTGTGATCAAAGAAGTCACTACCTCAGAAGGAGACATTGTGCTTTTTATTGATGAAATCCATACGCTTGTGGGTGCTGGTGGTGGTCAAGGAGCCATGGATGCTGCCAATATCTTGAAACCTGCATTGGCAAGAGGTGAACTGAGAGCTATTGGAGCGACTACGCTTGACGAATATCAAAAATATTTTGAAAAAGACAAAGCACTAGAGAGGCGTTTCCAAAAAGTGATGGTCGATGAACCTGATACAGAAAGTGCTATTTCCATCTTGCGTGGTATCAAAGAAAAGTACGAGACACATCACAAAGTACGTATCAAAGACGAAGCGATTCTTGGAGCTGTAGAATTATCGCAACGATACATTACCAATCGTTTTTTACCTGATAAGGCGATTGATTTAATGGACGAAGCTGCCTCTAAATTACGAATGGAGATCAACTCCAAACCCGAAGAGTTGGATGCTTTGGATCGAAAAATTATGCAGTTAGAGATTGAAATTGAAGCCATTAAAAGAGAAAACGATAAAAATAAGTTGAAGTCTCTCAATGCTGATCTGGCAAACTTAAAGGAGGAAAGAAACGGTATCAATGCCAAGTGGCAATCGGAAAAGTCTGTTGTTGATGCGATTCAAAAGTTGAAAACAGATATTGAAAATTATAAACTGGAAGCTGAGAAAGCGGAAAGAAACGGTGATTATGGAAAAGTTGCTGAACTGCGTTATGGAAAAATAAAAGAAACCCAAGAACAATTGGAGGTACAACAGGAAATTCTTGCGGGACAACAAGACAATGCCTTGATTAAAGAGGAAGTGAATTATGAGGATATTGCTGAGGTTGTAGCCAAATGGACAGGCATTCCTGTGACTAAAATGATCCAGTCGGAACGAGAAAAGCTATTAAAATTAGAAGATGAGCTACACAAACGAGTTGTAGGTCAGGAAGAAGCGATTGAAGCGGTATCGGATGCTGTAAGACGCTCGAGAGCAGGATTGCAAAACCCTAACAAACCTATTGGTTCTTTTTTATTCTTAGGAACCACAGGAGTTGGAAAAACGGAGTTGGCAAAAGCCTTGGCTGAATATCTATTTGACGATGAAAATGCCATGACTCGTATTGATATGAGTGAATATCAAGAACGTCATTCTGTAAGTAGATTGGTAGGAGCGCCTCCAGGGTATGTAGGATATGATGAAGGTGGTCAGTTGACAGAGGCTGTCCGAAGAAAGCCTTATTCAGTCATATTGCTAGATGAAATCGAGAAAGCGCATCCTGATGCTTTTAATGTGCTACTACAGGTTCTAGATGAAGGAAGATTAACAGATAACAAAGGAAGGGTTGCTGATTTTAAAAATACGATTATTATTATGACCTCTAACATGGGTAGTCATATTATTCAAGAGAAGTTTGACAACCTAAAAGGTGATATCTATACTACCATGGAATTGGCGAAATCTGAGATTTTAGGGCTTTTAAAACAGTCGGTAAGGCCTGAATTCTTGAATCGAATAGATGATATTATCATGTTTACTCCTCTTTCCAAAGAGAACATTCAGTCCATTGTCAGCTTACAATTAGATCATGTAAAGAAAATACTGGCTTCTCAAGAAATTACGTTGGACGCGACAGAACAGGCGATTGATTACTTAGCAGAAAAAGGTTATCAACCTGAGTTTGGAGCTCGTCCTGTAAAGCGTGTCATTCAGAAAGAAGTATTAAATCAATTATCAAAAGAGATTCTTGCTGGTAAGATTACGACAGATAGTATCATACTTCTGGATTCATTTGATGAAAAATTGGTTTTTAGAAATCAATCGGATTTGATCCTTAACTCTTAAGGGTAGATGTATTCTAAAAGCGGCATTTTTAACGATGTCGCTTTTTTTACGATTATTAATATACCATTCGGTATATTTTTAGTACATTTGATGCATGTCAACAAAAGCAGCCATCACAACACAGTTTATCATAGAGACTTCTGCTCCTATTTTCAACAAATATGGATATGCTGCTACTAGCTTAAGCACACTTACAAAAGTAACTGGGTTGACCAAAGGTGCTATTTATGGAAACTTTGAAAATAAAGAAGATTTAGCCATTAAATGTTTTAATTACAACATCAAGCGTTTGTTCAAAGCATTGATGACTACTGTGGAAAACATTGATTCAGCCACTGGCAAGCTAGCCGCCATTATTGACTTTTACCGTGATTATTACAACTACAGTCAGCGGTTTGGTGGCTGTCCTATTATCAATGTAGGTGTCGATTCCAACAATCAAAATACTGCTTTGATCAATCATGTGAGAAAAACAATCAAGCGTTTTCACAGGTATATTGCTGACATTATTGATCTTGGTAAAAAACAAGGAGAAATAAAAAAAGAGATCGATACCATGGAATGGTCTATACGAATTGACAGTATGATACAAGGAGCGACCTTTATGACCACTACCATGGATGACAATAGATATGTAATTGATGTGATGAATCAATTGGATGAAATTATTAAAAATGAATTATCAACATAAAAGTCATTGCGAGTCAGGCTGTAAGTCTGAAGAAGCAATCTCAAATATTAGAGTTTCTATTACTGAGATCACTTCGCCATGTTCCCAAATCAAATTTGATACACGCCTCGTGATGATATTAAATAACTGAACTATTTTTTTAATTAAAAATATACCGAATGGTATAATAAATAAAAACTTATGAACTATCCGAAAATTGTAGAAACAAAAGCAACCATCAGGTTTCAGGACTGTGATCCTTTCAATCATTTAAACAATGGAAAGTATATCGATTATTTTATGAATCATCGTGAAGATGTTTTGATCAAACATTATGGTATAGATATCTATGAAATGGCAAGGACTATTGGAAAAAGCTGGGTTTCTGGCAGCAATCAGATTGCCTATTTACGTCCTGCTCTTTTAATGGAAAATATCATTATTGAATCTCAATTAATCAAATTCGATACCTCTAGTATATGGGTTGAAATGCGTATGTATAATGAAGATAAATCGCAATTGAAGTCTGTATTTTGGGCTCAAGTAGTTCATTTCAACCTTTTAAAACAGAAAAAAGAGATACACAGTGAAGAATTGATGAAACTATTTGCTTCCATTGAAAATCCATTGTCATCTAAAACATTTGAAGAGCGCATCAAACAGATAAAGTCTAAAATGTACCAATCAGTGTGAAATTTGTTAACTACATTTTATTCTTGAAGAAAACGATGGCCACAAGCCATCGTTTTTATTTTTATCTTCGTAGAAATTACCACTCCATGAAAAAAATACTTTTTATCCTAGCTTTTACAATGATCTCCTTAGCGTCTTATGCTCAAGAGATTACTACTTACTATTTTATAAGACATGCTGAGAAGCAACGACAAAACCCAAAAGACAGGAATCCTCATTTGAATTCCGACGGTTATAAAAGAGCTAATGCATGGAAAGAAGTTTTTAAGAACATACCTTTAGATGCTGTGTACTCTACAGAATACAACAGAACGAAAGAGACCGCTAAACCAACAGCGGACAGTAAAGATCTTCCTATTTTGGTATATGATCCTCGCAAGATGTATAGTGAAGCTTTTCAACACAATACCAAAGGAAAAAAAGTGTTGGTCGTAGGTCATAGCAATACCACACCTATGTTTGTGAATAAAGTTTTGGGCAAAAAAGTGTACGAGTGGATTGATGATCGAAACAATGCCAACTTGTATATTGTAACTATTATTGATGGGAAAGCATCTAGTACAATCTTGTATGTGAATTGATTTAAATGCTATGAAGAAAAAGAAAGTGAGCTTATTATTATGTCTCTTGATGGTTTCCATCTGTGAATCACAAGTGCTTTATGTAAAATTGAAAAAACCGATTCAAGAATCGAGAGAATTATTTTCAAAAACACAGCAAAGGTTTTCTATTCGATACAAGAAAAATGAAGCTACTTCAAAACTATTAGGTGCTCATATATATAAGATTGACCATTCTCTAGATAAGCAAATTATCAATGAGTTAGTTCAACTTTTGGAAAATAATAGTGATGTTATATATACCAGTTTGATGCATGAGTCTCCTTCTCCTCCCAATGACATCCCTCCCACAACGATCGATTTTATTTCCAATCAAGGTTATCTGGAATCCAATCCAGGAGTAAATGCTCGCTATGCCTGGTCTCAAGGAGCTAATGGGGTTAATATTGCACTACATGTTCTTGAATATGGAATGAATATAGATCATGAAGAATTTGTAGGCAGGGCTGCAAAAATTGCAGACAATATGACCATTTCTTCAGACCTACCATTTAGATTTAAAACACATGGGACTGCCACTGCTGGAGTAATTTATGGAGATAATGGGAATTATGGAGTAAAGGGAATTGCATACAATGCTTCTCAATATGTACTATATCCTGAATGGCAAGAGGGCAAAGATTGGGATCGAATAGAAGCCGTTACTAATGCTGTTAATGCAGCTCAAAAAGGAGATATTATTGTTTATCAAATGCAAATTAGGGCAAGATCTCAGACGAATTACGTAATGGCTGAATACGATCCTTTGGTTTGGGACCTCACTCTTGAAGCTACAAAAAAAGGACTTGTAGTAGTAGCTGCTGCTGGAAATGGAGGTGTAAACACAAATAATTCTGAATATGATGACTACCATGCAAGAGGAGATAGTGGAGCCATTATAGTTGGTGCTGGTTTACCAGATTTGTCTCATGCGACTGGAGTGTTTTCAACATATGGATCAAGAGTAAATGTTCATGCTTGGGGAAGATCTGTATACACTAGCGGTTATGGACATATTCAATTTGGAAATGATATCAATCAATATTATACAGGTTTTTATTCTGGTACAAGTTCTGCTACTGCAATTGTTGGGGGTTGTGCTGCTGCCCTACAATCTTATTATTACGGGTTGACGAATGAGTATTTATCTTCCATAGAAATGAGAGATCTATTAAGGTCTACTGGAATTCCTCAACATAATGGAACCTTTAAACACGTTGGCCCAATACCTAATTTAAGGAATGCTATCGATAAAATAGATAGGGATTTAAATGAGAAGAACAATCTCAATAAGTCTTTAACTCATTTATCTCTTTACCCCAACCCCGCAAGTGACTTTTTAACGATCAAACAAATTAATATTGAACCAAAAGAAGTATTAATTTTTGATTACTTAGGAAAACTTTTAATGAGGACTCAAATTGATAAAAAAATCAATACAATAGATTTCTCTAACTTCAGTAAGGGAATATATCTTGTCAAGATAGTATTTGAGAATCAAGTACTGGTTAAGAAAGTCATTAAAAATTAATAAAGAGATACTTCTACATTTTCTAAATTAATTTCAGAAAGCTTTTTAAGTGTACCATTTTCATAAGCTTTGTCTAGTTCTTCCAATCTTGTTTCCTTGCGAGTAGGTCCGTAATTGTTATAGTCTACAAAACGGATTCCTTCAATGAGATGCTCTTTTCTAACTTCCCTGAAACGCATTCCCCCTCCGTTTACCTGAAAGCTATAGGCTAAGTAATCTAATTCAAAATTTTCTTTATCAAACCAATAAATAAAAACATCTTCAAAGTCTACTCCTCCTCCATCTTGATTGAACGAAACTTTCACTTTGTAATACTCTTTTCCTTTGATGGTAGAAGATGATAACAATTTTTTCTTCACTGCTCCATCATTTAAACCATAGGGTAAAACAGAAAAATAATGTACTGAATTTACTGATTCACTATATTTTAATGCCATCGAATCAGCTACTTGAGTGGGCTCGTCATTTACCAATCTCTGGAAACCTTCATTAGACAACACGTCAGTAATCACATCATTTTCTAAGTTCGTAATTCTTTTCAATGAATACATCCCTCCTTTTCTACTGGCTGTATATATTCTGTCTCGAAACTTGAATGAAATGTTTGCATCAGCTACTTTATTTAACTGAGCAGCTTGAATAGATTTATCAATAATTTCTTGAGCAGATAGCTCTTTATCTGCTGGTTTACAAGAGGCGAATAAAATAGATACAATTAGAAAGTAAAATAAATAGCGCATGTTTCTTTGTTTGCTGTGTCTGTCGAAAATTTCGATGCTAAATTACAGCTATCCAACTAGAGCAAAAGTGTATCTTTGTGAAGATTTTCTTAAAGCGTGCAAAAAACAATCAACATACAAAACAAAAAAGCTCGGTTTGAATTTGAAATTCTAGACAAATATGTGGCTGGAATTCAGCTTACAGGTACCGAGATTAAATCCATCAGGCAAAGCAAAGCGAGAATTACTGAGAGTTTTTGTGAATTCAATGAACGTGGCGAATTGTTTGTTGTGAATATGTACATTGAAGAATATATGTATGGAAATCACTACAACCACAAACCCAAAAGTGAGCGACGTCTTTTGTTGAACAAACGAGAGCTACGTAGCTTAAAAAAAGATGTCGATCAAAAAGGAAATACCATTGTTCCTCTTCGTCTTTTTATCAATGAAAATGGTTGGGCAAAGTTAGAGATTGCACTAGCGAAAGGAAAGAAAGTACACGACAAGCGTCAAACGATGAAAGATCGCGATAACAAACGTGATTTGGCACGAATAAAAAAGAGCTTTAATTCATGATGAATTATCTGAGGCTTGTTCGTTATCCAAACCTCTTGATGGTTGCCCTGACCCTATTTTTGACGAAATATGCTTTGATACATTCTTATGTGGTTCCCTCCTTCTCTGATTTTGATTTTGTGATCCTAACTAGTAGCATACTATTTATTACGGCTGGAGGCTATGTAATTAACGATATTTTTGATGTTAAAACTGATAAAATAAACAAACCAAAAAAAGTAATTATAACAGAGCACATTTCGAAAAGAACAGGCTGGACACTTTATTCTTTTCTAAATGTTATTGGTTTATCATTAGGCTTTTACATATCTTTCAAAAGTGACCTTAACACTTTTTCTTTCTATTTTTTTGGGTCCATTATCTTATTGTTTATTTATTCAAAATTCCTCAAAAGACTTCCATTGGTAGGTAACATAGCTATTTCGATATTAATTGCTCTTACGATATTTTTAATTGTTGAATTTCAAGATCAAATAGCCATAAAAAAAGGAATGTTTACCAATCTTACTTTATCGCTACTCACTTTTTACTATTTAGTATTTTCCTTCATTACAACTTTAGTAAGGGAAATCATAAAGGATATAGAAGATGTAAATGGAGACCATTCAGCTAACATGAAAACCTTGCCAATCATTCTAGGAATTAGAAGGACTAAAAACATAGCTCTTGGTATTACCATGATGTTGTTTCTATTTTTAATTCTCTTTTTGAAAGATTTGTATTCATACAATTATACTGTTGGTACCATAACTATAACTCTCATTACTGCTCTTACTGCTTTGTGTATTTATAAAATGTGGTTAGCTAAAAACAAAATTCAATTTCATCAAGTAAGTCAATTGCTAAAATTCATCATGCTCATAGGTATTTTGTCCATGGCTTCTTTTAAATTTATCTAATGCTCAAAGAAAAATTATCTAAATACAACGTCATCTTGGCCTCTGGTTCACCAAGAAGGCAGAACTTCTTAAAAGAGTTAGACATTCCATTTACCGTTCAAGTAAAGAGTGTGGATGAAGTGTACCCGAGTCATTTAAAGGCTTCTGAAATCACAGAATACCTTTCAGAATTAAAATCCAATGCTTTTACCGATTTAAAGGAAAAGGATCTTCTCATTACTTCTGATACCATTGTTTGGTTTGAAGGTAGCGCTTTAGAGAAACCCAAAGATAAAAAAGAAGCTTTTCAAATGTTAAAGCAACTATCGGGTAAAACCCACAAAGTATACACTTCTGTGTGTTTAAGGACTTCGTCTTCTCAAAAAACGGTGACAGATGTAACTTCTGTGGAATTTGATGATCTTACCGATGAAGAGATTTCTTACTACGTAAAAACTTATCAACCATATGACAAAGCAGGGAGTTATGGCATACAGGAATGGATTGGACTTATTGGGGTAAAAAGCATTCGCGGAAGCTATTTTAACGTCATGGGGTTGCCTGTTCATAAATTGTATAAAGAATTGATGAACTTATCCTTTTAACACTCAATTAAAAACTTATTTTTACGGCAAATTACAACACAACAAAATGAAAAAATATACATACACGGAAATGAAAGACACTCGTTCTGGATTTGGAGATGGTCTTACAGAACTTGGGAAAACGAATCCAAATGTAGTGGCGCTTTGTGCCGATCTTACAGGTTCTCTTAAAATGAATGAATTTGAGAAGAATCACCCTGAGCGTTTCTTTCAAGTAGGAATTGCAGAAGCCAACATGATGGGCATTGCTGCAGGACTTACGATCGGAGGTAAAATTCCTTTCACTGGTACTTTTGCTAACTTTTCAACTGGACGTGTATATGACCAAATTAGACAATCTATTGCTTATTCAGATAAGAATGTAAAAATCTGTGCTTCTCACGCAGGTCTAACATTGGGAGAAGATGGTGCTACGCATCAGATATTAGAAGACATTGGATTGATGAAAATGTTGCCTGGAATGACAGTGATCAATACTTGTGATTACAATCAGACCAAAGCAGCTACTATTGCTATTGCAGATTACGAAGGTCCTGTTTATTTACGTTTTGGGCGACCTAAAGTTCCTGTATTTATGCCAACTGATCAACCTTTTGAAATTGGAAAAGCTGTTACTTTAACTGAAGGAAAGGATGTTACAATCGTAGCCACAGGTCATTTGGTTTGGGAATCTCTACAAGCTGCTGAAAAATTGGAAGCAGAAGGAATTAGTGCAGAAGTAATCAATATTCATACCATCAAACCTTTGGATGAAGAGGCTATTTTAGCATCAGTTTCCAAAACAGGATGTATTGTCACTGCTGAAGAACACAATAAATTTGGTGGTTTAGGAGAAAGTGTTTCAAGATGTTTGGCTTTGAACAATCCTACTCCACAAGAATTTGTGGCTGTGAATGATACATTTGGTGAATCAGCTACTCCAGCTCAATTGATGGAAAAATACAATATCAATGATGATGCTGTCGTTGAAGCTGTGAAGAAAGTTTTAAAAAGGAAATAAAATAACCTTTCCTCTTTTTAAAGCGTCTACTTAATATCACAAAATTATAAAAATTATGAAAAAACTTTTTTTTGCTTTGACCTTGATGATAGGTCTTAGTCAGATTTCTAATGCCCAATTGCAGGTAGGTGTAAAAGCAGGGGTCAATTATAACTCTGGTTCTTTTAAAAATGTATCGAACAATGTTTTAAGCGGTGCAGATAGTAGAACTGGGTATCATGCAGGACTCTGGTTTCGAGTAAAGCTTCCCGTAATTGGATTGTATTTAAGACCCGAAGTTATTTATACAGAATTGAAAAATAAGGTGAATTATAATAATTCTACCTTTATTAGAAGTACGAATTTCAAATTTCGGAAAATAGATGTACCTGTATTACTTGGTAAAAAGGTCTTAGGAATTGGAAATATTTTTGCAGGACCATCATTTCAGTATGCATTATCTTCAAACTTTGGAATCAATGACCTATCAGAAATTTCAACGAGTAATTTTTCTTTAGGGTTACAGTTTGGCGGTGGAATTGAGCTGGGAAGATTGGGAATAGATGTACGATGGGAAAGAAGTCTCACCAATGCTGAAGCTCGCTTTGTAGATACAGTCATCAGTAGTAACGTGAATTTTGATACTAGAGTGAATCAAATTATATTTGGTTTGTCGTATAGATTGTAAACTTTTACCGAAAGGCAATAGTAAACTACATCGGTGCAAGCATAAGGTGTATCGATAGAAGACTATAAATGTGAATTTCGTGGCAAGTCTCTGGATGTTGCCAACAAAAAAGCTCTTGTGTGAAAACAAGAGCTTTTTTATGTTATCTAAAATTTCAATTAGGAATTATCTATTATCTGGATCTCTATAATCAGGTATTCCATCTTTATCTGTATCATCATCTCGAGGGTCGCCATTCCCATTTGCATCTTCATTTCTTGTTAGCACTCCATCATTATCATCATCGCTATCATTAAAATCTGGTAATCCGTCACCATCAGTATCATCATTTCTCGGGTCGCCATCGCCATCGAGGTCTTCAAAACGAGAAGGGATTGTATCGCTATCGCCATCAGTATTTTCAATTACATCAAATAAATTAATGTAAAACATTAGAATACTATTTCCTGGAATTCCAGTTCTAGCTATATTTCTATATCCTAAACCTGATGGAAAAAATAATACTCCTTTTCCTCCATTGGCAAAAGTAATGGGCTCCCCAGGTTGTGTCACGTTCTGTCCTCCTTTAAAATTGGTAAATCCGTAAGTCCAGCCTCTTACAACTTTATCAAGGACAAACCAAGAGGGAACAATTTTCTCTTCAAAAACCAATGTTTCTGTAGTACTTACAAGGCGTTCTCCTTTGTAAGTTGTTAAGATAGAGTCAGCAACATAAGGAAATCCTTTTACTGGGTTTGGAGTACCTTCTCTTAACTTTAGGAAATACATTTTATAATTAATTTGATTCTCAGTAATATCAAGAACATTCATCCTTGAATCCGATATCAAAGCGGTCTTCCCTGTCACTAGAGGTAAAACTGTTTCAGTGGCATCATCGTAATAATGCTTTCCAAGAAAACTTGTCAGTGAGTCAGCATCAATAAGAGCCTGACCAGCATGATCGAAATTATCTACCGCAATTCCTCTATTTCTATTATTACATGCAAATGTTAATGCTATCAACACAATAACAAATGGGATATAAAATTTTGTCTTTGACATTAAAAATAATTTGTGGCGCAATTTACCATTTTTATACCTTTGTGTAAAGTGAATACTATATTTTTAACGTTTTTATGAGAATTGACAAATACCTATGGTGTATTCGCGTTTTTAAAACCCGAAATATGGGTACTGAAGCTTGCAAAAAAGGACAAGTAAAAGTAGAAGGTATTAATGTGAAACCCTCTAAAGAAGTTTACGGAGGTGAAAAAATTACCATTCGAAAGAATCAAATGAACTTAGAGTATGAAATTCTCGATATTCCTGAGAGTCGTGTTGGAGCCAAATTGGTGCCACTTTTAGCAAAGAATGTTACCCCAAAAGAAGAATATGAGCGACTTGACCTTTTAAAATATTCGAAAGATTATTATAGAAAAAAGGGTACAGGAAGACCTACAAAGAAAGACAGAAGAGATATAGATGAGTATTACGAATCTCCAGAATAAAGTGTATGACAGCTGAAAATATTATTTTAAACAACAACCAAATCGTTCACAAAACAAAAAGAATTGCTTATCAAATTTATGAAAGCAATAGTTCAGAAAAAGAAGTTATACTTGCTGGAGTACAGGGTAATGGAATGCACTTTGCTAAGCAAATTGCATCAATCCTGAGAGAAATTTCTCCTATAGAAGTGACACTTTGCGAAGTATTCATCAATAAGAAAAAACCTTTGAATTCTGTAAGTACCTCTTTATCTGCCGATGATTACAAAAACAAATCTCTTATCCTAGTTGATGATGTTTTAAATTCAGGGACAACTCTTATTTATGGAATTAAACATTTTCTAGATGTTCCTCTAAAAAGGTTTAAAACAGCTGTTTTGGTGAACAGAAACCATAAAAAATATCCAGTAAAAGCAGATTTCAAGGGAATTTCTTTATCTACATCCATCAAAGAGCACGTAGAAGTTATTTTTGATCAAAAAAGTTCCAAAGCGTATTTAGTGTAACTGAATACGGATATCAGCCACAATATTGCTTACAGATTTTTCATCTACTTTTATGGTGTATTTTGCTTCTTCATAAAAATTTCTTCGTTCAAAAAGGTGTTTTGCAATATATTCGGTTAGCTTCTCCTCATTCAACGATGCAATCAATGGTCTTCTTACACGATTTTTAGACAATCTCTCCTTTAAAGTTGGGATAGTAGCTTGTAGATAAAACGTTTGTATACTCTCATTTTCATTGATCCATTGCATATTCCCTGCATAACATGGAGTACCGCCCCCTAGAGAAAGCACATAAGCATCATTAGTTTCTATAAATTCTTTTAAATACTCATGTTCTTTTTTGCGAAAATATATTTCTCCTTTGGATTCAAAAATTTGAGAAACAGTCATTCCTTCTTTTCTTTCGATATACCTATCCAAGTCAGAAAAAGGTAAAAATAACTTTCTTGCTAGTTCTTTTCCAGCAGTAGTTTTGCCGCTGGCCATATAACCTAAAAGGATAATTTTCATGAGCTTAATAAAAGGATTTTGATAGTTTACAGGCTAATTAATGGTGATTGTCTTTTATAAAATTACAACACAATCTAATTTTCTACATAACACGACAAATATCGATAAAAAATACAGCAAAAAAGATGTTTTTCTAAGGGAATGCATTTATATTTGCACCACTTTTACGGGATCATCCTGAAAAAGTTTTTTGACCGGGTAGCTCAGTTGGTAGAGCATCTCCCTTTTAAGGAGAGGGTCCTGGGTTCGAGCCCCAGCCCGGTCACTCTTTACTAGCGTGTATGGCGGAATTGGTAGACGCGCAAGGTTGAGGGCCTTGTGTCCGATTAGGACGTGCTGGTTCGACTCCAGTTACACGCACAAAATTATCTTAAAAACTGTATTACAGTATTTATAAAATACAGCTACCACTATTGTTGCTATTTTATTCCTCGTAAATTAAGCCATTCAATTAATACGTGCTTACCAACTAATCAATTTCTAGGAGGCTGATATTCCACCAATTCTGGGTATTGTGTTGTACTCTAATAAGTTCTAAATTTCTCTTTTGTTAACCTCTTCATCTTATGTTGCTGTATGACCATGTGTATTAGCCTACACATTATTCATTAATGCTTCCGTAGCTGTTGCAGATCATTGTGGACTTCAATAATAAAACATAATATCATGATTAAATTATCAAAAACATTATTACTTGTGTTAATAATATTAATGGCTTTACTTACCGTTGTATCTTATGCAATGATAGATTGGGTTGAATTTAATTCTGGATTTCAGGGTGTGATTAAAGAATTAAGATTGACTCTAGTTTTTTTTGGTATGGGAGTATATTTCATATTTCCTTATGTTAAAAAACTAAAGGAAGCAGGAAAATAAATTTCTTTATCCTTACAAAGTAACGTTTATATAGCATTACTTTCTTTTTAGAAATCACCTCTCTTAATAACTATTTTCCCTATTTATCTAGAGAATATAAATTTATCATATCTGGGTTTTATCCCTATATTTCTATTTTTGAATTCCTTATAAAAAAACACCATTTAGCTATAATTTTAAGACAATTTTCTCATTTATTTCACCATAGATGTAGTATCTTTGTAGTGTAGCGTTTCTATAACGTTACATTCTTTTTCATAGCAATTTTTCCCGCTCAATCTTTGAGCGGGTTTTTTATTCTTTTCACAGAAAATTAACCCTTTGTTGTATGATTTAATGCTTACTTTTGCTGTATGCAGAAAAAATATACACTCCTACTCTTCTTTTTGCTATTTTCACTTGTTGCCCTCTCACAAACAGATAGCATACAAGTAACAAAGTTAAAAGGTCAGGTAATTGATTCCGAAACAAAGAAACCTTTGAGTGCTTCACATATTCTCAACTTAAACTCAGTTGTCGGTACAATTACAAATGACGAAGGTTTTTTTGAATTGATTGCTAAAGCAAGCGATACAGTAATAGTCTCTTACTTAGGTTATTCTTCCATTAAAATAAAGGTAACCAATGACTTACTAAAAGGAAATGAGTTGCTAATTGCACTCTATGAAAAAGCTGAAGAAGTTAAAGAAGTCATCATACGTTCTACCAAACTCATTGGTGTTTTAGAGGTGGATGTAAAAAAAGTTCCTAAAGATCGATTTACACGAATAAAAATTAATGGTATTCGTCAAACTTATGAAGTAGCAAGACCCAGAAGTGAATTCTCTTCACCTGTCGCGGCACTTTTTCAACCTGTTGACTTTCTCTACAAGCTCTTTGGAAAGAAACCAAAACAATTGCGCAAACTTCAAAAGATTAAAAAGCAAGATGACTTACGGAAAATCATGGCGGGTAAGTTTGACAGGGAAGTGATGATGGAATATCTTGAAATGGATAGAAGTGAGCTCCTCAAACTATTGTCTGATTGTAATTACTCTGAATATTTCATTAAAAAAGCTAGTGATTTACAGATGATTGAAGCTGTTCTCGATTGCTATGAAAACTACAAAGCACTTAAAAAAGGAAAAATAGAACGTAGTAGGCTTCCAGAAAAAAATAGAAACTAAAAAGAAACTAAAAAAAGGCCAAGCTAAGCTCGACCTTTTTACAACTATTAAAAACTAACTAAATTTACTAACTAAAGTATTCTTCTTCTTTAGGAGTATATCTATCAGACGGCTACAATAGTTTTTCGTTACATGAATCTTTTTGTTTAACACAACTTTAAGAAATAAAAAATCCGATCGTATGCCGATCGGATTTTTCTATTGTTTAGAATTATATCTTTCTATTGATTTCCAAGTATGATAGGTAAACCATCTTTTCCAGAGCCTATTACCACTACTTTACTGTTGTTAGATTCAGACAGTTTTAAAGTTGCTTCTATTCCTTTATCTTGAAGGATTTTATCGGTAAGCGAAGCACTTAAAATTCTATTCGCATCCGCTTTTCCTTTCGCTTCAATTCTTTGTCTTTCTGCTTCCTTCTTAGCTTTAGCCAATCGAAACTCGTATTCTAAAGACTCTTGCTCTTGTTTTAACTTACGTTCAATTGCGTCTTTAATTGTTGGTGGCAATGTTACATCGCGCACTAAAATTTCATCTAAAACAATGTATTGATTGTTAACTATCTTCTTTGTCTCTTCAAATATTTCTTTTTGAATAGCATCTCGTTTGCTGGAATACAATTGTTCAGGTGTATACCTTCCCACGACACTCCTAGCTGCAGAACGAATGGTTGGAAGTATGATTCTATTTAGGTAGTCTTCACCAATTTCTTGATGTAATTTTCCCAAATCATTTACAGCAGGTTTATACCAAGCAGAAGCATCTAACTGAATATCCAATCCATTAGAAGATAATACTTTCATTTTTTCAAAGATTTCTTGACGCCTTACCTCGTAGATATAAACCTTATTCCATGGAGCTACAATATGAAACCCTTCACCTAATGCTGGGGTATCTGTAACAACTCCACCTCCGAAGGTCTTGTATAAAACTCCAGCTTGACCAGAACCTATAGTAACTGCAGATTTGAAGATAAACACCACAATCACGATTAATATGACGATTGTAAAAACCCCTCCTTTTGGGAATTTTAACTCAACTTGATTATTAGACATTTTATTTTTATTTGATTAGAAACAAAGGTACGATAAAAGTAAAAGCTGCACCAGTAGTATTCTGTTATTACTTCAAACTATCTGAAACGTATTCTACTTTTGTTTTTCCATGTTTCATAGGCTTTCCCTCCTCGTCTAAACTCACCATAATTATTTTATCAATCTCTATAATTGTTTTCTGAGTTAACTTATTACGAACCTCACTCCTTAAAGTAATTGATGAGTTTCCAAAAGCAATAACTTCAATTCCAATTTCAATGATATCACCTTCTTTTGCAGAACTCACAAAATCAATTTCTGACATATACTTTGTGACGGTTCGTGGTATTTCTAATTGAATAATTGCATATAGGGCAACTTCTTCGTCGATCCATTGAAGTAGCCTTCCTCCAAAAAGTGTTCTATTAGGGTTCAAATCCTCGGGTTTAACCCATTTTCTTGTATGAAATTTCATTGCTATATTTTTCCGTGATATTTTCTAACAAACCATTCTATAGCTAACAATCCAGATATAAAAAGTAAAAGCCAATACCAATCGATAATGGAAATGTTCTTTGTAATTTCTTTTTGAATAATAACATACTTTTTGTTTTCTAGTAGATCATTAATAATCTCTTCGTAATTACTTCCATAAAATGTTTTACCAGATGAGTTATCTGCCAATCGACTCAACTTATCTTTGTTGGGATTGATAAACTGTTCTTCAATACTGAAATTGTTTACTTTCAGTATTCCTTTTCTCGAAATATTTTGATTTTGTACCGTAACAGTGTATTCATATTCACCAGAAGAAAGTGCTTCAATGGTTAACTCGTAAGAGTTTTTTACCAATGAAAAAGGAAATGAGGTCGTTTTATTAGTTTCTTTATTCTTTAAGGTTAGCAATAATGTAGCTCTATCATCAAACTCATAATTTTCATTGACATAGAATGCATTGATTCTTATTTTTTCATTTGCGTTGTAAGTTCTCTCAAGGTCTACATCCAATCGATTTCGAATTTTCTTTGAGCTTGAGTATTGTGTTAAACTGCCTATAAAAGTATCGAAATCAGTAAATGAATTCGTATTTAAAAAACTAGCAGATCGCCATTTCCAGAGTCCTTCACCAAGTAAGAATACTTTCTTATGATTGTTTTCATTCACAGAAAACAAAAGTGGCTCTTGAGATGAAAATCCATTAACACTTTGATACAAAAGAATTTGATGTGGTATAGCTACTTTTACCTGTCCAAATTTGTCTGTGAGTGGCGGAAAACTCTCAAAACCAATATTCTTCTGCGAAAAAACCAAATAGCCAGGATTGTGTTTCGCTTCAAATTGTTCGGATTGATCTATGCTGTTTTTAGTAATCCCTAAATTTTGAGTGTTTAAAAACCTCCAATCAGTTTTAGTGCCTGTTATAATAACTGCATTGATTTTGTTTTTTTGGATTATACTAAGAACTTCTTGGAACTCAAAATTTGGTTGATAAAGAATTAGCAATTGATAATCATTTAATTGAATCTCCTCTGAATTAATGAGCTTAATATCAACTTTTCTCTGTTTATCAGTTTCTATCGATTTTTTCAATGCTCCTAAATCGGGATGATTAATAGAACTCAACAAAAGAATTTTACTTTGTTTATCAATCACCTCCATAGAAAACTCACGGACATTGTTAATTCTATTTTTTTCATTCGCTAAATACTGAATTTTAGCTGTATAAAAATTAACTCCTTCACGATCTGAAAGAATATTCGCTTGAATGCGTTGGGTAGTTTTATTTTTATTTAAAGCTAGTGTCTTACTAAAAACAACCTTTCCTCTGTTTTCTATAGTGAATCTTGCTCTAACATCATTAGAACCTTGGTATAAGACAAATGCTTCCAACGGAAACTGATTCTTTAAAAAGCTATATCTATTTACGTTTAATTGTGAGATACTTACATCTTCATATTGAGTAGTATCTCCTAGTATGATTGGATATATCTCTTTTTTTGAATTTACATACTCATAATCATTTCCTACAGTTTGATTTCCATCTGACAGTAGAACAATAGCTCCATTATTATTCTTATCTAAATCATTGGCTAATTTGAGAGCATTGTAAATATTTGTTTGAGATTCATCAAAAGAAGTTGAATCATTGAGAAGAAGATTGTTTCCAAATGTATAGTAATTGATGTTGAAACGATTGTTTAGGATGCTGTTTTTCCTGAAATAATTTAGGATGCTCTTTGCAAGACCATCTTGCTTTAGAAAGCCTGTTGATTTGGAATTGTCTGTTAAGACTTGTAGTACTGGCTTTTCACTTTTATATACTTTAGATTCTATAGATGGATTGATCAATAAAAGGAAAAGGGAAAAGAATACAAGACTACGAAGTACAAATAAGAAAAGAGTTACTTTACCTATTCTCTTAGATTTAAAATAGTATTGAAAATATGCAATACCAACACTTATCGCTAGACTTAGAACAATAAATATGATTGTTATGTTATCCAAAGAATTTTATTTAAGCGAAAGATAGCAAGAACAATCTTAAAAAAGAAAAACCTAGGTTTGAAATCAACCTAGTTTTTTTGAATTTATGTTAATGTTTTCTTAAGTCAACATTCCTCCATCTACACTTAATGTTTGTCCTGTTATGTAGCTACTCATATCTGATGCTAAAAACACACATGCATTGGCAATATCTTCAGGCCTTCCCCCTCTTTTTAAAGGAATAGAATCTGTCCAACCTTTCACAACAGCTTCGTCTAATTTCGCTGTCATTTCTGTCTCAATAAATCCAGGTGCAATGACATTGCTACGAATATTTCTAGAGCCTAATTCTAAAGCTACCGATTTAGAAAATCCAATAATTCCTGCTTTAGAAGCAGCATAATTTGCTTGTCCAGCATTTCCTTTCAATCCTACCACAGAACTCATATTTATAATAGATCCACCTCTTTGTTTCATCATAGGTCTAATCACTGCCTTGGTAAGGTTAAAGACTGACTTTAAGTTTACTTCAATTACCTTATCAAAATCGTCTTCTGAAATCCTCATTAATAGGTTGTCTCTGGTAATTCCAGCATTGTTGATTAAAACATCAATAGATCCAAATTCTTCTAAAACGCTTTTTGCCAATTCTTGAGCAGTATCGAACTCAGCAGCATTGGATTGGTATCCTTTTGCTTTTACTCCCAAACTATTTAACTCATCTTCTAGAGACTTTGCAGCATCAACGGAAGAACTGTAAGTAAATGCTACATTAGCTCCTTGTTTTGCAAACTCTATAGCGATTCCTCTACCAATACCTCTTGTTGCTCCGGTAATAATGGCATTTTTGTTTTCTAATAATTTCATATAATTACAATTAGTTGATTGTCAAATATAATTTTTCTTTTTTGAACTAAAAATTCCCGCAGTTTTACGGGAATTTTATTGTTTCTGTCATTGCGAACTAAGTGAAGCAATCTTCATAAAAGAAATTACTTCTTCCTATTTGCAGTAGGAATCGTAATGACACTAAATATTAGTTTAATACACTAGCAACCATTTCGCCAATCTTTGCTGGTGATTCAACAACATGAATTCCGTTTTCTGCTAAGATTTTCATTTTGGCTTGAGCAGTATCATCTGCTCCTCCTACAATCGCTCCAGCATGTCCCATTGTTCTACCAGCAGGTGCAGTCTGCCCAGCAATAAAACCAACTACAGGTTTTCTATTACCATCAGCTTTGATCCATTTCGCAGCCTCAGCTTCTAATTGACCACCGATCTCTCCTATCATCACAATTGCTTCTGTTTCATCGTCATTCATTAACAGTTCAACAGCCTCTTTTGTTGTGGTTCCAATAATTGGATCTCCTCCAATACCAATAGCAGTAGTAATTCCAAAACCTTGCTTTACAACTTGGTCAGCAGCCTCATAGGTTAATGTTCCCGATTTAGAAACAATTCCTACTCTCCCTTTTTTAAAGATGAATCCTGGCATGATACCTACTTTCGCCTCTTCTGGTGTAATCACACCTGGACAGTTAGGACCTACTAGAGTACAATCTTTGTCTTCTATGTAAGATTTTACTTTTACCATATCAGCTGTAGGGATTCCTTCTGTAATACAAATAATTACTTTGATCCCAGCATCAGCAGATTCCATGATAGCATCAGCAGCAAATGCAGGTGGTACAAAGATGATAGAAGTATCAGCTCCCACTTTATCTACAGATTCTTTTACTGTATTGAATACAGGCTTTCCTAAGTGCTCTTGTCCTCCTTTACCTGGAGTTACACCACCTACAACATTGGTTCCATAGTCAATCATTTGACCTGCATGGAAAGTACCTTCACTCCCCGTAAAACCTTGTACAATAATTTTTGAATCTTTATTTACTAAAACGCTCATGGTTTATTTTTGTTTCTTATTAATTGCTTGCAAAAATACTTCTTTGTTGAATGCTAAAAAAGGAAAATTAGTCTTTCTTTTCGTCGCTTAACAATCTTTTGATATTTGCCATTTCTTTTAATTTATCTCTAGATTCTGAAATGGGAGTACCGAAGTATGTTTTCCCTCCTGACACAGATTTTGTAACTCCCGTTTGCCCCAGAATAACAGCTCCTTTTCCTATAGTAATGCCACTTGTGGTCCCTACTTGTCCCCAAAGTGTTACTTCATCTTCAATGACCACACAGCCAGCAATTCCAGTTTGTGAAGCAATCAAGCATTTTTTTCCTATCACTGTATCATGTCCTACATGTACCTGATTGTCCAGCTTAGTTCCTATACCAATAGTAGTATCACCAGTTACACCTCTGTCAATTGTACAAGAGGCACCTATGTGAACATTATCTTTTATAACGACTCTCCCACCTGAAATTAACTGATCAAATCCTTCTGGTCTATTTTTATAGTAGAATGCATCTGCTCCTAACACGGTATTTCCATGAATGACTACATCGTCGCCTATAACTGTGCCATCATAAATTGTAACATTGGGGTGAATCAAACAGTTTTTTCCTATGGATACATTATTTCCAATAAAAACATTAGGTTGAATAATAGTCCCAGTTCCTATATTGGCAGAGTCAGAAATGGAAGATGTAGCCGCAATAAAAGGATTAAAATGTTTCGTAATCTTATTAAAATCTCGAAATGGATCATCGGAAATCAACAAAGCTTTCCCCTCTGGGCACTCTACTTCTTTGTTAATTAGAATAATCGTAGCAGCTGAGTTTAATGCTTTTTCATAATATTTTGGGTGATCGACAAAGACAATATCACCTGGCTCAACAACATGGATTTCATTAATTCCCTTTACAGGAAAATTATCATCACCTACATAATCCGTATGAATTAGTTCAGCGATCTGTTTAAGAGTTTGTGTTTGCGTAAACTTCATTTACATTATCTCTTTTGTCCGTATATGATAACCCTTGCGAAGAGAACATACAGAAAAGGAATTTTTGAAATTACTACATCCAAAGCAAATCCAAATCTATTAATGATGTTTCCATACTTCTTATCTCCAAAAATCTTTAAAGAGATAAACCCAAAGAAAACACTCATAAAATCGAAAAATTCATGACTGAATGTAAACTTCTTTTTTATAATCTTAAAATCTGTACCTACTAAAGCATGTTCATCTGGAGTCCTCTCCTTAGGATTCATTTTTCTGTAAATCTTGTAGATAGGATTTATATTCATAGGCTCCAAAAAAAGAATGAACCCTCCTGGTTTTAGAACACGATAAACATGATTCATTGTTTTTTCTATATCTAAGTGATGAAGAATAGCCCCACCGTAAACGACATCAAAGCTTTCATCTTCAAAGATCAATTCATTAGCATCCATAAGATGAAACTCTATCTCAAAAGGTAATTCTTTCACATTCTTAATTCCTTTGTCGAGTTCAACTTGTGATATATTAATACATGTGATTTTTTTTGGCTTTACTCGGCCTTTCACCCAACTAAGCCATTCATGAGAACCTAATTCTAATAATTCCTTTCCTTCAAAAGTTTTACGGATAATTTTATTTAAAATTTTCTCTTGTCTTTTATAAGAAAAATGAAAAGCATGTCGTCTCAATCTTTTGATACTAGAACGTTCTAATTTGTTTTCATCCCAGTATTCGCGTTCGGTTTTGTTAATGGTATCAAGAGACTTTCCAGGCATCTATTCTTTGATTCTTTCAGTATAAGCTCCTTTTTCAGTATCAATTTTAATTTTATCTCCTTCATTAATGAATAAAGGTACATTGATTCTAGCTCCTGTCTCTACAGTGGCAGGTTTTGTAGCGTTTGTTGCTGTATTTCCTTTCACACCTGGCTCAGTATGGGTAACTTCTAAAATTACATGAGAAGGCATTTCAACAGATAAAGGTAGGTTGTCTTCCGTATTAATAAGTACTGTTACCACCTCTCCTTCTTTCATTAAATCGGGTGAATCTAGCGTGCTTTTCTGAAGAGAAATTTGGTTGTAATCATCTGTATTCATAAAATGAAAGGTATCGCCTTCATTGTATAAATATTGAAATTTATGGGTTTCAACTCTCACATCCTCAATTTTATGCCCAGCTGAGAACGTATTGTCAATTACTTTACCAGAAGTTACGCTTTTTAGTTTAGTTCTTACAAAAGCAGGTCCTTTCCCTGGCTTTACATGTAAGAATTCAATAATTTTATAAATATCATGATTGTATTTGATGCACAATCCTTTTTTAATATCTGAGGTAGTTGCCATATTATTTGATTAACTTGTTTTGTAATATCCTTTCATAATTCCTCTATGAGAATCTTTAATGAACTGGATGATTTCGTCTCTTTCTGGTGTTGCTTCCATTTCTGCTTCAATAATTTCTATTGCTTGTGAATTATTATAGTTTCTCTGGAAAAGTATTCTATATATATCTTGAACCTCACGTATCTTCTCCGTTGTGAACCCTCTTCTACGCAAACCAACTGAGTTAATTCCAACATACGATAAAGGTTCACGAGCCGCTTTAACGTAAGGAGGCACGTCTTTTCTTACCAAAGACCCCCCAGTAACAAAAGCATGTTTTCCTACAGAGGCGAATTGATGTACTGCTACCATACCTGCTAATACCACATTGCTTCCTACTGTTACGTGACCTGCAAGTGTAGAATTGTTAGAGAATATACAGTTATCTCCTACAATACAATCATGAGCAATATGACAGTATGCCATAATTAAACAGTTTTTCCCTATCTCAGTTTTCATCCTGTCCATAGTTCCTCTGTTAATTGTCACACACTCACGGATAGTTGTATTATCGCCAATGATCACTGTTGAGTCTTCATCATCAAACTTTAAATCTTGAGGAATGGCGGAAATTACTGCACCAGGAAAAATTCTACAATTTTTTCCTATTCTGGCTCCTTCCATAATGGTTACATTGGATCCAATCCATGTGCCAGAACCTATAACTACATTTGCATGAATGGTTGTAAAAGGCTCAATGACCACATTTCTTGCAATTTTAGCCTGTGGATGTACGTATGCTAAGGGTTGATTCATTTTATTTTCGTTTAGATATCTGAGCCATCAATTCTGCTTCAACAACTAATTTGTTGTTTGCATAACCGTAAGCCTGCATTTGAGCGATTCCTCTTCGTATGGGTGTTAATAGCTCACATTTAAAAATTAAAGTATCTCCAGGCAACACTTTTTGTTTGAACTTAACACTATCTATTTTCATGAAATATGTCAAGTAATTCTCAGGGTCTGGCACAGTGCTTAAAACTAAAATACCTCCACATTGCGCCATGGCTTCTACTTGTAAAACTCCTGGCATTACAGGTGCTCCAGGAAAATGTCCAACAAAGAAATCTTCGTTCATGGTTACATTTTTCATCCCTACAACGTGCCTTTCACTAAGTTCCAAAATTCTATCTACTAGCAAAAATGGAGGTCTATGTGGAAGAATATTCATGATTTGGTGAATATCCATCAATGGTGCTTCAGACAGATCAAATTGAGGTACATTGTTCCTTTTTTCTGTTTTGATAATTTTTGCCAGTTTCTTAGCAAACTGAGTATTTACCAAATGCCCTGGCTTGTTTGCAATAACCTTCCCTTTGATCTTAGTTCCCACTAAAGCTAAATCACCAATAACATCTAGTAATTTGTGTCTCGCTGCTTCATTTGCCCAATGCAAGTTTAAGTTGTCTAGAATTCCATTTGGCTTTACTTTGATATCGTCTTTTTTGAATGCTTTCTTAAGCTTAGTCATAGTAGTCTCAGATAACTCCTTATCTACATAAACTATAGCGTTGTTTAAATCACCTCCTTTGATTAAATCATTCTCTAGTAACATTTCTATTTCATGTAAGAAACTAAAAGTTCTTGCCGCAGCAATTTCTTCTTTGAAATCTGGGATATGCTCTAAAGTTGCATTCTGAGTTCCCAATATCTTTGTTCCAAAGTCAACCATAGCGGTTACCTGATATTCATCTGAGGGCATTAAAATAATTTCACTTCCAGTTACATCATCTTTGTAAGAAATGATTTCTTTCACTACATATTCCTCAACATCAGCATCTTGTTCCTGAATCCCTGCGCTTTCTAATGCTTCTACAAAGAATTTTGAAGACCCATCCATAATAGGAGGTTCAGAAGCATCTATTTCAATTAATAAGTTATCTACTCCTAACCCTACTGCGGCAGCTAACACATGTTCAGAAGTTTGAACCATAACGCCATTTTTTTCGATATTGGTTCCTCTTTGTGTATTGACTACATATTCAGCCTTAGCTTCAATTGTAGGAGTGCCCTCTAAATCTACTCTTACGAAAGCAAATCCATGATTCACAGGAGCAGGTTTAAAAGTTAATGTAACATTGTTACCAGTATGTAATCCTACACCTGATAAACTTATCTCGTTCTGTATTGTTTTTTGTTTGTTACTCATCATCAATGTTTTGAGTATTTAGCTCTTTTTCTAGTTTATTGATTTGTTGTGCCATTTTAGGTAAATTTCTAAAATACACATACGATTTGTTGTAATCTGGATAATGAAATGCTGGAGAGCCCTGAACAACTTCTCCATCTTTCAAATTTTTGGAGATACCAGATTGAGCCTGAATTTTTAAGTTGTTACCTAATGTTAGGTGTCCAGAAATCCCTACTTGACCTCCAATCAAACAATTCTCTCCCACTTTGGTAGATCCTGCTATACCTGTTTGCGCTGCGATAACTGTATTCTTACCAATCTCTACGTTGTGGGCTATTTGAATCTGATTATCAAGTTTTACTCCTTTTCTAATCACTGTAGATCCTAAAGTAGCTCTGTCTATAGTGGAACCAGATCCAATATCAACGTTGTCTTCTATGATCACATTTCCAGTTTGAGGAATCTTCTTAAACTCGCCTTTTTCGTCTGGAGCAAAACCGAAACCATCAGAACCAATAATTGCCCCTGAATGAATGACACAATTACTTCCAATTTCAGTTTCTGAATATATTTTAACTCCTGAAAATAATACACAGTTATCACCTATAACTACATTATCACCTATATAAACATTGGGGTAAATTTTTGTGTTATTTCCTATTTTAACATTCTCTCCAATGTATGCAAAGGCACCTATGTATTCATCACTACCAATAGTAGCTGAGCTAGAAATATAATGAGGTTCTTCTCTACCTTGCTTATTATTCTTTACCTGATTGTAAAATTCTAAAAGCTTCGAAAATGATTTGTAGGCATCATCAACTTTTATAAGTGTTGATGACACTTCTTTTTCCAATTCCAAACTTTTATTTACAATAGTAATAGACGCTTTTGTTGTATATAGATATGGATTGTATTTGGGATTCGATAAAAATGTAAGGGACCCTTCTTTGCCTTCTTCAATTTTAGAAAGCTTTGAGACCTCAACATCAGGATTTCCAACAATATCTCCTTCTAAGATATGAGCGATTTGTTTTGCTGTAAATTTCATCAATGGCAAAAGTATAAAAAAACTTAAGATTGCACTAATTAGATTTTTTTAGGATAGCAGAGAAAATGCTTAGTAACAGGTTTAGAAAGCGCTTGTAAATTCAATTGATCAGATGCTTTTACAATGTCTTTCAATTTTCCTTTCTTATTTAAAATCTTAATAGGCTGTTTTTTATTGTAAGCTTGATTTGATATTTGACCTGTAAAAACAAAATATTCTGCTTCTTTTTTGTCAATATGGAATTCCTCACTAACTTTTTCTAGAGCTTCAGCATAGTATGTATTCGATATCTTTTTATCATTCATTTCTATCCTTAATAACTCCCTATTAACAATCATTGTAGATAATTTAGACAATACTTTATCTGGGTGTTGAGTCCATTCTTTAATTGCTAAGAGTAGATCATAATCATCTAATCTAGAAAACACTTCTAGGACGTGATTATCAAAGTTTTTATGATCTATTTTATTATACAGGAAAAATGTTAATGCTTTTGAACCAAAAACTTCTTCTTTTCTATCTGCTAGTTCTTTTGCCCTCATCAAGACTTTTACCAACATATTTTCAGCGACCAAACCTGTTTTGTGCAAATACACTTGCCAGTACATTAATCTTCTAGCAATCAAAAACTTTTCTACAGAATAAATTCCTTTTTTCTCAATAACTAACTCATCATCCACAACATTCATCATCGCTATTAATCGATCTGAACTTATGTTTCCTTCTGCTACTCCAGTAAAAAAACTATCTCTCTTCAAGTAATCTAACCGATCTATATCCAACTGACTAGATATTAATTGATGTAGAAACCTTCTCGGATACGCGTCTGTAAATACTTGAATAGTCAAATCCAAACAGCCTCCAAATTCATCATTAAGTTTGTTCATGTACTTTAGGGAAATTTCTTCATGGGTAATACCTTCAACGATACTATGCTCTAATGCATGAGAAAAAGCACCATGCCCTATATCATGTAGTAAGATTGCTATACAAAGGGCCGTTTCTTCCTCTTCAGAAATTTCAATTCCTTTCATTCTTAATACTCGGACAGTCTTTTGCATCAATTCCAAGCATCCAATAGCATGATGAAAGCGAGTGTGATTGGCTCCAGGATATACAATATTAGATAGTCCCATTTGAGAAATTCTTCTCAATCTTTGAAAATATCTATGCTCTATGATGTCAAAAACAAGACTGTTTGGAATCCTTATAAATCCGTAGACGGGATCATTAAAGATTTTTAATTTGTTGGTTGAAGTCGTTTTCAAATTATAGCTTCATTTATTATTTCACAAAGGTATCTTTTTTATTGTGAATATCTTTCTAATGAGATTTCTATAGTTCCTATAAGATTTGGATATTTTTATCGTTCAATTAGAAACCTTTTCTATGAACAAAATACACATTCTTTGGGTAGATGATGAGATTGATTTGTTAAAACCTCATATTTTATTTTTAGACAAAAAAAACTATCAGGTGAGCACTTGTACAAATGGTACTGATGCAATTGATTTGGTCGATGAGCAAAATTTTGACATTGTCTTTCTGGATGAAAATATGCCCGGTATTACTGGTTTAGAGACTTTGTCGGAGATTAAATTAAAAAAACCAAACCTTCCAGTGGTTATGATCACCAAAAGTGAAGAAGAATATATTATGGAGGAGGCTATTGGATCTAAAATCTCTGACTATCTTATAAAGCCTGTAAATCCCAATCAAATTTTATTAACTCTCAAGAAAAATTTGGATCATTCAAGATTGGTTTCAGAAAAGACAACTTCCAGCTATCAGCAAGAGTTCCGAAAAATTTCTATGGATTTAGCTATGGTTAATTCCTATTCTGAATGGATTGAACTGTATAAAAAACTAATTCACTGGGAGTTAGAACTTGAAAACATTAATGATTCGGGTATGCTTGAAATTCTTGAGAGTCAAAAATCTGAAGCGAACAACTTATTTTTTAAGTTTATAAAAAAGGATTATCAAGATCGATTGATATCAGAAGATAAACCTACTTTTTCACATACATTATTTAAAAATTATGTAGCTCCAGAATTGAAAGTTAATCAGAGTCTCTTATGGATTGTGATTGATAATTTACGTTACGATCAATATCGCGTTCTGGAACCCTTGATCAATTTGCATTACAAAAAAGATGTTGAACACTCCTATTTTAGCATTTTACCTACTGCTACGCAGTATGCAAGAAATGCTATTTTTTCGGGTTTAATGCCTTCAGAAATGGAAAAGTGTCATCCAAATCTATGGAAAAATGATACGGATGAAGGGGGAAAAAACCTTTATGAATTTGAGTTTCTAAATAAACAAATAAAAAGATTAGGGTTAAATATTGACCATGAATATTACAAGATAACCTCTTTAAAAGATGGTAAAGACTTGGCCTTAAACTACAATGCTACCAAACAAAACAATTTAACAACCATCGTCTATAATTTTGTGGATATGCTATCTCATTCTAAAACTGAAATGGAAGTTATAAAGGAGTTAGCAGGAGATGACAAAGCTTATCGATCTTTGACGCTCAGTTGGTTCAAAAACTCTCCTTTGTTTGAAATCATTCAGAAGGCACAGCTTCTAGGGCAAAAGTTAATCATTACTACTGATCATGGGACTATTAACTGTCATCATCCTTCAAAAGTGATTGGCGATAAAAACATTAGTTCAAACCTGCGATATAAAACAGGTAGAAGTCTAAGCTATGAAGGAAAAGATGTATATGCAGTGAAAAATCCGAAAGACATCTTTTTGCCAAGTATTACCTTCAATAGTCCTTTTATCTTCGCAAAGGAAGATCTTTTCTTTGCTTACCCCAATAACTACAATCACTATGTAAAGTATTACAAAAACACCTACCAGCATGGGGGTGTCTCATTGGAAGAAATGATTATTCCTTGTGCCATTTATAGCCCTAAATAGATGATGCTTTGTAAGTTCTAATAACTAGAAATAAAACATTTAAATCCAAAATTTAGAACTTCCAAAAAGTTGGTCTAAATAAGGCTCTCGCCATTCAAGTTGGTAGTGAGTATATCACTAAACAAATCAAAGAAAGGTCGTAAAGCTTGAAAAGACTGGTCCACTTCGTTAATAAAACCTGGATCCAAAACTTCCTTATCTGTAAAGCTTCGCACTGCAATAAAACCTTTCTTGCGTAGCAAATCTACATCAGGATGTTCTTTATCAAATCCCCTAGGAGCAGTTTTTAACTCCTCTCCTTCAAACTTACCTCCAAAATATTTTATGAAATTCTTATCCGTTAAAATATCTCGAATCTCAGTAGCATCCACTTCAATTTCTTTTCTAATTCGAAGCAGATCTTCTTTGTTGGGTTCCCAGAAGCCTCCAGCTAAGAAACTTTCTCCAGGTCGAATCCGCAAATAATACCCTCCTCTCAAATGCTTTCCTAAGCGCGAAAACGATCCTGCAAAATGAGCCTTGTAAGGGGTTTTATCTTTTGAAAAACGGACGTCTCTGTAGATTCTAAAAAGTTTAAATTTTTCTATTTCATCATGCTTCTCCAGATTATCTCGAATACCAGCATACAACTCTTTGGCATTGTTTTGAGCTTCTGTAAATTTTGGTTTGTGCTCAGCAAACCAATCCCTATTGTTGTTTTTTTGTAGGTCTTTTAAAAAGTGTAAGCTAGATGTTGAGAATTGCATGATTCTGTATTTGGAAGGATGAATTTACGAATTTTCACTAAATTTAATTGTCATTTTTGGAGCACAGTTTGAACTGCCTAGCGAGCAGGCTGTTGACGAAGCAGCTTCAATGCCTAATGGATTATTTTTGGTGGCTTCGACAGGCTCTTCTTAACACCTCAGCCACTTTAACAATTATGAATTTAACTCAACAACGCTTTTTAGGATTTCAAAACACTCCTTTTTTATGGAATAATGAGCTTTTAGGTTTAGAACAATTTAAGATTACTGACTTCAGTCAATCGATAGATGTAAAAATTGAAGATTCTACTCGACTAGGAAACTACATAGAGAGATTGGTGTCTTATCAACTACAACAACAAAAGAATATTCAAATAATCGATGAGAATATTCAAATCATCCACAATAAAATTATTCTTGGCGAGATCGACAGCATACTATTTAAAGACAATCAACCCATTCACTTAGAGGTCGCTTATAAATTCTATTTGTACGATCCGACTGTAGGTACTCGTTTTCTTGAACATTGGATCGGACCAAATCGAAGAGATAGCCTTTTGTTAAAGCTCAACAAAATCAGAGAAAAACAATTCCCATTAATTTACACTCAAGTATGTCGGCATTTATTAGAGAGTCTAAATTTAGAAGCCAATTGCATTCAACAGTGTACATATTTTAAGGCTCAGTTATTTATTCCTTACAAACAGCATATTGATTTTCCCTTTTTAAATCAAGAATGTCTCACAGGGTATTACATTTATAAAAATCAGTTGAATGATTTTCAAAACTGCAAGTTTTATCTCCCTAAAAAGTTAGATTGGATTATTTCTCCACATGAACGAGTAGATTGGTTGAATTTTGATAAAACAAAAATTCGTATTCAAGAGTTTCATAATAAGAAATCTGCACCACTTTGTTGGGTCAAGCAAGCAAATGGTGAAATCCTAAAGCTTTTTGTGGTGTGGTGGGAAAAATAGTACACTTTAGGGATTATAGCTCTGCTATTCACTTTCTTTTTATTATCAACATATTAATCTTGCCCCAAGACTCAGGGTATTAAACCTTTTGTGTTGCCAATAAAATTACTTTTCTCTCGATCTCAAAATATTTACCACATCTTTCAACTTAAATCCTTTGGCTTGCAATAGCATCAAATAATGGAATAACAAATCGGCACTTTCATTTAAAAACAGCTCATCGTTGTTATCTTTTGCTTCAATGACTACTTCTACAGCTTCTTCTCCTACTTTCTGCGCCACTTTGTTGATTCCTTTATCAAAAAGAGAAACCACATAGCTCTTTTTGGCATCCTGACGTAAATCGGGGTCTATTTTTGAAATAGCAACCCGTTCAGCAATGGTGTCTTCTAATTTAGATAAAAACCCATACGATTCATCATTTGATCCATTCCAGCATGTATCAGTTCCTGTATGACAAGTAGGTCCTATTGGATTTACAAAAACTAACAAAGTATCATTGTCACAATCCAATTTCAAATCGACTAGCTCAAGAAAATTACCACTCTCCTCTCCTTTTGTCCACAATCGATTTTTCGTTCTGCTGAAAAAAGTCACTTTTTGAGTTTCTTTCGTTTTTTCATAGGCTTCTTGATTCATATAACCTAACATCAATACATTCTTTGTTTCTGCATCTTGAATGATTGCTGGCACTAAACCATCACTATTCTTGTTGAAATCTATTTTCATATTATTGTCATTGCGAAGCAAATTCATTTGCTGTGGCAATCTTTAAAAGATTACTTCGTCATTACATTCCTCGTAAAGACAGCTAAAGTCGCACTTCTATATTGTTATTTTTTAATTCTCTTTTTAATTCTGGAATGGGAATTTCTCCAAAGTGAAAAACACTAGCAGCTAAAGCTGCATCAGATTTTCCTTCTTTAAACGTATCGACAAAATGTTCTACTGATCCTGCACCTCCAGAAGCAATGATTGGAATATTTACGAGATCAGATAACTTTGCCAATGCTTCATTGGCAAATCCAGCTTTGGTCCCATCATGATCCATGGAAGTAAATAGAATTTCTCCAGCACCACGTTGTTCCACTTCTTTTGACCATTCGAATAAATCTAAATCCGTTGGAATAGTTCCCCCTGCCAAATGAACAAACCAGTTTCCATCTATTTGCTTTGCATCAATAGCCACCACTACACACTGACTCCCAAATTTCTGCGAGAGTTCATTAATTAATTCAGGTCTTTTTATTGCCGATGAATTGATGGATATTTTATCTGCTCCGCATTTCAATAGTACGTCTACATCTTCAACAGAAGAAATCCCTCCACCAACGGTAAATGGAATATTCACCTGTTCTGCCACTTTTAAAACCATTTCTCTCATGGTTTTTCGCCCTTCTAGCGTAGCAGAAATATCTAGGAATACCAGTTCATCTGCTCCTACTTCTGCGTATTGTTTAGCTAATTCTACAGGATCACCCGCATCTCTTAGGTTCACAAAATTGACGCCTTTTACAGTACGTCCATTTTTAATATCTAAACAAGGTATGATTCTTTTTGTTAACATGACTTTGTCATTCCTGCGAACCAGCCTGCGGCAGGCGGGGGCAGGAATCTATTTTTTAATTATATATTGCTCCAATTCTTTCAAACTAATTTTATTCTCATAAATAGCTTTCCCAATGATGACTCCTTCGCAGCCTAACTCAGCGAGTTTTGGCAGTTCTTCAAATGTGGAAATACCACCCGAAGCAATCAATTTAACCTCGTGGGATTTCTTTAAAATTCTTTCATACAAATCAAAAGAGGGTCCTTGTAACATCCCATCTTTAGAGATATCTGTACAGATCACGTAATTGATTCCTTTGGATTGATAATCCTGAATAAATGGAATAACTTCCAAATTGGATTCTTCTTGCCAACCAGAAATAGCAATCTTTTCATTGTGACAATCTGCTCCTAAAATAATCTTCACTGATCCGAATTTTGATATCCAACTTTCAAATACGGTCGGATTCTTTACCGCAATACTACCTCCAGTAATTTGATTGGCTCCAGATTCAAAAGCAATTTTTAAATCTTCATCTGATTTCAAACCACCTCCAAAATCAATCTTTAAACTGGTTTTAGCAGCAATCTGTTCCAATACTTTATAGTTAACGATATGACTCGCTTTTGCTCCATCTAAATCTACCACATGTAAGTATTGAATTCCTGCACCCTGAAATTCTTTGGCTACTTCAACTGGATTCTCATTGTATATTTTTTTTGTGTCATAATTGCCTTTTGTCAGACGAACACATTTTCCTTCTATAATATCTATGGCTGGTATGATTCTCATATTTAATTTAAAAGTATGATGTTAGAAGCTTGGAGTTATGTCTACCACAACATGAAAGCTCTTTCTTTTGAGTTTGGTTTTATTATTATGTCATTTCGAAATGAGCTTTAAAGCGATTGAGAAATCTATCATTTAGACTCCTCCTCATCCTTCACTCGGAATGACATTGTGCTATTCAGTTTTTTTATAATCTCTCTTATTTTCCTAATTAGGAAATTTGTTTCCTATAGATGGTGTTGCTCTGATCTTTTATATCTTTCTTCCTAGGTCAAACTTTCACCATCAACATATCTTTTTACTCTAATCCATTTGTAAGAATTGAGAAATTCGTTTTTTAGCCTTGATTCATTCTTTTATAGGTTTAAAAAATTCTGTAAAATTTTCTCCCCAGATTTTCCACTCTTTTCAGGGTGAAACTGTACTCCATAGAAATTATCTTTCTGAAGTGCAGAAGCATATTCCAATTCGTAATCCGTTTTTGCTATGGATTCTGAAGAGTTTTTAGCATAATAACTGTGTACCAAATACATGTAATCATTTTCCTTAATCCCATCAAATAAAGGCGATTTAAGGCTAGAAATCGCATTCCAACCCATCTGCGGAACTTTTACCGTATTGGAAAATCGTTTCACATCTACATCAAAAATCCCCAAACCTTCAGTATCTCCTTCTTCTGTTGAATTGCACATCAATTGCATTCCTAAACAAATTCCCAAAACAGGCTGATTTAATTGAGGAATTAGTTCATCTAAGCCCGATTCTTTCAGTTTTTTCATAGCGGAGCTTGCTTCTCCAACGCCTGGAAAGATAACTTTATCTGCTTTTTTAATTTCTTCTGGATTATCAGATAAAATAGCTTCAATTCCCAACCGCTTGAATGCAAATTGAATACTCTTTATATTTCCTGCTCCGTAGTCTATAATTACTAGTTTCATTTTATTTTGCCACTATCGTGAAAATGATTGTTTATTTATTTGGTTTGTCATTTCGAATCTTTCGTGATCGCTCAAAACAGGCTAAATGTGAGAAATCTAATAGAGGTTTCTCGTCACTTCGTTCTGTTGGAATGACATTTACAATAGGCCTTTAGTACTTGGTAAAATCATCTTTTCTACATCTCTTTTTACAGCCATTTTAATCGCCTTAGCAAAGGCCTTAAAAATTGCCTCTATTTTGTGGTGCTCATTCGTTCCTTCTGCTTTGATGTTTAAATTGCACCTGGCACCATCAGTAAACGATTTAAAGAAATGAAAGAACATTTCTGTAGGCATTTTTCCAACCATTTCACGTTTAAAATTAGCTTCCCAAACCAACCAGTTTCGTCCACCAAAATCAATAGCAGCCTGTGCAAAACAATCATCCATTGGCAAGCAAAAACCATAACGCTCTATTCCTAATTTATTTCCAAGAGTTTGAGCAAACACTTCTCCTAAAGCAATGGCTGTATCTTCTATGGTGTGATGTTCATCAACTTCTAAATCACCATCTACCTTGATATCTAAATCCAACTGTCCATGGCGTGCAATTTGATCTAGCATGTGATCAAAAAAAGCAATCCCTGTAGCAATATCGCTTTCTCCAGTCCCATCTAAATTTAGATCAATTTTTATTTTGGTTTCATTTGTATTTCTTTCAATACTTCCTGTTCTATCCTGTACTTTTAAAAATTCATAGATCACTGACCAATCATTACTTTCTAAAGCAATATAGTCCTGTAACTTAGGCCTATCCATTGTCAACTCTTCATCTCCTGCTGTGCTGTTATCGTTGATGAAAATACCTTGAGCTCCTAAATTTTTTGCTAGCTCAATATCCGTCATACGGTCACCGATCACAAAAGAATTTTCAAGATCATATTCTTCAGAAAAATAATGTGTTAACAATCCTGTTCTCGGCTTTCTGGTAGGTGCATTGTCCTTAGCAAAAGTTCGATCAATAATTTGTTCCTTAAAGACAATCCCTTCTTGTTCAAAGGTTTTGACTAAAAAATTATGAACAGGCCAGAAAGTTTCTTCAGGAAAACTATCTGTTCCTAAACCATCTTGATTGGTCACCATTACCAACTCGTAATCCAACTCTTTAGCTATCTTCCCCAAATACTGAAATACTTTTGGGTAAAATTCTAACTTTTCAAAACTATCTAATTGATAATCTATCGGTGGCTCTATGGCCAAGGTACCATCTCTGTCTATAAATAATACTTTCTTACTCATAAGTCTGTCATTCCTGCTTTCGCAGGAATCTTATTATTTTAGTTTTTATCTCCTGAGATTCCTACTCCTGCCTGCCGCAGGCTGGTTCGCAGGAATGACAAGTGAATTCAATTCTTTTAATACTTTAATTAATTCTTTGTTTTCCTCTTTTGTCCCTATTGTAAATCGTAAACAATTTTCACACAAAATTTGATTACTCCTATTCCGAACCACAATCCCCTTCTCTATCAATTGATTGTAGCGTAAGTTCGCATCATCTACTTTCACCAAAAGAAAATTTGCATCAGATTCGAATACTTTTTCCACATATTCAACTTCTAACAAATCATTCGAAAGTTGATTTCTTTCCAAAAGAATCTCACGAACTTCTTCCTTCGTTTCTTCACTATTACGCAACGCTTCTAATGCCGCTTTTTGTGTTAACTCATTAACATTATAAGGGGGCTTAATTTTGTTTAAAACGATGATGATTTCTTCGGATGCATAACAAACTCCCAAGCGAATTCCTGCTAAACCATAGGCTTTAGATAGCGTTTGTGTAACAATTAGATTTGGAAATTCATTCAATCGGCTTAACCAACTTTCTTGAGTTGAAAAATCTATATAAGCTTCATCTATCACGACAATACCTTCAAATTTTTGAAGTAATTTCTCTACTTTCTCAGCATCAAAACTATTGGCTGTTGGGTTGTTGGGAGAACATAAGAACAAAATCTTAGTACATTCATTCTGAACATTCAGAATTTCTTCCACATGAGGCTGAAAATCACTTACCAAAGGAACGTTAATCAATTGTACATCGTTTGTGCTTGATAGAACCTTATACATTCCATAAGTTGGTGGCAGGGCAATAACAGCATCCGTTTTAGGTTCGCAGAAAACTCTGAAAATCAAATCTAATACTTCATCACTTCCATTTCCTAGCAAAATTTGCTCTTTTTGAACACCTTTTAGCTTTGACAATTCTTCTTTGACTAAATTTTGTTGAGGGTCTGGATAGCGATTCAGCCCCGTATCAAATGGGTTTTCGTTAGCATCAATAAAAATCATATCAGAGCTTGCCTCTTTAAATTCGTCTCTTGCAGAAGAATAAGGTTCTAAAAACTTAATGTTCTCTCTGATTATATTTTGTAAGTTAAATTTTCCCATACTATATTTTGTCACATCGAGTGAATTTGATCTATTAAATTCGTACCCGCCTTGTTACCTTCCTGACGGCTAGGCAGGGCAGACTGGTTGAGATATAATTTGATTTCAATACAATTTTATTGACTTCCACAACTTCAGTCTGGCATGTTACTTCAATTCATTTAATCGTAAGGTCACTGCATTCTTATGCGCTTGTAAACCTTCAGCTTCAGCCATTAATTCTATGGATGGCCCTATCCTTTTCATCCCTTGTTTTGATATTTTTTGAAAAGTAATGCTCTTCATAAAGCTATCTAGATTGACGCCTGAATATGCTTTTGTAAATCCATTCGTCGGTAGAGTATGATTTGTACCTGAGGCGTAATCTCCTGCACTTTCAGGCGTGTAATTACCAATAAATACGGAACCAGCATTTACAATTCTGTCTACAAAATAATTTTCATCTTTTGTACATACAATAAAATGCTCTGGGCCGTACTCATTAATAATACGTAATGCCTCTATATTACTCTTAACAAGAATGGATTTAGAGTTTTCGATCGCTTTTGAAGCTATTTCTTTTCTAGGTAATTTTTCTAATTGTTGATCAATTTCTATGGAAACTTTTTCAATCAAATCATTGGATGTAGAAACTAAAATCACCTGACTATCAGTTCCGTGCTCTGCTTGACTCAATAAATCTGACGCAACAAATGCTGGGTTTGCAGTATCATCTGCAAGCACTAACAATTCACTAGGGCCTGCTGGCATGTCAATAGCAACACCGTATTTTGTTGCTAACTGCTTTGCTACCGTTACAAATTGATTTCCAGGCCCAAATATTTTATAAACTTGTGGGATGCTCTCAGTTCCGAAGGTTAATCCAGCGATGGCTTGAATCCCTCCAACTTTAAATATTTTTGTGACACCGCACAATTCAGCTGCATATAAAATCTCATTGGCAATTTTCCCTTCTGAGTTTGGTGGTGTACACAATACGATCTCTTTGCATCCCGCAATTTTTGCAGGTATGGCAAGCATTAGTACTGTAGAGAACAATGGTGCTGTCCCTCCAGGAATGTACAAACCTACCTTTTGAATGGGTCGTTTTTCTTGCCAACACTCTACTCCTGCCATGGTCTCTTCAAATACCATATCTGTTTTTTGTGCTGAATGGAATTTTTCAATATTTCTTTTTGCAATTCGTAGGGCAGATTTCAACTCATCTGGGATGTTTTCCCAAGCTGATTTTAATTCCTTCCTTGAAACTTGATAAGAGTCTTGCTGAACCTTATCAAATTTAGACGTATACCTTACAATAGCTGTATCTCCTTCTGTTTGAATATCTTCGAAAATCTGATTTACAATTGTTTCAATATCAGCAACTGTTTGAGTAGGTCTTTGTAAAATTGTTGACCAATCGCTTTCTTTTGGATACTTTATTTTTTGCATAATTCTTATTCTATCACATAGAGTGAATTTGATTTATTAAATTAACTTTCGATACGATCGATCACGCTAAAGCATCATCATTCGAACCGACATTCTGTTTTGTTTTGAACTCAAAATGCACAACGGGTTCACATTACCATTTTTTCTATTGGACATACTAAAATTCCTTCGGCTCCTTTTTCTTTTAACTCGTCTATAATTTCCCAGAACTGATTTTTACTAATCACAGAATGTACAGAGCTCCATCCTTCCTCGGCCAGTGGCAATACCGTTGGGCTCCTCATTCCTGGTAAAACACTAATAATTTCCTCTAACTTATCATTAGGAGCGTTTAACAACACATATTTGGAATCACGTCCTTTTAAAACCGATTTAATACGAAATTGCAGTTTGTTGAGTATCGTTTGAGCCTCTGAAGAAATGCTAGGTGAAACTGCTAAAACTGCTTCAGACTTCATGAGCACTTCTACTTCTTTCAGGTTGTTTTTGAACAAGGTGCTTCCGGAAGATACAATATCACAAATCCCATCTGCCAAACCTATATTTGGTGCTATCTCAACAGAACCATTAATGATGTGAATGTCTGGTAAAATTCCTTTTTCGTTTAAGAACTTTTTTACAGTATTGGGGTATGAGGTTGCTATTCTCTTCTCTCTAAAATAATCCATTCCATTGTAGTCTTGATTTTTTGGAACGGCCAAAGAGACTTTGCACTTTGAGAAACCTAAACGTTCTACAAAGTTGATGTCTTCTCCTTTCTCTACCAATACGTTTTCCCCAATAATTGCAATGTCTACCACCCCATCTCTTAAGTATTGTGGGATGTCGCCATTACGCAGATAAAATACTTCTAAAGGAAAATTTCTGGCGGAAGCCTTCAATTGATCTTTTCCATTATCGATGGAAATGCCACAGTCTTTAATCATTTTTAGAGAATCTTCATTGAGTCTTCCTGATTTCTGAATGGCTATTCTGAGTTTTGTCATGTTTTTATTTTGAGAACCAGTCTGCAACATGCAGGAACAGGTATCTTTTGTTTTTTGTTGAGACCATCAATTGAATTTTAAAATGAGTCGTCCTAAAATAGGTTGACCGATTAATTTATAAAATTACTACTTATAGTTGAATCCTTCAAAGCTAGCTTTGAAGGATTTTTTGTTTTCCAT
>JANQMD010000015.1 GCA_028280265.1 Flavobacteriaceae bacterium
TATAGGCCACTCTACCTAAAGCATCGTATTTGGTGAATAACCATTCCTTGGTGGTTTTTGCTCTTTGAATAGCATCTTGTGTTAAAACTGGTCTGTCTAGCTTGTCATAGACAATGTACTCCCATCCTTTGCCAGGAATCTTCTTTTCTACCAATCGATTTCTATGATCGTATTTGTATTGATAACAAAGTTCCAAAAGTTTTGTACTGTCTGGTTTGCTTGTATTGGCATCCGACTTAGGTGGTAATACATAGGTTAAATTACCAAAGTCATCATAGACATAATAGGTATTATGTTTTGCTGCTGTTTCTCCTTCGTCATTGGTATCTCCATCGTTATTTAAGTCGACATCTGCATAGGTTCTCTTTAAGATCACCTGCCCTTGTTTGTTTTTAAACTCTTCGGTGGTCTTATTGGGTCCATCAGCTATTGTCCAGTTTTCATCCTTGGTGATGGTTTTGGTCAGTTGACCTATACTATAGAAAGTGTTTCCTCCTGTTAAAACGGCATTATAGGTAACTGTTGTTCCTTCAATAAGAGCACTCGTATTTACTCCATATAGACGCACTTCATTAGCTCCATTGGTATCGTATTCCATTCTAATGGTATGTCCATTGGAATAGTTTTTTCCCGGAAGAGTGGTTCCTTCTTTCCAATCTTTCCCTGGAGCGGTTTGCTCCACAATGCGATTCAAAGGGGAGTTTTCAAAAACTTTCTTTGAATAAGGGTTTGGATTCGAAGCATCCATATCTGACGCATAATGAGTATTGTAATAACTATTGGCGGCGGCTAGTGGGTTGCTTACCATAGCTCCTGAATTTTGAGTGGATGCATAAGGAAGAAATTCCTTTGCTTGCCTTCCATAGGAATCATAATCCATAAAGGTGACTATATCCTTTTTTGTGGGACTCTGTTTGACCCCAATACTCTGAATGGCTCTTCCTAAACCATCAAAATAAGTAACTGCCTCAATTACATCTTTGTTTTCGTTTACTGTAGTCGAAAGCGTTTTTGTTTGAAAAATTCTTGTCAATACATAATTCTGATTGCTTAAATTAAATGGTATGTATGAATCTGGAAGTATCTTTGCCGAAAAGGTACTTCCGCTCTGAATCCAAACACCTGGTTTTAACGTAATGCTTTGAGTAGCTATTAAATGTTCTGTTCCAGTAACTGTATAATTCTCTTTGACAATATCTGTAGGCGTTTGAGCCCATATAGCTAAAGGCAATACAAACAATAAATAAAGTATTTTCTTCATAGTTATTTTTTTTAATTCTTGTAATTGTATTGGTTCTCACTCACGATGTGTCCGTACTTATCAACTACCTGACTCAAACGGTTAAAAGCATCGTACTTGTAATAGATTACTTGACCTCTTGGATCGGTAATACTGGTGACTCCCACCAAAGGATCGTAAGTGAAACTGGTGATCATAGCATTTGATAAAGCATTTCTTAAATCTCTCAAGGCTTCTCTCAAATTTCCTTCACTCCCTACTTTTGTGATGGAGCCATTATTTGGGTTTATGGTGTCAATCGTTCGATCGTTATCCGCATCAGACAATCCCTGAATTTTTGCTAGCGTGTTGTAAGAAGCATTAAGCGTCGCAATAGCAGTCTGAACACTAGAGAATGTGGCGTTTTCTATCTTAGCAATCGGTACGGTTCCGTTGTATCCCCAGATATAGACAATACGAGTCCCATCTTTTTTGCTCACTTCTTTCACATTGCCATTGGCATAGTAAGAATGGTATACAATCCTGTCTTCTAAAGGATTGCCGCTAGCATGATAGATGCCTTTTAGGGTTTGAACTTCTTTAGGTAAAATCATCCCAGAAAATGGTTCTGAATAGTTGGTTCGTTGCACACTCAACAGCTCGTTTGCTTCTGCTATTCCATCACCGTCTAAATCTTTATATGTTTCTGTTTGTACAGGTTGGACAATGCGATGTAAATCATCTTTCTTTAATCGATCTACAGCATTGTATTGAGCCGTTGTTAATGAATTGTGACCTAAAGCACTTGTACTACTCACATCATCTGGGTAATAGGTTTTGGTAATCAGTTTTTTACCTCTACTATCGGTAAGTACAGATCGTGTTTTCAGAAGGTGCTTAGGAGAATCATAAAAATATTTTGTATCTGTATTCAAACGAACTCCATTATGAAATTCTATTTTTTTTTCACCAATGAGGATTTTGGATTCTCCTTCTGTACGAAAAGATTTGACTAAATAGTCACTATTAGGAATATTTCCCATGTATAATCTCACAGGAAAAAGCCCTATTTGATTGACTCTATTCTTATAGCCATATATGTACTCGGTTGCACCGACAATTTGTTCCGTATTATTATCATCAATCTTATAATGCTCTTTTTTTAATAGATTACCTCTCTTCCATTCTAATGATAAAGGAGGTTCAAAAGGATAGCTTCTGTTAATAATATCTTTCTCAAAAGAAAAGCTACTTTTACTAACCCCATTTTTCTTTCCAGTAATCTCATCCACCGTATACTCATGTACGTTTTGATACATGACATAGTTTCCATTAGCTGTAAGCAAAGGAGTTGAGCTATAAGAACGTTTTTCATAAATAATAACATTTTCTATATATATCGCTGTTGGTATAGGTCTACACTGGTACACTCCCATACGAACAGTACCGTATACAGGCATATTTAAAACAGAACCATTAAAATATTCATATTTTTTAATGATAGGATTACCTGTTAAGGGGCTATGCTTTATCTCTTTTATTCTTAAACCTCCAACTCCTATAATTGAATTTCCTGCTACTTTTTTTTCATACTCTCTGGTTATTGTTGCATGAAAATTGGGTTCAACACCTCCTAAATTTTGAGGAATTACCATATAGGATAATTCATGTTCTCCAGGAGTTAATTCTATACAAATTCTTGATCCGTCAAATTGCAATTCTTTTTGATCTAAATAGATGATTGCTTTGCAATCATTTTTTCCTCCGTTACAAGGGTATGATGATTGCACAAAAATTTTATCAACCTTCTCATGAGGATAATCCTTTGAAAATCCTGTGCATGAATTTTTATTTACAATAAATTTCTTTTCTACAATATAAGTGGTTGGATTCCCTAGCTCAAAATCTGATCTATTACTTACACGTACAATTTCTTCCACCATAATATTGTCTTTATCCTTCAAAAAATCTGTAAAACCTATATCGGTGTTAGTTGCTTTATTTCCTTCATAAGCAAATTCGCTACTTCCTCCTGTGGGGTATATTATTTTTTCTAATATCCCTGCTTTTGCATATCTTGCAGCTACCTTTCTATTAGCTCCTGATTGATGTAGTGTAGGACCATCAGGACTCCAATAATTTGGAATATAAACTTCTGGAACTAATGTCGTATTGTTTGTGGCTCCATTGTAGTAACCCCAATAATCTTGGGCATAGGAAGTTCTAGAAGGAAGAGTTATTTGATTATAATACATTTTATGAGGAGGAAATACATTACTACCTTTTTTTTGTTGTATAGTACTTAAAAACAGTCTTTTGCTCAATTCATCAAGACTTGGACTTACACAAGGAGAGGGATAAGTTATAGCTCCACTAGAATTGGTAGTGTAGAAGTAGGTAAAATTAAACGAGGTAATTAAGTTGTTCCCAAACCCATTTTGAAAAATTTCTACTTTCTTCAAAGCTTGATCTTGACTATAATCTTGGCGATTGCTTGTATCTGCTGTGAATACAATTTTTGCCGTTTTTGATACAATTTCTTTAATTCTTGCTCCGATTGAGACTCCGCTGTAGTATACAGAATATTTTCCTTGAGGCAGCCCTAAATTACAGGCAGCTACATTTTTTGTGGGTGTGTAGCTCTCTCCTTGAGAGGATAAACGACATACATTTCTTGAAGTTTGCTTGTATGTATATGAAATAGTTTCTCCATATGTATCTACAATCCTTGTAATGTACCATGCATTTCTTGATCCAATATTTAAGCCGTTCTTACTTCCACTAGTAAATGTAGAACCAACCGAGGAGTCATATGCTTTATTTTCTCCAAAAAAACATTGTACTCCATTTGGCAATGTCACTTTCCATTCCAAAATATTCTTGTTTAATAAGGGAAATTCATAAATAGGCTCTATTTTTACATCACTCTTACTAAACATCAAAATTTGTTTTGTGTTCTGTTCAAAAAAGAACTTTCCTGAATATCCTAAAATTGAAAAATTAAAAATATCTGGTTGATAATCCAGTTGATTATTTATTGCTAAGTCTATAAGATCATTCTTTCTGTTTCCTGTTAGAGAATTAAACTGATCTATCTTTCTATCACCTGTTACTGTTAAAAAACCTCCATTAACATCATCAGGCAAACCGCGGGAAGATCTAAAAATTCCTCCTCCGAAATTTAAATTCCATCCTGTACCAACCCATGAAGCAATTTCTTCAACTTTAATACCGCTAGAGTTATACGATAATCCAATTGGGATTAAAATATCTCCTTGTCTTATCTCCCACAGAGGTATGGTTATATTTGGAACTCCAGTACTTAAAGAAACTGGGATTTCAATATTCTTACCTAAGGAAGCTGCTTCTGGAGTAGGTGGAACTAAAACAGGTAATTGCTGGCCGTAACCTAATCCTACAACACTGAGTAGTATTGCATAAATCAATCGTTTTCTCATAAAACAATTTTTAAACATTAATTATTAATTCTTATTTTGACAAAAAGAAAAAGAGGCCATGTCTAACACGACTCTAAAGCAAGGGAGAGGATACAAAAGGGATTAAGCCCAGTATATTACTTTAAAACATAAGTTGATGATTCACAGCAACTTTTTCTAGTCAATTCTTAAGTATAAAGATATAAAAAAAATTGATTTACAAGTCAGTAAAGAAAACAAACTTAAATAGAAGTAACTCTACAAAAGAAAAAATAAACACATCTCCTATTTTCTGGGGGGTGAAAAGCTTTTTTCAAAATCTTTTGTAAAAATTTATGTAGCCTTTAGCTATCAATACTAAAAAATAAAAAAACCGCATTCAGAATTTGGTCGAACACGGTTTTTGGGTTAGGGGTCTAAGTTGTAATTAGTCCACGTTATCGTGTAAAAAGGAGTTGTTAGACCTTAGCTGAATATCATCACCATCATCTGTAGACAAGGTCGTTTTTGATTTACTAATGGTAGCATCTGCATCGTTTAAATCGACTCCCATACGCTTGTAGGCAGGTTGACGTTCAATTTCATCAATATTCTTATTCATTTGATCGGTAAACTTGTAATTGAAACCTTTCATTTTTTGTCTTCTCTCTTCTGCTCTTTTTTGAAGTTCAGAAATCGTCAAACTCAATGGGGATACTTCTTCATTGTCTGTTTCAATTTCATTGATTTCAGCCTGAGGACGAACCGATTTTACTTCGAACTGCAATTCCTCTTCCCTGTCTGCCGACAAGGCAGGTGCTACTTCCTGTACGTTACCAATACTAGAACTTTTTCCAATCGTGGGTTCCATATCAAAATCCTCCAGTATAAATCGCTTTTCCTCTACCTTTTTATTTTCTGCGACAATTTCTGTAGCATCTTTTACCTCCATTTCCAGAATGTCATCTGTCAACTCAAAACGAGTTTCTTCTGTAGGTTTTATTTCCTCGTAGCTATTTAAGGGCAAATCGAAAAGTAAATCTTTTCGTAAAGGCTTTTCTACTTCTTTCACCTGAGGAATTTCTTGTTTTTCAGGAGTCACATTGGTAATCACAAAATCGTCTTCTGAGATTTCTTCCGTAGTGATTTCATCATATACAACGTCTATATTTTTAACAAAATTCGAAGTAGGAATCAGGTCCATTTCTATTTGAACTCGCTTCTCTTCCTCAACATCATCTTCTAAAATATGTACAATTTTCTTTTCCTCTTTCTGAATGGGCTTTTCAACAACAGGAGTTTTAGAAATCATGGTATCCTCAGAGAAATCGTAAGTCGCTTTTTGCTCATCTTCTAAAGTATGGACGATTTTTTTCACTTCAGTGTTCGTAATATTGCTTTGTTGATCAGCCGCAAACCCAGTGGCTACTACTGTTACTGAAATCGCATCACCCAATTCCTCATCTTCACCAATTCCCATGATAATGTTGGCATCGTAACCTGCTTCTGTTTGAATGTAATCGTTAATTTCTCCAATTTCGTCTAGCGTTACCTCATTGGTTCCTGAAACAATCAATAACAACACATTTTTCGCTCCCGTAATCTTATTGTCATTCAACAATGGAGAATCTAAGGCCTTGATAATGGCATTTTTTGCTCTGTTGGTTCCAGCTTCTTTTGCCGATCCCATAATCGCTGTACCACTATTGGATAACACGGTTTTAGCATCATGCAAGTCAATATTTTGCTTGTAGTGATGTGTAATTACTTCTGCAATACCTCTAGCCGCCGTAGACAATACTTCATCAGCTTTAGAAAAGCCTGCTTTAAACCCAAGATTCCCGTAGACTTCTCTTAGTTTGTTGTTATTGATAACAATCAAAGAGTCTACATTATTTCGTAAAGTATCAATTCCTAATTGAGCTTGTTTCGAGCGCATTCTCCCTTCAAACTGAAATGGCATCGTTACGATTCCTACCGTTAAGACATCCATATCTTTTGCAATTTTCGCTATAATTGGTGCAGCACCTGTTCCGGTACCACCTCCCATACCAGCGGTGATAAATACCATTTTGGTTTGGGTATTTAACATTTGCTGTATCTCTTGCATGCTTTCTTTCGCTGCTTGTTCTCCAACTTCAGGATTTGCTCCTGCTCCTAAACCCGAGGTTAAATTTGCACCTAGCTGGATTTTATTAGGAATTGGGCTATTTTCTAATGCCTGTGCATCAGTGTTGCAAATCACAAAATCAACTCCACGAATGTTTTGTTGGAACATGTGATTTACCGCATTGCTTCCACCACCACCAACTCCAATAACTTTAATTGCATTGGATTGTGATTTTGGCATATCAAATAAAATGTTATCAAATTCTGCGCTCATAATAACGTTTCTATTTTGTTTTGGTTTATATATTGTTCTATTACTTTATCTCTTTTTTATATTTTCTTCTCTTTGCAACTTTTTACTTTACACTTTCAACTCACTCTGCATTGTCTAAAAATTCTTTCAATCCATCTGTGAATTTTTCAAAGAAGGATTTTCTCTTCTTTTTTGGGGGCTCTTCTTGAACTTCTTCCTCCTGAGGAGTTTCTTCTGCTACTACTACTTCTTCTACAACTTCCTCTTCCTTTTTCTCTTCTTTGGCATAATTTTCCAATCCTTCCATGAGTAATCCTACGGCGGTGGCATACGAAGGACTCGAAAGAGATTCGTCTGAATCGCCCGCCAAGTGTTCATTTGGATAGCCAATCCTCGCATCCATCCCAGTGATGTATTCCACCAACTGACGTAAATGCTTTAATTGTGAACCTCCTCCTGTTAATACGATCCCAGCAATTAGTTTTCCTTTCTGAGTTTCATGCCCGTAATTTTTAATCTCCAGATACACATGCTCAATAATTTCTTGCACTCTCGCATGGATGATCTTAGAAAGGTTTTTCAAGGTAATTTCTTTCGGCTCTCTCCCTCTCAACCCAGGAATGGACACAATTTCTGTCTCTTTGTTTTCTCCTGGCCATGCCGATCCAAACTTGATTTTTAATAGTTCGGCTTGCTTTTCTATGATGGAACATCCTTCTTTGATGTCTTCCGTAATGACATTTCCCCCAAAGGGAATCACAGCTGTATGACGAATGATGCCGTCTTTAAAAATGGCCAAATCAGTGGTTCCACCTCCTATATCAATTAAGGCCACACCTGCTTCTTTTTCCTCCTGACTCAACACTGCGGATGCTGATGCCAAAGGCTCCAATGTAATTTCCGACAAATCCAATCCGGCGCTTTTCACACAACGTCCAATGTTTCGGATGGATGAAACTTGCCCTACCACCACATGGAAATTTGCCTCCAATCTCCCTCCGTACATTCCAATGGGTTCTTTGATATCGCCTTGACTGTCCACTTTGAACTCCTGAGGCAATACATGGATGATTTCTTCTCCAGGTAGCATCACGAGTTTGTGTACCTGATTGACCAGATTGTCAATATCGATTTCATCAATCACCTCATCTGCATTGGATCTGGTGATATAATCGCTGTGGTGCAAACTACGGATATGCTGACCCGCTATTCCTACCACAACATTTTCTATTTTGTGCCCTGAAACACTTTCAGATTCTTCTACTGCTTGCTGAATGGATTGAATGGTTTGCGTAATGTTGCTTACCACACCACGTTTCACTCCCAAACTTTTCGCCTTACCAATACCTAAAACTTCTAATTTTCCGTATTCGTTTTTACGGCCAATCATAGCAACGATTTTTGTAGTTCCTATGTCTAAACCGACAGCTATTTTATGATTTTCCATGTTCTCTATTTTACACCAACAACCTGATTGTGGTATTGAATATTAATGGTTTTGTATTTCCGTATACTTTGATCTGAAAATGCTTTGCTATAAAACGCTTTCAGCTTTCGTAATTTTTGGTCTGTTCTTTTCAATTTTCCAAATTCAATTCGATAGTCTCCACTACGAACCGTCAGTGTACAGTCATTTGTATCATTGAAATGAATCCCAATAATTTCTTTTTTCCAAAAATCGTCAGCCATTATTTTCTGTAACAAATGGTTGACTGGTTTTAAATTTTGATCTTTTTTCACTCCCGTGATCAGCGGTACTCTTGCCGAAAAATGCTCTGACAATGGCATCTCTTTCCCTTGTGAATCAAGGTAGTATATCTTATCTTTTCGAATGACTCTGGCAAAAGGTGTTCTTTGTTTGATTATAGAATGAAGCGCTCCATCTATGGTCATAAAAAGCGAAGCTTTTTCTATATATGGATTTTTTGCAATCTTCTCCTCTAAACGATATAAATCTATTACAGATTTTGCTTGGTTTTGAACCGATGAGTCGTTTTGTATTAACAATTTATTAACCATGCTTTGATTCAGAAAAAAGCGTTCATCAGATTCGAATGCAACAATGACAGTTTCTAATTTCTTCATACTGTTTCTCTTGTTAGAAAAACCATATAAAAAGCCTATTGAAGTCAGTAAAGTCAATAACGTAGCGTATTTTATTATTTTCTTTAACCTCATACCTCTTCTGTTGATTTTAATTGATTGACCACTTTCTGGATCATCACTCCAATATCTCCAGCACCTAACATGGCAAATACTTTTGCTTCTGAATTTTGAATTTCTGAAAGCAATTCTTCTTCGTATGTTAACTTTTTGTTTCCATGGTTTATTTTAGACAGCAACCATTCCGAATTCACTCCTTCAATAGGCAGTTCTCTCGCCGGATAGATGTCCAACAATTTCACCTCATCAAACTTCGACAAAACAGCTCCAAAATCATCGGCAAAATCCTGAGTTCTGGAAAACAAATGAGGTTGGAAAACCACCATGTTTTTTTCTGAAGGATACATTTCTTTGACTGCATCATACACTGCCTGAATCTCTGTTGGATGATGCGCATAATCATCAATCAAAACCAATTCCTCTGATTTAATTCGGTAGGAGAATCTTCGTTCTACACCTCTGAAGGTTTGTAGTGATTTTTTGATACTTTCCACAGAAATCCCATAGGAATGAGCCATCGCAAAAGCCGCCAAGGCATTCATGAGATTGTGTTTCCCAGGCAATGAAAACACAACGTTTTCCACCACTTCTTTTGGCGTTCTAATAGCAAAACAATAGGCACCGTCTTGTATCGATACATTTTCAATTTGGTAATCCGCTTCTTCTTCTACAGCATAAGAAATTCCAGGAATCGAAATGCCTTTTGCCACAAACAAACGATCTGCAACCTTATTGGAAAACTCTTGGAATGATTCCTGCAACTCTGCATGCTCTCCATAGATATCTAAATGGTCTGCATCTGTAGAAGTAATGCAAGCAATATTCGGAGAGAGCTGTAAGAATGATCGATCAAACTCATCGGCTTCTACCACACTTATTTGATCTTTTCCTAAGATCAGGTTGGAATGGTAATTCTCTGAAATACCCCCCAAGAAACTCGTGGCATGATAAGGCTGAAGAATATGCCCTAATATGCTTGATGTTGTCGTTTTCCCATGTGTTCCCGCAACGGCGAAACAAAATGAGCTTTCAGTAATGAGACCCAAAACCTCTGCTCTTTTCAATACTGTATAACCTTGTTTTTTAAAAAAGTTCAATTCACGATGATCCTTAGGAATGGCTGGAGTATACACCACACAGGTTGTTTGCATCTCCTTACAATGAGCAGGTATCTTTTCAATAGCATCATCAAAGTGAATGTCCACACCTAGCGACTCTAGTTCCTCAGTGATCTTCGTTTGCGTTCTATCATAACCAGCAACTTGCTTTCCGTTTACCTGAAAATAGCGTGCAAGTGCACTCATTCCGATTCCTCCGATGCCAATAAAATAGACGCTATGGACTTCTTTTAAATTCATTCTTTGCTCATGTCTTTGCGATCATGCTTTTAGCATGAGAAGCAATCTGCTTTTCTTAATGAGATTATTTCGTCGTTTCCTCCTCATAATGACAGTAATTTTTCAACTTCATTTACTATTTGATGGGTTGCGTTTGGCAACGCCAATTCTTTGATATTCTCACTCAAATTCTCTTGCTTTCCCTCATCCTTTATAAGACTTTCAAACAAAATCGGAAAGGTCTCTAATTCACTCTCCCGAAGTAAAATAGCAGCGTGTTTGTCTGAAATGGACTTTGCATTTTTTGTCTGATGATCTTCCGCAACATTTGGCGACGGAATAAAAATGCTTGGCTTGCCAACAATACACAACTCCGAAACTGAGCTCGCCCCAGCTCTTGAGATGATAATATCTGCAGCTGCATAAGCCAAATCCATTTGATTCAGAAAGGCATGTACTTGTACATTTTTCATTTCGTTGTACTTTTTGTATTCGTCATAGTACAACTTCCCACATTGCCATAACAACTGTACTTTTTGCTCTTTAAAGAGAGGTAAGTTTGTCGCTATCAATTCATTGATCTTTCTAGCCCCTAAGCTTCCTCCAAGAATTAAAATGGTTTTTCTTTTTTTCTTCAAATCAAAAACCTCTCTTGCTTTTTCTATTTTCTCTTTTTTGTGAATAGAAAGCAAGCCTGCTCTCACAGGGTTACCCGTTTTGATAATTTTCCCTTTCGGAAAAAAGCGCTCCAAATTGTCATAGGCAACACAAATAACAGTTGCTTTTTTTCCAAGGTGTTTGTTTGTGATCCCTGGATAGGAATTTTGCTCTTGGATGAGTGTGGGAATTCCTTTTCTATGTGCTGCCATCAATGTAGGTCCGCTCGCAAACCCTCCAGTTCCTATGACTACATCTGGCTTAAATTTTCGTATGATTCTTCCCGCTTTTAGCAAACTATCTAGTAGCTTGATTGGAAACAAGAGATTTTTTAGCGTGAGCTTTCTCTGAATACCAGAGATCCACAACCCCTTAATTTCATAGCCTGCTTGTGGCACCTTTTCCATTTCCATTTTATCGTTGGCTCCGACAAACAAAAAGTTTGCATCTGGATACCGTAACTTTATTTCGTTCGCAATCGCTATCGCAGGATAGATATGCCCTCCTGTTCCTCCTCCACTAATGAGTATCTTAATCGATCGATTCACGCAATAATAATTGTTTTATTAAATCGGTTACGTGGAACATTGTTATTGAACATAACAACAAAAGGATTGTATGTATTACTCCAATGTTTCATGCAGGATATCTAATGGGTTATCGTCTAAAATGGTTTCTTCTGTTTCTTGTTTGGAAGCACTCACGCTCAAGATCATTCCAATGGCAAAACAAGTCATCCAGATGGAAGTCCCTCCACTACTAATGAGTGGCAATGTTTGTCCGGTTACAGGAAATAAATTGGTGGCCACTGCCATATTGATGGCCGCTTGAAAAATGATAGGCAGTCCAACACCTATTACCAGCAATGTTCCAAAAATTGTCGTTGACTTTTTAATGACTATAAAGAACCTGAAGAGCAATAAAAAGTAGACCAATACAATGCTTACTGCGCCTATTAAACCAAACTCTTCAACTATGATTGCATAAATAAAGTCTGAAGAAGATTGTGGCAAAAAGTTCTTCTGAATACTTTTTCCTGGACCTTTCCCAATAGGACCTCCAGTAGCAATGGCAATCTTCGCTTTTTCTACCTGATAGGCTTCTGTTCCTTCGGAAGGATTCCAAAAGCTTTCAATTCTTTTTTCCCAGGTATTTACACGATTTGGCATGGCTTCTGGGAATGCTTTTGCTACCAAAATGAACAAGGTCAATGCCAAGACTCCAGATCCTAATATGTAACCTATGTATTTTAATGGATATCCTCCAACAAATGACAATACCAAAATCATAAAAAAGATAATGGCTGTGGTTGAAAAATTGGCAGGGAGAATTAAGATGAGTATCAAGCCTACGGGCAACCATAATTGCCAAAGACTCTCTTTAAATCTGATCTGAGTGTTTTTATTCTTGGCCAAGTATCTGGCAACATAGACCATAAGCACCAATCCAGCTAAAGTTGATGTCTGAAAACCTATCCCAACAAAAGGAATGCGAATCCAACGACTTGCATTAGCTCCGCTGATAGTATTTCCTTGTGCCAAAGTATAGATAAGCAATACCAAAACTACGGGCAACATAAGAACAGAGCCCCCGCTAAAGTATCTGTAAGGGATTTTATGCACACCATAAATAATGGCAAACCCCATGAGCAAAAGAACAACGTGTTTTAATAAGTATCCCAACGTAGATCCTCCTACAACATAGACCAAGTTTACACTAGCGCTGTAAACAGGCATAAAAGAAAATATTGCCAACACTGCAACCAGTGCCCATATGGTTCTATCTCCTTTAATATGTCTTAATAGTTCCTTCATTTTATTTAGTTTTCAACCTGTCTCCGCAGGAAGGCACAATTACGCTTTAGTGTAATCACTCAAACTGATATTTTCAAATCTTCAAATTATCTCATTGTTACATTGATCCATTAATCACAACTTTCTTATCGCTTCTTTAAATTGACGACCTCTGTCTTCGTAGTTCTCAAATAAGTCAAAACTCGCACAAGCTGGAGACAACAAAACAGCATCTCCTTTTTCCGATAATCTGTAGGCTACTTTTACTGCCTCTTCAGCACCTGCTGTTTCAATCATCATATCGATCACATTAGAGAACACTTCTTTGAGCTTTTCATTGTCTTCTCCTAAACAAACGATTGCTTTCACTTTTTCTCTTACCAAAGGCATTAAGTCTGAATAATCATTTCCTTTATCGACACCACCAACAATCCAAACGGTTGGTTTCTCCATACATTCCAAGGCATAAAAAGTTGCATTCACGTTTGTTGCTTTTGAGTCATTGATAAATTGGACTCCATTCACTTTTAAAACGTTTTCCAAACGATGTTCTGCCCCTTCAAAATTTGTCAAACTATCTTTGATCGACTGACTTCTTACATTTAATAATTGTGAAGCCAATGTAGCAGCCATGGTATTTTTTACATTGTGTTTTCCTTGTAATGTTAATTTGGAAATACTCATACTAAATTCTTCTTTATTTAATCTCGTTATTATTTTATCTTCTTTTAAAAAGGCTCCGTATTCCAGTTCCGTCTCAATAGAGAAAGGAACCAGCTTTGCCTGAGTTTGATATTTTTTCAATCCTGCTACAATCGCCTGATCATCTGCATCGTAAATCAAAAAATCATCTTCATTCTGATTCATCGTTATTCTAAATTTTGAAGCGACATACTTGTCAAAATCATACTTATATCGATCCAAGTGATCTGGAGTGATGTTTGTAATCATAGCGATGTGTGGCTTGAATTCCTGAATACCATCCAACTGGAAACTGCTAATTTCCAACACGTAGTTGCTCACGTCTTTTTCGGCAACATACTGAGCAAAACTATCTCCAATATTCCCTGCCATTCCAACTTCGACTCCTGCTTGTTTTAGCAGATGATGCATTAGCATGGTTGTGGTTGTTTTTCCATTGGACCCTGTGATCCCAACAAGCGTTGCTTTGGTATATCTTGAAGCAAATTCAATTTCAGAAATCACAGGAATATCTTTGGCAAAAAGTTTTTGTATTAAAGCTACTTTTTCAGGTATTCCCGGGCTCTTCATCACCACATCAGCATTCAAAATCAATGATTCTGTATGCTGTTGCTCTTCAAAATCTATCTCATGATGTAAAAGAACTTCTTTATACTTCTCTTGGATTGTGCCTTTGTCCGAAACAAAAACTGCAAACCCATTCTTTTTTCCTAATATGGCGGTTCCAACACCGCTTTCTCCCCCGCCTAGAATTACGAGTCGATTCATCTATCTTAGCTTAAGAGTAACAATTGTAAATACTGCTAGTAAAATGCCTACAATCCAAAATCGAACGACTATTTTACTCTCGTGATATCCTAATTTTTGATAGTGATGATGTAATGGCGACATCTTGAAAATCCTTCTTCCCTCGCCAAACTTCTTCTTTGTGTATTTGAAATACGACACCTGGAGTATTACAGAGAGGTTTTCAACCACAAAAATTCCAGCGAGCAAGGGCAGCAACAATTCCTTTCGAATTGCAATCGCGATCACTGCTATGATTCCTCCAATAGTAAGACTTCCTGTATCGCCCATGAATATCTGAGCCGGATAAGTGTTGTACCACAAAAACCCAATAAGTGCTCCTGCAAATGCCAAAATATATACCGTCATTTCCCCTGAATTAGGGATGTACATGACATCTAAATAATCTGAGAAAATGATGTTTCCAGAAATCCACGCAAAAAGTGCCAATGCGATGACGATGATCGCCGAGGAGCCTGTTGCCAAGCCATCGATTCCATCCGTTAGATTTGCTCCGTTGGAAATTCCTGTTACAATAATAATGGCGACAAAGATGAAAACAATCCACCCGTATTTCTCATATCCATCTCCTAAAAAACTGAGTACTTTAGAATAGTCTAACTCGTTATTTTTAAGAAAAGGAACGGTTGTTTTTGTTGATTTAAGAGCTTCTCCGAAAAGTTTTTTTCTTCCATCTTTCTGAATGATTTGCTGCTCTACAGGGAGTTGCTCTTTGATGGTTACATCATCATGAAAATACAGTATGGAGCCAATGATCAAACCCAAACCTACTTGCCCAAGGACCTTGAATTTTCCTTTTAATCCTTGTTTGTTCTTTTTGAATACTTTGATATAATCATCTAAGAACCCTATCAATCCCATCCAAATGGTTGTGATTAATAAAATAATCACGTAAATATTATCAAGTTTTGTCAGAAGAATTACAGGAATCAATGTTGAAAAAATAATGATCAATCCGCCCATGGTTGGTGTCCCTGCTTTTTGTGACTGCCCTTCCAGACCTAAATCACGAATAGTTTCACCCACTTGCTGTTTTCGTAAATAATTGATGATTCTTTTTCCATAGATGGAAGAAACTAACAATGCCAAAATAAAAGCAGATGCTGCCCTGAAAGTGATGTACTGGAATAATCCAGCACCAGGCAGATTAAATTGAGCGTCTAAGTATTCAAATAAATAGTATAACATCTTACTTTTTTAATAAGTTGAAACATTGCGTTACCTCTTCGAAATCATCGAAATGAAATCGCTCTCCATTGATTTCTTGGTAGGTCTCATGTCCTTTCCCAGCGATTAGCACTATGTCTCCAGTTTCGGAAAACTTGCAAGCCGTTTTTATGGCTTGACGTCGATCTAAAATGGTCAGTGTTTTCTTGTAATTTTCAGGAGATACTCCTTCTTCCATCTCACTCAGGATTGTTTCTGGATTTTCTGTTCTTGGATTGTCCGATGTAAAAATGGCTTGATTGCTTAACTGTGAGGCAATATGAGCCATTTTTGGTCTTTTAGTTTTGTCTCGATCTCCACCACATCCCACTACTGTAATCAATTTTTCATTGTCTGTTCGAATGTCATTGATAGTTTCCAATACATTTTTCAATGCATCGGGTGTATGCGCGTAATCAACGATAGCTGTTACTCCAGTATCAGAAACTACATATTGGAATCTTCCACTCACACTTTCCAACTCGCTCAAAATGGTTAGGACTTGAAACTTATCCAATCCCAATTCATTGGCAGTTCCTAAAATGGCTAGCAAGTTGTAGATATTGAATGTCCCGATGAGCTTCGTCCAAACTTCCACGTTATCAATGGAAAGCAGGGTTCCAGAAAATCTCTTTTCTATAATTTTTGCTTTGTAATCAGCCAGTGTTTTTAGTGCATAGGTTCGTTTTCTAGCGACCGTATTCTGGAGCATGAAATTGCCGTTTTTGTCATCTATATTGGTAAGTGCAAAAGCCGTCTTGGGGAGAGAATCAAAAAACATTTTCTTTACATTTCTGTACTCGGAAAATGTTCTGTGGTAGTCTAGATGATCATGAGAGAGATTTGTAAAAATTCCGCCCGCAAAATGCAAGCCTTCGGTTCTTTTTTGATGAATTCCGTGTGAGCTTACTTCCATAAAGCAATACTCAACATCGGATTCAACCATTTCATTCAAATAACGATTAATAGTGAGAGAATCTGGTGTGGTATGTGTCGTTTGATATTCTTTTTTATCTACCATTATCTTGACTGTAGATAACAGTCCCGTTGCATAGCCTGCCCTTTGAAAAAGTTCGTATAAAAGTGAGGCAATGGTAGTTTTCCCATTGGTTCCTGTAACACCGACAAGCTTTAATTTACTTGATGGGTTGTCAAAGTAGTTAGAGGAAAGTATCGCTAGTGTTTCATTAGAATCGTCTACTTGGATATAGGTTACATTTTCATTTCTTTCTGCAGGAATGTCTTCACATATTACTGAAGTTGCTCCTAGGTCGATTGCTTTCTGAATAAACAAGTGTCCGTCTACCTCAGTTCCTTTTTGAGCCACAAAAACATCATCTTTTTGAATCTTTCTAGAGTCAAAAATCACCCGATTTACCTCAATATTCGTATCTCCGTAAACTGCGTTTACAGCAACCTTATATAATATGTCTTTTAACTTTTTCAATTAAGACAGACTTAAAATAATGGTCATTCCTTTCTTTATAGGAGTTCCTCTTCTTATGGATTGTTTTTTCACCTTCCCTACTCCTCTTACTTTTACTTTTACCCCAAAATTTTCCAATAAAGAGATCGCGTCCATTGCTGGCATTCCCTTAAGATTTGGCATTTTATTATCGTCTGAGGTAATCGTATTTTCATATACTTTGTAGTTTTCAGCAATTACCTCTGAATTAAATTTTTCAGTAACAAACTCTCTTTCTACGGGTGTACTTGTGTATATTTTTTGAGCAATCTCTTTAAATACAGGAGCTGCCACAGTTGCCCCATAGTATCCTTTCTTTTTGTTTGGATCATGAATTACCACAATACAGGAATACTTTGGTTTTTCCACAGGAAAAAATCCTGCAAATGACGCTACATAACGCTTGTTAGAATACCCCGCAGGAATCGTATCACCTTTTTCGTTCACATGTCTAGAAACATATTTCTTTGCTGTTCCTGTTTTGCCAGCCATGGAAAAATTGGGAGAATAAATATTATCGGCTGTACCTCTAATTACGGTATTCTCCATTACTTTTTTTAGCTTTTTAATCGTCTCTTCAGAAGTGACTCTACTGTTAACAACCTCTTTGTAAAATCTTTTCTTAACGATGTTATCTTTTCTAATTTCTTTGATAAATCTTGGTTTTACCATTACTCCATCATTCGCCACCGCATTGAACAACATAAGTGTTTGCATCGGAGTTACAGAAACTCCATATCCCCAAGCCATCCACTCCAAAGAAGTACCATACCATGTTTTTCTATTTTTTGGAGAAGGAACAATGGGTTTCCCCTCTCCTTTAATAGGCAATCCTATTTTTTGGGTCATTCCAAAGTTCTCTAAATGCTCAATAAACTTTTCAGGCTGATGATCGTAATGTTTACGGATGATTTTCACTATACCCACATTGGAGGATACTTCAAAAACTCTGGCAGCAGAAATTTTCCCATAACCATTTCTATCTGAATCTTCTACTTTTCTGCCATGAATGTATATCCTACCTTTTTCCGTATCTACTACCGTAGCTGTATCTATTACTTTATCTTCTAGAGCAGCCATTAGACTTGCTAACTTGAAAGTAGATCCAGGTTCGTGAGATTCCCATACGGCATAGTTTCTTTTTTCGTAGTATTTTCCTTCTTTGGTTCTACCGAGATTTGAAATGGCTTTCACCTCTCCTGTTTCGGTATCCATGACCACGGCACAACCATGATCTGCCTCGAAATATTCTAACTGTCTTAATAAGGCATGATGGGTTATGTCTTGAATATTAACATCTATGGTAGTAATGACATCAAACCCATCAATAGGTTCTTGTTCGTTTACATTATTGATTGGTTTCCATTGCCCTTTTCCTATTTTTTGCTTTAAACGAGATCCATCTACCCCCGTCATTTCATCTGCATAGGCTCCTTCAATTCCCGCATCTCCTCTTTGATCGTGATATCCAATTGTTCGTTCTGCAATTTTTCCTATTGGGTGTGCTCGTACCGTTTTTTGCTCAGCAATGAATCCGCCTTTATACACTCCCAATCTGAAGATGGGAAATTGCTTCATCTTCACATAGTCATTATAACCTATATTTTTTGTGATAAGCAAATAGCGATTTTTAAATTTTCTTGCTTTACGCAGTTTGTTCTCATAGTATTGAGTAGACTTTCCTAAAAATTTCGATAGTTCTTTGGACAAAGCTTTTACATCTCTACTGAATATTTTTGGGTCAACTGACATCACATCCATTCGGATGTCGTACTTGGACATGGAAGTCGCTAATAGATTTCCATCTGAAGCATACACATTCCCCTTATTTGCATAAATGGTGAATGGTTTCTGTGTTAAGTCTTTAGAAATCTGACGGTATTTTTCCCCTTGAAAGTATTGAATGTTTACGACTCTGAAAACAATAGAAAAGAGTAAAAGCGTCATAAAAGAAGCTACTAGGTAGAATTTTTTGAGTATGCTTTTTTTATAATTTTCCAAAGTCCGCTGATTTATTCTTTGTCTATTACTTTTATTCTTTTGGGTGGAGTCTGCGTGGGTTTTAATCCCATTTTTTTTGCTTTCTGACGAATGGTCGACTCCATCTTCATTCGCATCAGCGTCGTTTGCGTATCTATATACTCGGCCCGAAGTTCTCTCTTTAATTTATTGAGTTCCGAAATTTCAATCACCTTCTTATCGGCTCGATGTGCATTTGAAATCAAAATCAACAGCAACATCACAATGAAAATGATCATTCGCCAATTTTTAAAGGAAGATTCACTCGTAAGGAAACTCCCCCTTAAAAGGTCATAAATACTTTTTTTAACTTTTGACATTTACACTTTTAATGTGGCCACTCTTAATTTAGCGCTGCGAGCCCTGTTATTGATGTTAATTTCCTCTGGGGCAGGCACTATTAACTTTCCTACTTTCATTAATGGAACACTTACATTTCCAAAAAAATCTTTTTCAGGCTCGCCGCTAAATAATCCTGTTCTTATAAATCTCTTTACCAATCGATCTTCTAAGGAATGGTAAGAGATTACACTCAATCTTCCACCGGGGTTTAACAATCCAGGCATCTGATTTAAAAACTCTTTTAGAACTTCTAGCTCTTCATTCACTTCAATGCGAATGGCTTGAAATATCTGAGCTAATATTTTATTCTCTCTCGCTTTTGGCAGATATCTTCTAAGCACCTGCTTCAGCTGAAAACTTGTTTCAATCTTTTCCTTTTCTCTTTCTTCTACAATGGTTCTCGCTATGGCTCTAGCATTTCTTAATTCTCCATATAAAAACAGAATATCTGCCAGATCTTTTTCTTCATATTCATTGATGATTTGCTTTGCTGAAATCTTTGCATCCTGATTCATTCGCATATCTAACTCTCCATCAAACCGAATCGAAAACCCTCGTTCAGCTTCATCAAATTGATGAGATGACACACCTAAGTCTGCCAACACACCATCTACTTTTCGAACTCCATAAAACTTCAAGAACCTACTGATGTACCTAAAATTCTCTTCTATCAGCACAAATCGACTATCATCTATCTTATTGTTTACCGCATCCGAATCCTGATCAAACGCAAACAACCGCCCATTCTCTCCTAATCGATTTAATATTTCTTTTGAATGACCTCCTCCTCCAAATGTCACATCCACATAAACACCATCTTTTTGAATATTTAGAGCATCTATACTCTCGTTTAAGAGAACTGGATTATGATAACTCATCTACATCTGTATTTCCCATCACCTCTTCAGCAAGCGCTGCGAAATCTGTGGTAGCATCATCTATTGCCTTCTCGTAATTATCTTTGTCCCAGATTTCTATAATGTTAATCGCAGAAGACAACACTACATTTTTTTGAATGCTTGCAAATGCACATAAATCCTTTGGAATTAACAATCTTCCAGACGCATCCATTTCCACTACCTTCACTCCAGCTGTAAATCTTCGAATAAAATCATTGTTCTTTTTTACGAACCTATTCAGCTTGTTGATCTTATTCATCATCGCATTCCATTCCTGCATTGGATACAATTCCAAACAAGGTTGAAAAACAGCCCTTTTTACAACAAAACCTTCTTGAAGCACTGGAGCCAATTGCTTTTTATAGGCCGATGAAATCATCAGTCTACCCTTGGCATCCGCCTTGCATTCGTATGTTCCAGTTAAGTTGATCAACTACGTTAGAATTTCTCTATTGAAGTCAAAAGTAGAAAAAAAACACCACTTTTTACCACTTTTTACCACTTTGTTAATAAAATTTAATACGAGATCGATTTTCAAGACATTTCTAACTCTATTTTTTTGAGTTTCAATAACATTCAAGAGAAATACCTATCTCACAAAAAAGAACTACATTTGCGTTTGAGTCTAACAAAAAAAGAATGACTGAAAACTTAAAGACTGAAGGGAAATTTACATATGCTGAAGCAGGCGAAGGAAGAGCAATTATAGTACTTCACGGACTCATGGGAGCACTAAGTAATTTCGACAAAACATTTGAGTATTTTTCTGAAAGAGGCTACAAAGTTCTGATTCCCGAATTGCCTCTGTATACCTTACCTTTAATAAAAACCAACGTAAAGAATTTAGCAAAATTTTTGCATAATTTTATTGAGTTCAAAAACTTAAAAGACGTCGTTCTTTTAGGGAATTCTTTAGGAGGTCATATAGCACTTTATTACACCAAACATTTTCCAGAAGATATAGGAGGATTGGTTCTAACAGGGAGCTCTGGTTTGTATGAAAAAGCAATGGGAGATAGCTACCCTAAAAGAGGGAACTATGAGTACATAGAGCAAAAGACAAAAGATGTTTTTTACGATCCAGAAATTGCAACCAAAGAACTCATAGATCAAGTGTATAATATTGTTAATAACCGTAATTCAGTTATTAAAACATTGGCAATTGCTAAAAGTGCCATTCGTCACAACATGGCTGGCGATTTACCCAATATGCACCAACCCACTTGTTTGATTTGGGGAAAACAAGACAATGTAACTCCTCCAGAAGTTGCGGAAGATTTTCACAAATTACTTCCTGATTCTGATTTATTTTGGATCGACAAATGTGGTCATGCGGCCATGATGGAGACTCCTGAAGAGTTCAATCAGATTTTGGAAGGCTGGTTCAAGTCTCGAAATATATAAACTGCATTGAAAATTAAACGATGCAACTAATTAAAGAGCAATAAGATGGATTATTTTTCAGCTTTTAATCTTTCAATTCTTAAATAAACACCCGTGAAAATCAAGTCTGCCGAATTTGTAATGAGCAATAGCAATGTGACTAAAGCTCCAAAAGACAGAATTCCAGAATACGCATTTATTGGTCGGTCTAATGTTGGGAAATCTTCGTTGATCAACATGCTCATGGGTCGCAAAGACTTGGCAAAAACCTCCGGAAAACCAGGAAAAACCCAACTTATCAATCATTTTAAGGTAAATAATAATTGGTTTCTAGTCGATTTACCTGGTTATGGTTATTCGCAGGTATCTAAAAAGAAGCGAGTTATTTTTCAACGTTTTATTGAAAACTATTTCAAGGAAAGAGAACAATTGGTTTGCACTTTTGTTTTAGTGGATTCAAGACACGATCCCCAAAAAATTGATTTGGATTTCATGCAATTTTTAGGAGAGAATCAAATTCCTTTTTGCATTGTTTTTACAAAGGCAGATAAGCTTGGAAGTTCTAAGTTAAACAAGCAAATTGTTTCTTATAAAAAGAAACTATTACAAACCTGGGAGGAAGTACCTACTTCATTTATCACCTCATCATCAACGGGCTTAGGAAGAGATGAATTCCTTCAATTTATAGAGGGTGTGAATGAAGATATTGCTGATAATTTTCAATAATTGCAATGCATTCACACAAAGATAATTTACAAGTTCTTTTTGAAGACAATCATTTGATTGTAGTCAACAAAAGAGCTGGAGATATTGTGCAAGGCGATAAAACCAATGACAAACCTCTTAGTGAGATCGTCAAAGAATACATCAAAGAAAAATACAACAAACCAGGTAATGTATTTCTAGGTGTTGTACATCGACTAGATCGTCCAACAAGTGGCATTGTGATATTTGCGAGAACTTCAAAAGCCCTGGAGCGGTTGAATAAAATGCTGCGAGAGAAATCCATTCAAAAAACCTATTGGGCAGTGGTGAAACATCAGCCAACAAAAGAGAAAGACACACTCATTCACTACTTAAAGAAAAATCAGAAGAACAATAAATCGACTGCTTTTCACAAGAAAACGGAAGGAGCAAAAGAAGCAATATTACACTATGCGACCTTAAAAAGATTGGATCACTATTCTTTACTAGAAATCAATTTAGAAACGGGCAGACATCATCAAATAAGAGTTCAACTATCGACCATCGGTAGCCCAATTAAAGGTGACTTAAAATACGGATTTCCTAGGAGCAACAAAAACGGGAGCATCCATTTACATGCTCGTAAAATTTCTTTTATCCATCCTGTTAGCAAGGAACAAATCACACTAGAATCCCCCTTACCTGATGATCCTATTTGGAATGCTTGTGCTACAGTGTAAAGTTTAGCTGTTTTTAAGTTGATAAATAAGGAATACTTCTTAAATTACTCTTCATAAGTTAATCTCGTTTTTTAAACGGTCAACTTATATTAGGGATGTACAATAATTCAAATATCGTCAATCAAAAATCCACAATCATCAATAACAAACACAATAATTCATCTTGATCCCTTTATTCCCTTTTTGTATCTTTAGACAAACTACTTTTACATGAAGCGGATTAAATACCTCTCCATTCTTTTACTCCCTATCACCGTTTATATTTCTTTTACGTCCGTTGGCTGGATGACTTTTTTACCATTGATCGTTTTTTTCGGCTTTGTTCCCTTTTTAGAATTATTTTTTCAACCTGACAAATACAATTTCACCAAAGAACAAGAGGAACTAGAAAAAGAGAAGAAAATCTATTCAATGATACTCTACCTGATGATTCCAATTCAGCTTTTTTTTCTCGGGTACTTTTTTGTAATAATTCAGGATGATGGACTTAGCCTTTCAGATATCATCGGGAAAATTCTTGCAATGGGCTTGATGTGTGGTGTCATTGGTATTAATATTGGCCATGAACTGGGGCATCGAAACAACAGAACTGATGAATTTTTAGGAGAATTACTACTTCTTACCTCTTTAAATACTCATTTTTTACCTTATCATAATGGAGGGCATCACTACAACGTAGCTACTCCTAATGATGCGGCAACTGCCAGGAAGAATGAATTGTTATATGTTTTCTGGATTCGCTCCCATTTTATGAGCTACTTTCAAGCTTGGCAACTGGAAAACAAACGAATGAAAGAAAGCAATCGGAGTTGGTTTCACTGGCAAAACAGAATGGTTATTTATACTTTTTTAAACATTCTGTTGCTAGTAACTATCTATTTCTTTTTCGGCACTTATGGACTCATTTGTTTTTTGGGAGCTGCTATTTTTGGGATTACTCTTTTAGAAACAGTCAATTATATTGAACACTACGGACTATTGAGAAAGAAAAACAAGCATGGTAGATACGAACGTGTAAAAAGAACACATTCATGGAATTCAGACCACACCATAGGAAAAGTAATGTTGTTCAATCTCTCACGTCACTCAGACCATCATTACAATGGAAGTAAACACTATCAACTTTTAAAATCCTTGCCTGAGAGCCCACAGATGCCCACAGGTTATCCTGGAATGATGATTTTATCTCTATTTCCACCATTATGGTTTTCTATGATGAACAAAAAATTACAACAACTTAACGCTTCTTCAGATGCCTAAAGAGAAAACAGTATCAGAGGCGATACAGTATCGAAGATCTGTTCGGATCTATGATGACGAAAAGCCTATCGATCCCAATATTGTAAAAAAATGTATCGAACAAGCCATACTTGCCCCAAACAGCAGCAACATGCAATTGTGGGAGTTTTATCACATTACCTCTAAAGAGACGATTCAAAAGATTGCTCCTTTGTGTTTCAATCAAAATGCTGCTAAAACTGCACAACAACTCGTTGTTGTTATCACTCGAAAAGACTTATGGCGAAAGAGAGCAAAAGCGAATTTAAAAATGCTTGATACTGTTTTTCCTCCCAAACCTAAAAAAGAGCAAAGCAGAAGAGAAAAGGTAAGCAGAAATTATTATGGAAAAATTATTCCTTTTGCCTATCGTGATTTTTTAGGCATCTTTGGACTTTTCAAGTACCTCATAATTCTTATAACAGGTTTATTCAGGCCTATTTACAGAGAGGTAAGAAAAAGTGACATGCGAGTCGTAGTTCACAAAACTGCTGCCTTGGCTGCTCAAAATTTTATGATAAGCATGGCTGCTGAAGGCTACGATACTTGTCCGATGGAAGGCTCTGACACATGGCGTGTAAAACGTATCTTACATTTACCCGTTGGCGCTGAAATCAACATGATCATTTCATGTGGCATTCGAAAACCTGAGGGTGTTTACGGAGAACGCTTTCGGGTTCCTTTTGAGGAGGTATATCGGGAAATTTAGTTTTCTTTCTTTCTAAAAATCAGTACATTTTTAGAATTCTCAATCTCTTTTTGATTGAGCATCATCTTAACAAATTCACCATTTAAATACTTCTGCGCTTGGTCAGCGTAGTGGTCACTAAACACATTTCCAGACTGACCAGTAGGCAGAATTGAAACACTATTTTCAACATCTGAAAAATCGATAATTCTTCGGGTAGAAGGACCTGCATGTACCTTATAATATCCTGTACTGTCTATTTTGAATTGCTGGTTGTTAATTACTTCATTTCCTCCATCCATTTGAAAAGGGCCGATGTTAAACGTTTTTCTTAACAAGCTTCCTCCAGCTGCCAATGCATGCCCATGTTCAACAGTAGCCACCTTTTTCCACAACCAGTTTTCGACATCTTCACCCAATTGATTTTCCAAAAACGCAACCGTTTTCTGAAAAGACTTTTGCATAATTTGTTGCTTGGTTTCTTTTTCTGGAGTATTGATATTATCCCACCAAACAGAAGTGTCTTTTGCTACTTGAACAGCAATGATTCGTTTCATCAAATGGGTGGACATAAAACCCTCGAAGCTTTCACCCATTTCATCTTGAAAGGTGTTTTTCAAAAATTCATATAAGAACCGGGTGTATATCGTAGGAGCATTTTTATTTTTATCATAGTCTCCTTCCCAAAGATTGATGGCTTCTAAGGCTTTTTGTTCATTCTCTGAAAAATCAGTTGTTTCAAGAACTCCGACCATAGCAGCAATATTTGTCGGGGTCACAGAGGAAGTCACATCAAAAATCATTTTTTGCACATCTTCTCTGGTCCAATCATTTTTCTCTTCAAGAAGCATCTCAATTCTTTTACCTCTGTCTTCAGGCAAGTAATAACCGGGATATAAAATTCCAGCAATGGTGTCAGGTTGATTGTTGGCAGAATACACATAGTTCCAACCTGGATTGATTGCTTGTGGATTTTCTTCAAAATCTAAATACTGAAGAATCTCATCCTTTCCAGTGGAGCCATCCAGTATCAATTTTGTATTCAATGAATCTCTGTATTTGTACAGCTTTCCTGAGGCAAACCAAGCAATGTTATTTTGTGCATCTCCATACATAATATTCAACCCTGGCGCATGTAAAAGCTTCGCTCCCTCTTTAAATTCTGCTAGAGAATTGGCATGTGAAATCTTGTAGGCAACATCTAAGATTCTATTCTCTAATTTGGTATACATCCATTGCATGGCCATAGGTCTTTCATCGTTTATATTCTGCATTAAATTATTGATGATCGGTCCATGTATACTCGACTTTACATGAAATGTGGTATCTGGCAAATCCTTGATTTGAATTATTTTTGAAACTGTTTGATAGGATTTATATCCATCAGCTGTTAAATATTCGTTGGGATTTTCAGGATTGTTTTTCTCAAAATAGAAGTCGATATCGTCATTTTCAAACATGGTTAATCCGTAGGCATAATTTCTGTTATGACCCAACAATGCAAAAGGTGTCAAGGCTAGATTGTACCCATACATTTCATAGGTAGGTGTTTTAATATGAGATTGATACCAAACGGAGGGCTGGGCAAATCCGATGTGCGGATCATTTGCAAATAGCACCTTTCCACTCTTGGTTTTTTCTGGACCTATGACCCAAGAATTACTTCCTATAAAAGGAGAAACTGGCAAATTCTTGTAGATGTTATTGATTGCTTTTGCAAAACTTGCTGAAAGCTCAGGGTTTTTCTCATTCTTGAGAAGTGCGGTATTGCTACTGATTGGAATTTCTAATTCTTTTACATATTCAACTCCTAACTTTTCTCTGATTTCCGTGAGAAGAGGATCTGTTTTTTGCGCCATGGCAAAACTAAAAGACATGTATCCAAATACGTGATATACATCATTTATTGTATAGCGTTCTTTTTCTACACCCAATAAAAGAAACTCCAAAGGTGTTGGTCCTTCTTCAATAAACTGATTCACCCCATCCAAATAGGATTGAGTTAATTGGTATGATTCTGAATCATGATCTAATTGATTAATGGCATCTTGTGCATTTTCAACCAATCCCAAACCTGCAAAAAAGACATCTGTTTCAACAAGTTGTTTCCCTAAAACTTCCGACAATCTCCCCGGGGCGATTCTTCGAATGAGTTCCATCTGCCAAAGTCGATCCTGAGCATGCACATATCCCAAAGCTCTATAGGTATCTTTTTGATTTTGTGCATTGATGTGAGGAATTCCATAGTCATCGAAATAAACAGTAACATCATCTGATAAGTTTTGCAAGGCTAACTCTCCGTCATATGTAGGGTGTAAGCTTCGAGAGTAAAGCCAAAATGCAACAAAAACAACCACAAATAAGACCGCTATTACCTTCAAAATTTTCAGAAAACGCTTCATAATGATAATTCGATTTTTCTCAAAGATAACAGATTTAAATTGTATTTTTGACCTGCTAAAATAGCTCGCACATGAAAATTCCAATGGTAGACCTTCAAGGTCAGTATGCAAAAATTAAAGATACTGTAGATCAGTCCATACAAGAAGTTTTAAACTCGTCTGCTTATATAAACGGGCCTTATGTAAAAGAATTTCAAGCTGATTTAGAGGCTTACTTAAATGTTAAGCACGTGATCCCATGCGCAAATGGCACCGATGCATTGCAGATTGCTATGATGGGATTAGGACTGGAACAAGGTGATGAGGTGATTACCGTAGATTTTACCTTTGCTGCTACCGTTGAAGTAATTGCTTTGTTAAAATTAACACCTGTTCTGATTGATGTTGAGCCAGATACTTACAATATGGATATTGAGGCTCTGAAGAAAGCCATTACACCTAAAACCAAAGCTATTGTGCCTGTTCACTTGTTTGGGTTGTGTGCCAATATGGATGCCATTATGGAAGTAGCAAAAGAGCACAATTTATATGTGATTGAAGATACTGCGCAAGCTATTGGAGCAAACTACACTTTTAAAAATGGACAAAAGCAAAAAGTAGGAACCATTGGACACGTAGGAACTACTTCATTTTTTCCTTCAAAAAATTTAGGCTGTTATGGAGATGGCGGTGCTATTTTTACCAATGATGATGATTTGGCTCACACGCTAAGAGGGATGGTAAATCATGGAATGTACAAAAGATACTATCATGATGTTGTAGGAGTAAACTCTAGACTGGACAGTATTCAAGCTGCTGTTTTAAAAGCAAAATTACCTCATTTAGACTCTTACTGTGACGCGAGAAGAAATGCTGCCAGATACTACAACAATGCATTCGCAAACAATCCAAACATCATCACACCAAGTACAAAATCTTGTGGAGCGATATGCGATTCATGTGATTGCCATGTTTTTCATCAATATACCTTGCAAATTACCAATGGAAAAAGAGACGATTTGCATCAACACCTTTTAGACAAAGGTATTGCCAATGCTATTTATTATCCCGTACCTCTTCATCAGCAGAAGGCATACAAAGATGATCGTTACAATGAAGAAGACTTTAAAGTGACGAATGAACTTGTTAAAACGGTGATCTCATTACCTATGCACACAGAATTAACCGAAGAGCAATTGGCACTTATTACAGAAACCATTCTTGAATTCGTAGGTTAGTTTATATTTTCTTAACAATCCCTTAAGTCTTTGTAAACTTGGTTTTTAGTAAATTCACAAACCAAAACTTACGCAATGACTAAAAAGATCATTTTAGGATTGATGCTAGCTGCATTTATAGCTTGTCAACCTAAACAAGAAACCTCTCCAGAATTATCTATCAATTACGAAAAAATCACACTAGACAATGGTTTGGATGTTGTTTTTCATGTAGACCGATCAGATCCTGTGGTCGCAGTAGAACTGATGGTACATGTTGGATCTGCAAGAGAGATTGAAGGAAGAACAGGATTTGCCCACTTATTTGAACACCTCTTATTTTTAGAATCTGAAAACCTAGGTAAAGGTGGATTGGATAAGATGAGTGCCCGTATTGGAGGCTCAGGTGCTAATGGCTCAACTTCCAGAGATCGTACAAATTATCTACAAACAGTACCGAGTGATGCTCTAGAAAAAATGATTTGGGCAGAAGCTGACAAACTAGGTTGGTTTATCAATACTGTCACTGATCCCGTATTGGCGAAAGAAAAACAGGTTGTTAAAAATGAGAAAAGGCAAAGTGTTGACAATAGACCCTACGGACATAACCAAGTAATCATAGACCGAAACTTATATCCAAAAGACCATCCCTATAATTGGCAAGTTATTGGGTCTTTAGAAGATCTACAAAATGCAACCGTAGATGATGTAAAGACATTTTTTAAGACATGGTATGTTCCGAATAATTCGACCCTAGTTCTTTCTGGGGATATCGATGTAGAGCAAGCAAAAAAATGGGTACACAAATATTTTGATGAGATTCCAAGAGGAAAAGACATTACAAACCTTGAAAAAAGATCGGGTAAAGTCGATGTTACCAAAAGCTTTTATTATGAAGATAATTTTGCCCGCCTTCCTCAGCTGACGATGGTCTGGCCAGCCGTAGAGTCTTATCACAAAGATGCTTACGCTCTAGACATCTTAACAGAATACCTTACTGATGGAAAAGAAGCTCCATTAAACAAAGTTTTAATAGACGATCTAAAACTTACTTCATTTACTAGCATGTTTAATTACACTTCTGAATTGGCAGGTCAAGTTCAGCTATCTATCAGAGCTTTCAACAACACAAAGCTAGATGAAGTTAAAAAAGGAATTGAGCAGGCTTTTGTAGATTTTGAAAGCAATGGAATCCCTCAAAAAGATCTCGATAGAATAAAAGCGGGACAAGAAACCTCATTTTATAGAAGTCTGTCTAGCGTTTTAGGAAAAGGGACTCGTTTGGCATCATACAATACCTATTTAGATGATCCAGGGTTTGCCACCCAAGATATTAAAAACACCTTGTCTGTAACCAAGGAAGACGTTATGGATGTTTACAACAAATATATCAAAGGGAAGAATTACATCGCTACCAGTTTTGTTCCCCGAAACAGCAGAGATTTAGCTCTTACCGGAGCAGAGGAGGCAATCATAAAAGAAGAGAAAATAGTCATAGGAGCTGAAGAGAATTTTGATGCTTCTATTGCTGCAAAATATGAAAAGACACTATCAACTTTCGATCGATCCAAAGAACCAGAATATGGTCCAAGTCCCAAAGTAAAAGTTCCTGAAGTTTGGGAGAGCAGCCTTGACAATGGATTGAAAGTTTTTGGAATTCAGAACGATGAAGTTCCTCTGGTTCAATTCAATCTTGTTATTGATGGAGGTCAATTATTAGAGAATTCTGACAAATTAGGTGTTGCTAGTTTAACCGCGGATTTGATGGAAAAGGGAACTCAAAATAAAACGGTCAGTGAACTTGAGGCTGCTTTGGCTCAGCTGGGAGCTTCTGTGAATGTTTTTGCAAGCAAGGAGAATATTCGAATTAGCGGCACCACACTTGCCAAAAACTACAATGCTACTTTTGAGCTAGTAAAAGAAATGTTATTACAACCCAGATGGGATGAAGCAGAGTTTGAATTGCTAAAGAAAAGATCCATTACCAATCTAAGACAACAAGAAGCAAGTCCAAGAGCAATTGCTGCCAATAACTTCAACAAATTGATTTATGGGGAAAAGAATATTCGCTCAAAGAATCTTTTAGGAACCATAGAATCTGTAAATGCAATCAGCTTAGAGGATGTAAAAGATTTTTACAGCAATTACATCTCTCCATCAGTGGCAAGAATGCATATCGTGGGAGACATCGGCGAAGATAAAATTATGAAGTCTCTAGCATCCTTGCAATCAGATTGGGCAGTCAAAGAGGTCAACATCCCTGTTTATGAAGCACCTGCACCTCCTAAGAAGTCTACCGTTTACTTCTATGACATTCCCAATGCAAAACAATCTCAATTACGATTTGGAGCCCCTGCACTTGCTTACAACGATGCCGACTATTATCCTGCAACAGTGATGAATTACATTCTTGGTGGTGGCGGTTTTGCCTCACAGCTCACACAGCAACTAAGAGAAGGGAAAGGGTATACCTACGGAATACGCTCAGGATTTTCAGGGACCAATGCCAAAGGTGCTTTTAGTATTGCTAGCGGTGTTAGGAGTAATGTGTCTCTAGAAGCTTCTCAACTAGTAAAGCAAATTTTAGAAAACTACGCTAAGAATTACAACGATAAAGATTTGGCAACCACCAAAGGTTTCTTGATTAAAAGTAACACAAGAGCTTTTGAAACTATGGGAGCAAAATTACGCATGCTCGAAAATATGAGCAATTATGGACTGAGCTCAGATTATGTAAAAGACCGTGAAAAGATTGTCAATGAAATGACGATCGAAAAAGTTCAGGAATTAGCAAATAAATATGTCGATCCAAACAAAATGATATGGCTGGTTGTGGGTGATGCAAGAACACAGTTAAAACGAATGGAGCAACTTGGCTTTGGAAAACCTGTTCTATTAAATGAAACTGAAATTCCAATTAAGGATTAAAAAATCTCACGAAAATTTCAAATATTTCTTTTCATTAAATATCCTCTACAAAATCTGGAGGATATTTTTTTGACCTAACATAGCTAAAAGCAGCTATAGTTTCGTATAAAACAATACCTTTGCTCTTTAAAACTAAATTTGTCACTTATGAATAAGAAATGGATTCTTTTTCCCGTAACCCTTCTCCTTATCTGTTTAACTGGATGTTCAAACACAAAAAACGATGAAAGTATCGAGTTACGTGTTGGTTATTTACCAATAGCCGCTGGTCTTCCACTATTCATTGCCCAAGAAGAAGGCTATTTTAAAGATGCTGGTTTTCAGGTAACACTAGAAAATTTTGCTAGTAGCGATCTGGTAACTACTGCTGCTACAGAAGGTAAAATTGATATTTTTATTGCTGCATCCAATGTTATTTTTGATCAAGGTTTTCAAACTCAGAAAAAGCACAAGCTCATCTACGCAAACCCCTATTCAAAGCGACAAGGTCATATTGCAGATTACTTATTATCTAAAGACCTTACCAAAATTTCAAAAATACAAGATTTGAAAGGGAAAACTATTGGTGTTTTTCCTGGTTCTGTTTCTTTGGTTTTTTTAAATGAAATTCTTAGAAAATATGGGATACAGCCAAATGAATATACATTGAAGCAAATGGTTCCTTCACAATGGATTGCTGCTCTACAGTCTGGACAAGTAGATGCTCTCTCTGCCATAGAGCCTGTTGCTTCTGAAATTATTCAAAATCAAATTGCACAGCCCATTGTCTCTGGTTTTTTTGCTGAACTTATGCCAGAAGTTCCTCTCTCTGCTCAATGGATTTCATACGATTTTAGTAAAAAGAACAATTCACAGACCCTAACAAAGCTCATTCAAGTTATGAATAGAGTTGTTGATTTCGTACAGACAAACCCTGATTTAGCAAAAAAACATCTGCAGAAGTATGTTCCTGTTAGCAATTCTGTACTTCCCCATGTACAATTGAACTATTGGACCAAACATGAAAATATTCAACCCAATGTTTTTCAAAGCTTTATTGATTTATTGCATAGTCACAATGAACTTTTAAACAAAGAAAATATAAACGATTACCTCTTAAAATAATTTCGTTTTATACAACAGCTAGTTCATTTTCTTGCAGTATTTTTTCTAAAGAAATTAAAGAGCTTTTTATAGTTAAATATAGAAAAAGCCCGCTTTACTTTGACTTACCTAGTTTGTTGACAAGGTAAACTCAGTAATCAACGGGCTTTTTTGTTTCTATAACTTTTTTTTCCTAAGCTTCGAAGCTAGCACCAGCAGCAGCAACGCTTCTATCGATCTTACGCATTAATCCTTGTAAAACTTTACCTGGACCAACTTCAATAAATTCTGTACCTCCATCAGCAATCATCGCTTGAATGGATTGCGTCCATTTTACAGGCGCTGTTAACTGTGCAATTAAGTTCTCTTTAATCTCCGCAGCTGAAGTCACAGCTTTCGCAGGAACATTCTGATAAACAGGACAAGCTGGCTCGTTAAAATTTGTAGCCTCAATAGCTGCGGCCAATTCTTCTCGCGCTGGCTCCATCATTGGAGAGTGAAACGCTCCACCGACAGGTAACAATAAGGCTCTTCTTGCTCCTTTTTCAGTTAAAACTTCACAGGCTTTTTCTACTGCCGACACTTCTCCTGAAATCACCAATTGACCAGGGCAGTTATAATTTGCCGCTACCACTACTCCATCAATATCATTACATACTTGTTCTACAACTTCATCATCTAATCCTAAAACTGCTGCCATTGTGGAAGGTTGAATTTCACAAGCTTTTTGCATCGCCATTGCTCTTTGAGAAACTAGTTTTAACCCATCTTCAAAAGACAAAACTCCTGCTGCTACTAAAGCAGATAATTCTCCAAGAGAATGTCCAGCTACCATCTCTGGTTGAAAACTATCTCCTAATACTTTTGCTAGGATCACAGAATGTAAAAATATGGCTGGTTGAGTTACCTTAGTTTGCTTTAATTCTTCTGCAGTTCCTTCGAACATCACATCTGTAATACTAAAGCCTAAAATTTTGTTTGCATTTTCAAATAATTCTTGCGCTATCTCAGACCCTTCATATAAGTCTAAACCCATCCCTGTAAACTGAGCTCCTTGTCCAGGAAAAATATATGCCTTCATAAAAAAAATTTCATTGTTAGATTCGGCAAAAATAGGAATTTATACTGTCATTATGAACGAAGTGAGATAATCTGTTTCTAAAGATTACTTCCACTTTTCTGTGAAGCTTCTCAATGACATTATAAATTAGTAATTTCGCTAATATGACAGACAAAAAACTAGCACACGCTCAAACTGTATATCTCATTCTAGCAGCTCTTTTTATTGCTTCTCTGGTAACTTCTAATTTAATTTTTCAAAAGTTTTTTTACTGGTATCCTATTGAGAATGGAGAAGTTTTTGGATCAAAATTATTTGAGGTTTCTGTAGGACTTCTCCCTTATCCGATTACTTTTTTAATTACAGATATCTTATCAGAAATCTATGGAAAGAAGAAAGCAAACCAAGTAGTCATTGCTGGAATTTTTGCCTCTTTTTTCTCGTTAGCTATCATCTTTGTTTCCAGAGAGGTTCCTGCCACACCATGGTCTCCCGTAAATGACACGACTTTTGTAGAAGTTTTTGGAGCCGCACCTCTTGCCGTATTGGCTTCCATGATGGCCTATTTATTTGCACAGTTTATAGACATTCGCATTTATCATTTTTGGAAAAATCTAACAGAGGGAAATCATTTGTGGTTACGAAATAATTTCTCAACGTTCTCATCTCAAATTATAGATACACTTACCGTTTTAGTGCTGCTATGCTCCTTTGGAATCATCGATTGGGATAAATTTTTAGGTCTTCTAATAAGTGGAGTTATATTTAAAATAATGATTGCACTACTAGACACCCCTATTTTATATGCGATTGTATTTGCTTTTCGAAAATATTTCCATTTAGAAAAAGGAGAAGAAATCAAAATTTAATTTTTCTGTAAACTCTTTCCTATCCTCTCGTCTAAACCGTCAGAACAAAATTTCTCATTATGAAAAGATTTTTATCCATCGTCAGCTTATTTCTATTTATAGGAGCTAGTGCACAAACTTCTGAATTCAATAATTTACTTCAATCCCATGTTGATGCGAAAGGAAATGTAGATTACAAGTCGCTAAAAGCGAATGAATCTCAACTGGATGCTTTTTTAAATTATTTAAGCAACACGAAACCTCAAGATGATTGGTCTGCAAATAAAGAAAAAGCCTTTTGGATCAATGCCTACAATGCGTATACGATTAAATTGATTTTGGAAAACTACCCTATTAAGAGTATCATGGATATTAAAAAGAAAGGCAAAAGTGCTTGGAAATATTCATTTGCAAAAGTTGGAGGAACTACCTATACCTTAGATCATATTGAGCATGAAATTTTACGAAAGAAATTCAAAGACCCAAGGATACACGTGGGTGTAAACTGTGCATCGGGTTCTTGTCCAAAATTGGCTAACTTAGCATTTACAGAAAACAATATTGAATCGGAGTTAGAACGTTTAATGAAAGAATTTATTAACGACCCTAACCGAAATAAATTGACAAATAAAAAGGTTCAAATTTCAGAAATTTTCAATTGGTTTAGGGATGACTTTACTGCTGACGGAACTGTGATTGACTACATCAATAAGTATGCTGATGTAAAAGTTCACAAAAGAGCTAAAATCAAACACTTGCCTTACGATTGGAGTTTGAACGGTAAATAAACAACGTACTGTCAGTTCGAGTATCATGCTAAAAAGCATGATGTATCGAGAACAAAATACTTCTCGATACTATTACGCCAAGCGTAATCACTCGAAGTGGCAAAAAGAATAAAAATAGATGTCGAAAACATATTACGATCCAGCTGATTTAAGAAAGTTTGGAAAGATTACAGAATGGAGCGAAGAACTTGGCAACAAGTTCTTCGATTATTATGGAAAGGTCTTTGAAGAAGGTGCATTAACTGCTAGAGAAAAATCACTCATTGCCTTGGCAGTAGCTCATACTGAGCAATGCCCTTATTGCATAGACGCTTATACAAAAGATGGTCTACAACGAGGAATTACCAAAGAAGAAATGATGGAGGCTGTTCATGTAGGAGCAGCTATTAAAAGTGGAGCAACTTTGGTTCATGGAGTTCAGATGATGAACAAAGTGAATAAGTTAGAGATGTAAGCAGACTGTTTTTTGCTTAGCAAAATACAGATCGCTTATTCCAACGAAAGTTGGAATCTCATCCAAAAGAATCACCCTGAGCCTGCCTGTCGGCAGACAAGCGAAGTTGAAGGGGCTCTATGAATCAAATTCACAATAACAAGGATTATTAAATAAGATACTGAATCACACTTCGACAAGCTCAGTGTAAAAATTCAGCATGATAAAATTAAAATGAGTAAAAAATCACTTTTAGCAAGAAACAACGATCTCGCCAATACCGAACGTCAATTAGAAATTCTTTCTAATGGTATGTTCGCGGATGGTGAGTTACCCACATTTGCTAAAAAAATCAAAGAGACCAATCAGTTTCCTTTGCGCCCCAAAAAATTGGAAATCCTACAAATTAATGTAGGGTATATGTGCAATCAGGTTTGTGCACATTGCCATGTAGATGCGGGGCCAGACAGAAAAGAAATCATGACCAAAGAGACCATGCAACAGTGTTTAGAGGTTATCAAAAAAACAGGAGCTCATACGCTTGATTTAACAGGTGGTGCTCCTGAAATGAATCCAAATTTTCGATGGTTTGTAGAAGAGGCAGCAAAAGTGGGAATTAAAGACTTTATTGTTCGTTCTAACCTCACCATTATTCGAGCCAATAAAAAGTATCATGACCTACCCGAGTTTTTCAAAAAACACAATGTGCATGTTGTGAGTTCTATGCCACATTGGACCAGAGGGAAAACAGACAAGCAGCGTGGAGATGGTGTCTTTGACAAGTCTATTCAAGCTCTTAAAGATTTAAACGCAGTGGGATACGGAATGCCAGGTAGTAGCTTACGATTAGACTTGGTGTACAATCCTTCTGGAGCTTTTTTACCAGGAGATCAAATGGCATTAGAAGCTGACTTTAAGAAGGCTTTAAAGGAAGATTTTGGAATCCATTTTCACAATTTATTTACCATTACTAATTTACCCATCAGTCGGTTTTTAGATTATCTGATTGCTTCTGAAAACTATGAAGACTATATGTATGCATTGGTGGAAGCTTATAATCCTGCAGCCGTAGAAAATGTAATGTGCACCAATACCTTGTCTGTAAGCTGGGATGGTTGGTTATACGATTGTGATTTTAACCAGATGCTAAATTTAAAAGTAGCAAGCAAAGTAAAACACATTTCGGAGTACAACGAAGAGTTGTTGCAAAACAGAAATATTGTTATCAATCAGCATTGCTATGGTTGTACAGCTGGGGCAGGAAGTAGCTGTCAAGGAGTCGTTGCATAAAGTAATTATGGAGGTTGAATTATGTCAATTGTGAATTTTGAATTTTATGAATAAGCTTGTCTACCTTTTCATACTATTTTTTTCATTTCATTCTTTCTCGCAGAATAATCTGGAAAACTTATTAAAGAAATACAATACAGAAAGTGTTCCTTATATTTATGTAGATAGTCTTAAAAAAATCACTGAAAAAGTCATTTTACTAGATGCTAGGGAGAAAAAAGAGTATAAGGTAAGTCATTTGAAAAATGCCCTGTTTGTGGGATATGAGAAGTTTGATTTAAAGAAAACTATTCGCTCTTTACCTAGCAAGGATGCAAGAATTGTGGTGTATTGCTCTCTAGGAGTTCGCTCAGAAGATATTGCAGAACAGTTAAAGAAGGTTGGATATAGCAATGTATTGAATCTTTATGGAGGGATCTTTGAATGGAAGAATCAAGAAAATAAAGTGTTCAACACCAAAGGAAAAGAAACTGAAAAAGTACATGCATTCTCAAAAGAATGGGGTATTTGGTTAAAGAAAGGTAAAAAAGTATATTAAAAATAAGATTCCCATAACATGCATAAAAACTTATTAGTTGTTTTTGTAAAAAATATTATCCTCGGTAAGGTAAAAACTCGCCTAGCCAAAACAATTGGTGATGTTGGAGCTTTTCATATCTATCATGAATTGGTAGCTCTTACTGAAGAGGCATCAAAAAAGGTAAATGCCGATCGTCATATCTATTTCTCGGATGTTGTTATTCCTTCCAAATGGCAAAGCGATGAAAAGTTTGTACAAGAAGGGGTTGATTTAGGTGAACGAATGAAAAGATCATTTCTCAATGGCTTTGAAGCTGGATATGAAAATATCATCATCATTGGTTCGGATTTACCCAATATCTCTAAGGAAATTATTGAACAAGGTTTTGATCAACTAAAAGACAATGACATCGTTTTTGGCCCTGCTGATGATGGTGGCTACTATCTTATGGGCATGTCTCAAATGACTCACTCAATTTTTGAGGACAAACCATGGAGTCAATCTACATTATTCGACGTAACTTTACAGGAATTACGAGAGCAGAAAAAGTCTGTGGCCTTATTAGAGCATTTGAATGATATTGACACGTTCGAAGATTTGATTGCTTCTGATTTTTATAAGACAAATAAAAGAGCTCAAGAAATAGTAGAACATCTCACTCCAGAGATTAATAAATAAATTACATGAACAATCAACTACAAGAAACAACGGATTTCCTAAAATCAGCAGGATTTATTCAACCCGAAATAGGAATTGTGTTAGGAACTGGCTTGGGGCAATTACTCAATGAAATTGCCGTTGAAAAAGAAGTCCCTTATACTGACATTCCTCATTTTCCCAAAGCAACGGTCGAGTCGCATTCTGGAAAGCTAGTTTATGGAATGCTCTCTGGAAAGAAAGTAGTAGTGATGTCTGGAAGATTTCATTTGTATGAAGGCTACAATCCATGGGAAGTGACTTATGGAATTCGTACTATGCATCAATTAGGAATTCAAACATTGTTAATTTCCAATGCTGCTGGCGCTATCAACCTTAGCTACAAAAAAGGAGACCTAATGGTTATTGAGGATCATTTGAATTTGCAAGGAAGTTCACCTCTAGCTTTTGCAGAAGTAGGCGAGTATGGAGAACGTTTTGCTGATATGCTAGAACCTTACTCTAAAGAAATCAACGAGAAACTTAAAGTAGTTGCAAAAGAAAATAACATTCAACTCTATGAAGGAGTTTATGCAGGTGTCCTTGGTCCGCAATTAGAAACCCGTGCCGAATATAGAATGTTGCAAATTTTGGAAACCGATGCTGTTGGAATGAGCACAGTTCCTGAAGTGATTGTTGCGAAGCACTTAAATTTACCTTGTGCTGCAGTTTCTGTGTTAACAGATGAGTGCGACCCGAAGAATTTAGCTCCAGTGAATATTGAAGAAATCATCCAAATTGCTGGGCAAGCGGAACCAAAAATGATTCTACTTTTTAAAGAATTAATCTCTCAATTGTAATGCAAAGAAATCAGCAAGTTGCCGTATTCACCATTCGATTGATTCTCGGGTTCATCTTCTTTTTCCAAGGATTTGGAAAGATATTTAAATTTGGAATGGATGCAGTCTACAAAAATTTCTTCCAATCCAGCTATTCTGAGTTATTTCCCGATTTTCTGTTACTTTTTACAGCTTACTATACATCATTTGTTGAACTCATTGGTGGTTTTCTACTCATCATCGGTTTCAAAAGAGACATTGTCTTGTATTTCTTAGCCTCTGTTTTAGTGATGGTTACTTTTGGCCACGGTCTTAAAGATCCTATTTGGGATTTATCTCATGTGATGTACAGAACAATTCTTCTAGTTAGCCTGTTATTATTGCCCAATCATTACGACAAATTTTCCATTGACACTCTGATCAATAGAAATTCAAAAACGAACGAATGAGTTATTTAGAAACGACGAAAGACCTCTATAAAGAAGCAGCTCTTACTCCTGATGTGGGACTTTGCTGCACCACTAATCCTATTTGGGAATTACCTGGATTGAAAATTCCACGTATCATGCAAGACATGAATTACGGTTGCGGAAGTACTGTTCATGCGCGTGATTTAACCAACAATCCAAAAATATTGTATGTAGGTGTTGGAGGCGGAATGGAGTTGTTACAATTTTCTTATTTCTCTCGTCAGAAAGCTGGAGTTATTGGTGTCGATGTGGTGGAGGAAATGCTGGAAGCTTCCCGTAAAAATTTTATCGAAGCACAGATTCAAAATGAATGGTTTGACCCTAATTTTGTCGACTTACGAAAAGGAGATGCGTTAAATCTTCCAGTAGAAGACAATTCAATTGATGTGGCTGCCCAAAATTGTCTCTTTAATATTTTTAAAGAAGAAGATTTAAAGGCCGCCATTGCTGAAATGTATCGTGTTTTAAAACCTCATGGACGCCTAGTAATGAGTGACCCTACTTGTGAGCAACCGATGAATGATAACTTACGTAATGATGAGCGTCTCCGTGCTTTGTGCTTGAGTGGTAGCTTGCCCATAAAAGACTATGTAAAAATGTTGACCGATGCTGGTTTCGGAACCATTGAAATCAGAGCCAGAAAACCCTACAGAATTTTAGATCCAAAAAATTACGACACAGAAGAACTGATTTACATTGAATCCATTGAAGTAGCTGCTATTAAAGATCCTATGCCAGAAGATGGACCTTGTGTGTTTACAGGAAAAGCAGCGATCTATTTTGGCGAAGAGGAATATTTCGACGATCAAAAAGGACATGTGTTGTTACAAAATCAACCCATTGCTATTTGTGATAAAACAGCAAAAGCTCTAGCCGACTTAGGCAGAAACGACATCTACATCTCTGAATCTACTTTCCATTACGATGGTGGTGGGTGTTGTTAGTTGTTAGTTGTTAGTTGTTAGTTGTTAGTTGTTAGTTGTTAGTTGTTAGTGGAAATTCAAAAATATATTTACATTATTATTTTACAGCTTTTTAGCTTTATAACTTCCCAACAATTATCAATGAACAATGATCAGTGAACAATGATCAGTGAACAATGAACAATCAATAATCCAATAATCCAATAATCCAATGATCCAATAATCCAATAATCCAATAATCCAATAATCCAAGTTAAATACTTACAGCTGATTATTCCTAAAACCACCTACTATTAGCTTCAAAAAATGAGTGTTAGTACTTAGTTAAATATAAGTATTATCACGAACTAACGTAACACACTGTAGCACTTACTTTTGCAACATGAAAGTTTTTTTTAGAAAAAGTACGTTAGCATTTGCAGCTTTGTGTTTCGTTTTTATTTCTAAGTTTGTCTATTCTCAGGAATTGCACATTGTCGCTGGAGGTTCCATGAGTGTATCTTCTGGAGATGTTTTGTCTGTAAACAATAACTTATCGGTCAATGCTACTGGTAGTTTAACTATTTATTCAAATGCAACTCATAGTGGCTCTTTAGTGGTTACAGGAACAGCGACAGGAAATATTACATACAAAAGATATCTTCAAGACCTTAAATGGTATTTAGTATCTGCTCCTGTGGTTGGACAGAGTGTCCCTGCTTTTGTAGCCAATGCCGAAAATGCTTTAAAAAGATCGAGAGGAATGTATGCAATTGGCTATTACAAAAGCAGTAATGCCTCAGGATTACGATGGGTTTACCATCACAACACTCCTACTACACAAAATCAGGAAACTCTAACTGATTTTGTAAACGGACAAGGGTATATATCTTCAAGAACATCAGCTGGAAATCTAACATTTACTGGAGCTATGGCTACTTCAGATGTGACAGTTTCTTTGGAGAACACAACTACTAATCACCACTGGTTTTCTGTTGGGAACCCTTTTCCTTCCTTTTTACCTGCAAATAACAATGCAGCCGCCACCAATTTAATCTCACAAAACACGAACACTTTTCACCCTAGCTATGTAGGTTTGTACTTTTGGAATGGAACCGAATATAAGGTTGTGAATCACGCCTTTCCTTCTGTGCATCTTAAACCAGGGCAAGCTTTTATAATAAATACTAAAAGTGGTAATGAGCAATTCACTTTTTCGAGAAACCTACAAAGTCACCAAGCTGAAACAAATAAATTTTACAGAAATGCTCCTACTCCTAACATCTTGGTAACGTTATCGGATGGAAAAGAAAGCAAAACTACAGAGCTTAAATTTTATGATAATGCTACAACAGGACTCGATCCAGGATATGATGCTGCCGCTTTTATCGATGGAAAACCCCATTTTTCCTTAAACACCCACTTGGTCAAAGAAAGCCAGGGAATCGATTTTATGTTGCAATGCTTACCCAATAATGCCTATGAAACACTTGTGATTCCGTTATCGGTTTATGCCAAAGCAAACAAAACCATTACTTTTAGTGCTGCGACAAAACATTTACCACAGGGTGCGGGTGCTTATCTGGAAGATACCGTTACTAAAAGGTTTGTCAACATCACAGATACTGAACACACACTAACATTAAATAGCACACAAAATGGCATTGGCCGTTTTTATCTACATACCTCAGACAGAACTTTGCACACAGATGATTTCTTGGACATAAGTTCTGTAAACATCTACAAAACAGAAGGCAACATGCTACGAATAGAAGGGTTAAAAGAACAGGGAAAAGCTTCCGTACATCTCTATGATATTTTGGGGAAAAAGATCATGACACAATCTTTCAAAACACAAAGAGTAAAAGATATTCCTCTGCCTGCTTCTTTAAAAACTGGAATTTATTTGGTGAACATACAATCTGAAAAAGGACAGTTTACTAAGAAAATAATTATGGGGTAGATGATGTAGCCAATGGAACAATGTGATAATTTAAAAATGAGCTAATGTATTTAAGTTAAGTACAAAGTTGTAACCTTTAGAATTAGATATAATAATTAAATTATAGAAGCCTCAACAACCAAATGCCAACTGCTAATCGCTAACATTAAAAAATTATATCAAACAAAATAAAAAACCATGAAAAAAACAATTTTCTATATCGCATTGCTTTTAGCAACTTATACAGGTGCTGCACAAGTAGGAATTGGAACCAACAACCCAGATGGCTCAGCTGCCTTAGAAATACAGAGCACCACAAAAGGACTGTTATTGCCCAGATTAACACTGGCTCAAATAAGTACCATTACGAATCCTGCTGAAGGCCTGATGGTCTATTGTACAAATTGCCCCGAAAAAGGACTATATATTTTTAATGGTACCGATTTTCTAAAACTGACATTAGGAATATCTATTCAATCTAATTTAATATTGCAACAGATAGGGAACGAAGCGAATACTGGAATTCCTTCAGTGGTTACCATAGCTCAATTAAAGAAAATACTCCCTCCTTTAAGGAATATTGATGCTGGCAGGGAGGGCGCTTATCGCGCCGATATTGATTATCATCCCCATTTATTTTCAAACCCAGCAACTGCAGCAGAAGTACAAGCAATGATCGAAAGAGTAAGAGGGTTTTCTACTGTAACTGGTGCAGGAGGAAAAATATGGATGGACCGTAATGTAGGAGCCTCCGAAGTGGCAACCAGTAATACAAGTTATTACGCTTATGGAGGTTTATTCCAATGGGGCAGATCCGCAGATGGGCACCAAGCAGTTGTGTGGACCTCAGGAACTTCAGGAATTTTAAATACTTTATCCAGCATCACATCATCTAGCGACACTCCCGGACATAATAATTTTATTCGAAATAAAAATTATCCATTTGATTGGCGTGTTCCTCAAAATCATAATTTATGGCAAGGAGTCAATGGCACCAACAACCCATGCCCTTCAGGATTTAGAGTTCCTACAAAAGCAGAATGGGAAACAGAAATGGCTTCGTGGAGTTCACAAGATGCTACGGGGGCTTTTAACAGTCCACTAAAATTGCCCATGCCAGGATCTCGGAATTCGGTATCAGGTAGCTTCAGTTCCACTGGAAGTATGGGTTCCTATTGGACAAGTACGGTTGTATCGGGATCGGGACCTATTAATGCAGAATTTGTAGAAGCAGTGTCATTTAATTCTAATAGTGCTAGTATTGTACATTCTACTCGTGCTTCTGGTTTATCAGTGCGTTGTATCAAAGATTAATTTAATAATTTTAATAATTCAATAATTTAATGATCTAATAATCCAGTAATCTAATGATCTAGTAATCCAGCAATCCAGTAATCCAGTAATCCAGTAATCCAGTAATCTAAGAATATAACTTTCTATTACAATGGTGGTGGGTATTGTTAAACTTTCTATTTAAATTCCACCACAGGCGATGACCAGGTAATAGAATCTCCGAGAATTTTATGCTTTTCGCTAATAACATGTAGCTTATAAGGAATTACTTTAATGAGCAAGTAATCTGTGGTTCTGTTCTTGTAAAAATTTTGCCACTCTTCCTTCCAGAATTGTTGCTTTTCTTTTTCAGAATTGACCAAAGTCGCTGTTCCTTGAATGGTTACATAGCCAGGGTCATCCTTATCGAAATAATATAAGGTTACTTTAGGATTGCTTTTAATTTGTGCTACTTTTTTACTCTTAGGATTTGTTGCCAACCAAACAGTGAAATCTTCTTCAGGGGAAAAAGGGTCCATGGTTCTTGCATAAGCATTCCCTAAAGAGTCAACAGTTATAAGAGCACAGTTTTTCGATCCTATGATTACTTCTCTGGCAATCTCTTTTAATCCTTTTTTAACCGCTTTCTTTTCTGAACAACCCAATACACTCAAAAATCCTAAAACAATAAATAATCTTCTCATATCTAACTTAAAAATACTGTCCTATTCCAAAGACAAAACCTTGTGTGCCATTTTTTGTAATTCCATATCCGTAATCGATTCGAAAAATAGCATTGTATATTTTTCTATGAATAAATCGCAGTCCTAGTCCCGGGTATACGCGAATGTTTTCTCTATCGACCAAATCGCTTAAACTTCCTCCTGGATTTCTCCATGTTCCTGCATCGATAAATGTATTCATTTGAATGAGGAAGTCTTTCTTTTTATAGATACGATATCGATATTCTGTGTTGATGAGAAATACACCCGTCCCTCGGTCAATCAAGTTACCAACTCCTCGCATGTTTAAATTATTATCTACTGCAAAGGGTGCAAAAGGAGTATCTTCATTACTCGCAAAACCCACTCGCAAACGATTGGCCCAATTGCCTCTCTCACCTACTCTTTTGTAGTAGAGAAAATCATTCCAAAATATTCGAAAATTAGGAAGTATCTGACCTCTTCGTGCCCGCACATATTGAAAGTTAAACACGCTACGAAAACCCGAAACAGTCTCATAGAAATAATCGAGTGCATTGTAATCGTAAATAAACTTTAATAGAGACTTGTCGACTTTCAATGTTTGGGGAACATTGGGACTTGTCGCTCCTGACTTGTATTGATAATCCTCTGTAAACAGGTTGATTCCAAATTCGATTCGGTTTCGAAAATCGAATTGATACAATCCTAACAACTCATAAGACGTATTTCGATATCGATAATCTGCCGTTGTATTGTTAAAAAATACGGGTTCTTGAGTAACCAAATCTTGGTACGTAAAGGACAAACCTAATTTTCTACTAAACAAAAAAGGAGCGCGAATGTTAAATGCATGAGAATCGTAAATATCCTTCTGATAAAATCCGCCCACATTGATTGATTGTCCCAGGAAATTAAACTCATTTGCTCCTATCCTGTAAGCAAATTCATCGTTGTTTGTGGTGTAAAAATTTGCAAAAGGAATGATCGTAAAATTCTCTTCTACATTGATAAAAACATTGTAAAAATTCTCGTGAGATTTGAAAACTTGAAAATATGCATGAGAAATAGCAGGAAGTCTTTTCAATCTCGCAATATCTTTTTTCAATTTAATTGAATCTAAGACTTGACCAGACTTTGATGTTAATATTTTCTTTATAAACCAGGGCTTCGTTTTTTTTGCTCCTCGAACTTTAATATCATATATGATTTGCTCTTGTGCATCTACCTGCAAAAAAAAGAAAGAAAAAAAAGAAAGAAAAAGGACAACTTTCCGAATCATTGAGCAACAAATGGTTTTTCAATGACCAAGTTAACCCAATTATCTATACTAACGCCCATTAAAGTAAAATTATATGATTCGCCTCGAAGTAAATTCTCTGGAGTACTCCTATTGATGTGTAAAACCACATTATTGAGATTGTAATACTGGAACTGCTTTTCTACGGTATAAGTTCCTGAGATCAGTTGATTACTTGCATTGGAAATCACTTGAAAATAAATAACGTTTTCGAGTACAATCCCATCTTGCCAAGAAAAAGCAGGCATTAAAGATTGTGGAAAATCAATCGATACATTCGTTGAGTATTCTGTAGGTTTTGTTACTTGTTTTAACCGAATGGGATTGGACTTGTGAAATTTCCCATCAGTTTCGTAGGTTACAATGCAGAATACTTCATCATTACTTTGTCTAAGAAACTTCCCTAAATATCCACCAAAAACTTGCTCTGAAGGCAGCTGAACTTTTTCGTAGTTCGAAAAGTTATTGGGGTCTACATTTGTGTTTTTTGTTTCAAAATATTGAATGCTTCTAGCACCAGATATCGGATAATAGAAGACATCTACCGAATTGCTGGTTTTAGAACTGGCTGCACAGGCGATCACCTCATCTAATTGCAATTCCACTGACTTCAAAGCAATTAAACTTGCCAAATTTGTAGGATCTTCTATGCTCTCTTTTGAACATCCGTAAAGTAAAAACCCTAAAACAAGTATTCCTATAAAACGCATTCTTTTATGATTCTTTTTCAGCAATCAAATCAGAATCGTTCTATATTTTTACAGTTAAAATAGGTAGCGAAGCATGATTTGCCACATCTTCAGAAACACTTCCTTTGAAGATATGTGAGAATCCTTTTCTTGCATGTGTACTCAACGCAACCATTTCTGCATTGATTGAATTTGCAAAATGAAAAATCCCTTGCTCAACCGTTTTGTCGCAAACAAAGTTAACTTCTTTCAATTTTTCTGAATTTGAATCTGCAACCTGTAAAAATGTACTTGCTAGTTCCTCCATTTCTTCTGTGGTTTTGAACTCATTATAAGGTGTATTCACATATAGCAAATGTAGTCTCCCTTGCAATTCTTCAACCAAGCTTTTAATGCGGATATATGCTCCGACAGATTCCTTAGAAAAATCTGTAGCATAAACGACATTATTGAAGTTATCGTTTCCTAATCCATTCTTAATCACCAAAACGGGAACCTTCGAAAATCGGATCACCTTCTCAGTATTGGAGCCTACAAAGAGTTCTTTCATTCCAGAGGCTCCATGAGAACCCATCACAATCATATCTGCATTTTCTTCTTCTACGACTTCATTTATTTCACTAAAAACCTTGTGATATTTGATCAATGGAACGACTTTAATATCTTTTAAATAGTCTCTTTTTAAAAAAAACTCAAATTTCTTCTTTGCAAACTGAAAAAGAAAGGCAGCACGCTCTTGTAAATACGATTGACTTTCATTGAAAGTACTCGTTTGAAGATCGAGCATGTGAAGAGCAATAATCCTCCCATTGGTTTTCTTTATAATGGAGCTAGCTGCTTTTAAAGCATATTCTGAATACTCAGAAAAATCTACAGGTACGACGATGGTGTTCATGGTTTCTCTTTTGAAATTATATTTCAAATGTACCTTAGACATTTCACGATTTTCATAACATTTATCATGTTTTGAGAACTATTTATGCACTATATTTAAAGCTAGCATTCATAAAAAAATGAAATGGGAAGAATAATAGCAATATTTGGGATTTTATTTAGTCTAACGGCATTTTCGCAAACAGAAGATAAAGAGTGGGCAGAACCTAATACAATCTCGACAGAATTATATGAATTTGAGGTTCCTAAGGCTTGGCGGAATTATGGAAAAATGATGCGTGGTAAAAAAGGACCTGAACAATTTTTTGAAGCAAGCGGAAAAGGACTTCCTATTAGCTTTAATGGGGGGCCAGTTAAAATATCTATTTTTCTTGTAAAGCTTGAAAAAGCCGAAAGTTTAAAAGATGCTAAAGAAAGTACAATTAATGGTTATTTTGAAAACCCCGATAGAATTTTTGAAAAGAAAAATAATTATTCAGAACAGAATTATACACTTTCAGACAAGAGTAAAGGAATTATTTTAAATACTCGTTTTTATAGGACTTCAAAAGGATTAAACCAAAGTCGTTATGACCTGATAACTTATTCTGAAAAGCATAAGACAGCATATATGTTTACAGTTTCTATTCAATATATTGATAAAACTTATGCTTTTGAAGAGGAGAATAATCTAATGGATTATGCGAAAAAACTATATGGAAAATTTAAATGGAAATAAATAACGAAATGTCAACAATGACCACAATTTATTGCTAGTAATAAAAAAGAAGTCCTAACTTTAAAACATAAACACAGAGCAAACGGCTTATTTCTATTACGCCTTTTTCAGCATAACTTGCTACGGAGTTTAGAGTCGCAACGAAGTCATAGCCTGGACGGTTAACGCTTCCCGTAAAGTTCTTGAAGTAATTTTTCTGCAGGTTTGTTTTGTGGGGTAAATCGGTTGTTGTTCTCACCTCCTACTCTTGAGTGCTGTAAAAACCATTTCCAAACAAAACCTCCTGCAAACCATTCTTCTTTCCAAAATTGATTGTAAATAGCTTGAAGTCCATTGTATTGAGCTCTTAAATTCACTGATTTTTCAATTCTCTTAGAATCCCATGGTTCCTTACCTGTATAGTCTACACTTCTGTAGCCAAACTCTGTAAACAAAACTGGTTTTTGAAATGTACTACTTACTTTTTCAATTTCCTTTTTATGGATTTGCCATCCCAACTCTAACTCTTGAATTGAGGGCGACTTTGCCTCTGATAATGGAAAATAAGCATCTACTCCAATATAATCTAGCTGATTCCAAAAAGTGACTCGTTTAAACTCATCCCAATTAGATGCATAGGTTAGTTTTCCTTGGTACACTTTTCTGATTTTCTGAATTAACTGACTCCAAAACTCAGGTCTTTGACTCACAAACAATTCCAATTCAGTTCCCAAACAAAAAATATCGACACCTAGTTTTTGAGCTGTCTTGGCATATAGAAGAATAAATGACTCATAAGAGTTTTCTAGCTTCCTCCAATTCTCTTCCGAGTCCATGGTTATTTTCCCTGTGTACATGCCTTTCCAGACCCAAATTTGGGGTTTCAGCATTATTTTAACATTCGCTTTTTCGAACTCTTTGGCATATTGTAAAATTCCTTTTTCTCGTTCTCCAAACCATTGTCTGGGTTGGTTAAACCATATCTCAGGGGAAGAAAGATCTCTAATAAATCCAAAAGGCATTAAAGCAACATAGTTGGCATTGACATTTTTAACAGGCTGTACATGCGCTACAGAAATGCTATCCCCAGAAGCGACAAAGCTGACTCCATTAATTTTTTGTCCAAAGACACTAACAGCTATGCATGAAAATAGAAAACAAAAAAAGAGCTTCATTGTTTGATCAATAAAGCCCTAAAATAACTCATTTTGATTTTGTTCTCTAAAACAAAGCTCTTAAACCAATGTTAAATGTTTGCCCTAAACCTGTGTCTTTTCCACGTACAAAGTTTGAATATAGGAATTCAATATTCAATTCTTTTGTTAATTGGTATTTGGCTCCTCCACCTAAAATGGTAGCATTCTGACTAAAGTCGTTTTGACCTAAGTCATTCCCTCCAAATGAAATCAATTGGAGATGTTGAACAAAACCAAGAACTGTAAATTTAGAGCTTGGAAAATAGCTTAGAAACGCACCAGGAGTCAATCGTAAACTATTGTATGCAAAACTACTTTGCTCCCCAAAATTATATTCTGTATTTAATTCAGTAAACAATTGCCAATCTCCACTTGGGAAATTATAGTCATAGAAAAAACGGTTCTGTAAGATATATCCGTCCTGATCTAGAAATACACCATTTTCTGTTTCATTATCAATTAAAGGGATGTGGAATGCTGTCTGAACCGTAAAATTTCCCACGCTTTTAATCGGGTTAAATTTGATGGCAGGAGCAAAAGAGGTCAACCCCGAGCGAGAAACTCCTCGTCTACCACTAAAAGAGAAAACATCAAAAGCATTTCCGCCTCCCACAACATTAGATCTGAACTCTAGTAAGAGTCCAATGTTCACACGTCTATTGTCTGAGATTCCTGTAAAAATATCTAAGGAAGAAGTGAAAAAGCTATTTCTTGGGATGGTTCTTTTGGTGCCATTCGGTCCAAACAAGTCTTTTGTTTCTGTATATAAGTTATTAAACCACTTGATATCCCACTGCCCTTTCTTTAAAAGAATGGATGGAGTATAGGCTTGGATGACACTTTTTGTCGTATCATCGTCATCTCCTTCTTGAGAGAACCCTTGAAAACCGATGAATAATGCAAGAGCTAAAATTATTTTTTTCATGATATATGTAAACTTTATATAATTTGTTTTTCAGTTGATAAATCTTCGAATACGTCGACTACAAACATAATTACTTACCCATTTTCTTTATTTATACTCATTCTAAATTAAAAAATGGTTTAAGAAAAATCAATTAACTTCGACAGATACCACAACAACTGAAAACTTATGGAGCACATTGTTATTATTGGGAATGGAATTTCTGGAGTGACGCTCGCGAGGCATATTCGTAAAAACTCTGACAAAGAAATCACCATTGTTTCCGCAGAAACAGATTACTTTTTTTCTAGAACAGCTCTTATGTATGTTTACATGGGACACATGAAATTTGAACACACACAGCCTTATGAATCTTGGTTTTGGAAAAAGAACAGAATCAACCTTAAAAAAGGATACGTTCAACAAGTTGATCCTAAAAAGAAACAATTAGTTTTCTCTAATAATGAAACTTTGTCTTATGACAAATTGGTCCTAGCTACGGGTTCAAAACCCAACAAATTTGGATGGCCCGGACAAGACCTGAAAGGGGTTATGGGACTGTATCACAAGCAAGATTTAGAAAATTTAGAAAAGCATGCTCCAAATAACAAAGTATGTAAAAGAGCCGTGATTGTTGGTGGGGGTTTGATTGGAATTGAATTAGCAGAAATGCTACACTCGAGAAACATCCCTGTGACATTTCTGGTAAGAGAAACGAGCTTTTGGAATGGTGTGCTGCCAGCTGGAGAAAGTGAAATGATCAACGAGCACATCAAAGAAAATCACATTGATTTACGCTTGAGCACCAACTTAAAAGAAATTGTATCGGATGAAAATGGTCGTGTAAAGTCTGTGATCATTGAAGAAACTGGAGAAGAGATTCCTTGTGACGTGGTTGGATTAACAGCAGGTGTTTCTCCCAATATTGACTTTATCAAAAACTCTGAAACTAGTGCTGAGCCTAGTCGAAGCATTGAAACCAACAGAGGAATCTTAGTCAATCGCTTTTTAGAAACAAACATTAAAGATGTATATGCCATTGGCGATTGTGCCGAGCAAAGAGAAGCCATTGGAAATCGAAGACCTATCGAGGCCGTTTGGTACACAGGTAGGATGATGGGTGAAACCTTAGCACAAACGCTCTGTGGAAATCGTGTCGAATACAAACCAGGTCACTGGTTTAACTCAGCCAAGTTTATAGACATTGAATACCAAACCTATGGATGGGTGTTTAGTGAACGAAGTAAAAAAGATACTGAACTTCACTTTCATTGGAGGCATCCAAAGGAAAACATATGCATCACTGTCGCTTATGACAAAGACACCAATAAATTTTTAGGAATCAATACGTTTGGCATTCGAATGCGTCATAAAATTTTTGATCGCTGGCTAACTGAAGAGAGAGATGTCAATCACGTAATGGAATATTTGGCTGATGCTAATTTTGATCCTGAGTTTTACAGAGCTTATGAAAAAGAAATCATCACAAAATTCAATCAAGAAAACAACACAAACATTCAACCCAGAAAGAAAAGCTGGAAACGAATTTTCGCAAAAGCATAAAGAGATATGAAAGCAATTAAAAACATAGGACTGATCATATTTCTTACAGGATTGTCCATTTTTACAGGAACTATTTTTACAGGTTCTTTTAGCTTAACTACTTCCGAAGTAGAGGCTTTTATTCAAGAAAAAGGATATAAGAGTGACGTGATTCGTAAAGAGCTGATCAAAGCTGCGGCTTCAGAAAAAGAATTAAATATTTTCGATTTTTCCAGTCGTGTGAGAGCTGCCTATCAAGCTTCTAACGATCATTATGACGCGTTGATTGCCAGGTACGATGCTGAGAAAAACTGGGATAAAAAAGGAGAGCAATACCAATATAAAATATACGGAAAACCACATACCTTAAGTTACGAGCTTGCCAAGAAAGCAGGGAAGGGCTACGTGAAGGACAATGCGGGAATGTTTTGGTGGTTGACTTTTGGTTTGGGGATCATTGGCGCTTTGTTATTTATACTACCCAACTTTGTATTATTAGGTCCAGCAGGTATTAAAAACAATGGCATTTATTTAGAATCAGCGACCAATCGTGGCTGGATCGCATGGCTTGTTCTCATTTATCTGGTTTCATTCTACTTGGTCCTGTATTTTATGGCAGACTATGTGGTGAATTGGACTTACATTTTAGATCCTATTAGCGAGTTCTTAAACGGAGGACAAGCTTCCCAATGGTTTGTATATGGCTTCTTGTATTGTGTCATTATGATTGTAATGGCAGCACGAATGTACATCAAATACCGTCACAATAAATATCAGGTAGTACGAACAACTTCTGTGCTGTTTTTTCAGATTGTTTTTGCTTTCTTAATTCCTGAAATCATGGCTAGCCTTGGAGCTCCTGGATATGATTTTAAAAATGCATTTCCTCTCGATTACGATTTCTTTTTTGAGTGGAACTTGGATAGTTTGAGTCAAAGTGGCGCCATTGGAATTTTCATCTTGGTCTGGGGTATGATTTTAACTTTAATCATTGTACCTGTAATGGTATATTTCTTTGGAAAGAGATGGTACTGCTCTTGGGTTTGTGGATGTGGTGGTTTGGCTGAAACATTAGGAGATCCATATAGACAGCACTCAGACAAAAGTTTGAAAGCATGGAAATTGGAAAGGTGGTTGATTCATTCTGTATTGGTCTTTTCATTGGTTATGACAATAGTTACCCTCTATTGTTACTTCAGTGGTGCACAGTCATTTTTAGGGATCAACTCGCAATGGATTAAAGACACCTATAGCTTCTTAATTGGCGCTTGGTTTGCTGGTGTGATTGGAACTGGGTTCTATCCCATTTTTGGAAACAGAGTATGGTGTCGATTTGGATGTCCTTTGGCAGCGTATCTAGGACTCGTTCAACGCTTCAAATCTAGATTTAGAATTACGACCAACGGAGGTCAGTGTATCTCGTGTGGAAATTGCTCTACTTATTGTGAGCAAGGGATTGATGTAAGGGCCTATGCTCAAAAAGGAGAAAACATTGTTCGATCGAGTTGTGTGGGATGTGGGATTTGTTCTGCTGTTTGCCCTAGAGGAGTTTTGAAATTAGAAAATGGTCCAGAACAAGGTAGAATCAACCCAACAGAAATCTTGTTAGGAAATGATGTAGATCTCATGAAATTGGTAAATCAAAAATAATGCTTCGTTCTTGTTTCTTTAGTTTTCTGTTTTGCCTTATCACCTTGAACTCTTTTTGTCAAAAAAAGACGTATCACAAGGAGTATTACAAGGATGGTATCCTCAAGGAAGAGGGTTGGATGAAGGGAACAAAGAAAACAGGTTATTGGAAGTTCTACTACAAAAATGGCCAAGTCAAAAAACAAGGACATTTTAAGAACAACTTAGAAACAAAATATTGGTACTTTTATGCCGAAAATTCTTTGAAATTGATGGAAGGTCATTTCAAAGAGGGAAAGAAAAACAAATGGTGGTTGTTTTATGACAAAGCGGGAAACGTGAACCACAAATGTCAATTGAAAAACAATCAAAAGAACGGATACTGCTTGATGTATAAGAAGAAGAAATTGATACGAGCAGAGAAATATCATCAAGGAAAAAAAATAAAAGAATGGACAGATTTTAAATCTTTTAAAAAGGAGAATGATCTGTCTGATCTGAGACAATAATGTGAGTAAAGAGTAAAGAGTAAAGAGTAAAGAGTAAAGAGTAAAGAGTAAAGAGTAAAGAGTAAAGAAAGTTCGAAAATATATTTACAA
>JANQMD010000036.1 GCA_028280265.1 Flavobacteriaceae bacterium
GATTCCTGCCTACGCAGGAATGACAATCCAATCCAAATTGTTGATTTACAAATAAATGAATATAGATAAGAGATTATTTCTTACGTCGAACTCACGTTAAATATTAATTTCGAGGCAAGCTTAAGAGTATCAAACCCTTCGGGGTACCAATAAAAAAGTCGTCTGATTATTTCCAGACGACTTTTATTCTCAATAGTTTCAGACTATTTATTCTTTGTAAACTCCCATTTGAGAGTATTTATCCATACGAGTAGCCACCAAATCTGCTTCAGATAAATCTTTTAGTTCATTGTAAGCACTTGTAATCGTATCTTGAACTGCCTTAAAAGCACCTTCTCTGTCTGAATGCGCTCCGCCTAACGGTTCTTTAATAATTCCATCAATTAACTTCAATTTTTTCATGTCATCACCTGTCAATTTCAAAGCTTCAGCAGCTTGTTCTTTGTACTCCCAGCTTCTCCACAAAATAGACGAACACGATTCAGGAGAAATTACCGTATACCATGTATTTTCCATCATAAAAACCTTATCTCCTACTCCAATTCCTAATGCACCTCCTGAAGCTCCTTCTCCAATTACCACAGTAATAATAGGAGTTTTTAAACGTGTCATTTCAAGAATATTTCTGGCAATTGCTTCACCCTGTCCACGTTCTTCTGCCTCAAGACCTGGGTAAGCTCCCGGAGTATCTAATAGAGTAACTACTGGAATACCAAACTTTTCAGCCATTTTCATCAAGCGTAAAGCTTTTCTATAACCTTCTGGATTTGCCATTCCAAAGTTTCTATACTGACGTGTCTTTGTATTGTATCCTTTTTGCTGACCAATGAACATGTACGATTGATCTCCAATCTTTCCAAGGCCACCAATCATAGCCTTGTCATCTTTTACATTCCTATCACCATGCAATTCCATAAAAGTATCACCGCAAATGGCTTTGATGTAGTCTAACGTATAAGGTCTATTTGGGTGTCTAGAAAGTTGAACTCTCTGCCATGCCGTCAGATTCTTGTATATGTCTTTTTTAGTTTTTTCTAATTTCTTTTCAATTTTTTTGCAAGTAGCTGCAACATCTATATCGCTTTCTTCTCCAATTACCTGACATTTTTCTAACTGATCTTCTAACTCTTTAATAGGCAATTCAAAATCTAAATACTCCATAGTTTTAGTCGTTTGTTAATTGTTTATCATTTACCGTTAGGTAAAAGTTGTAGGGAACAAAATTAGTATAAAAAAAGATTCGTTTCACAAGCTTTTTTATTTTTTTGATTGCTTTACTTGTTGAAGCTTTTTTTGAATTCCTTTTCGATTCTTTAAAATTCCATTCAGTAAAACCACCAGCAATACAATAGAGCTACCAAAGTAAAACTCAGAACTCATTTGTTCCGATTCACCAAAGAAAATCAACGCCAATATAATTGCATAAACTGGCTCTAAGTTTATTGTCAACATCACAGTATACGGTGTCAAGTACTTCATCACATGTACAGAAGCGATGAAAGCATAAGCCGTACATACGGTACTTAAAATTAATAAGTAGATCCAATCAGATGCTTTTAACTCCAATAAATCGAGTGTTAAAGAACCTTGAAATAATAAGAAAACGCTAATGAATAGCACTCCAAAAAAAAGTTGGTAAAATGAAATTGTGGAAGCAGGGTGTTTTTTTACAAACAAACCATTCAGCACGGAAAAAAGTGCAGACAAGAAAGAGGAAATCAATGCGTAGAAGATGCCCATCTTGTATTGCGCATCAAGCTTGAAAATAATATACAAGCCCACAACGACAAGTAGGCCCAAAAATATTTCGATCAGTTTGATTCTTCTCTTAAAAAAAACAGGCTCAATGAAAGAGGTAAAAAAAGCACCTGTACTCATAGTCACCAAAGCTATCGAAACATTAGAGACTTTTATCGCCATAAAAAAGGTAACCCAATGCAATGCGATGATAATTCCAGTAATTACAAATTTAAAAAGAGAGGATTTTTTTATCTTAAAAGACGTTTTATTTATTTTCAAAAACAAAAAAATAAATACAGAAGCCAATAGCATTCTATACCATACCAAAGGAATGGCATCGACAGAAATTAGCTTGCCTAATATGGCAGTAAAACCCCAAATAAAAACGATGATATGAAGGTGAAAGTAGTGCTTGAGTTTATTTCCTTGCATTTAGGTATAAATATAAGGCAAACCCACCAAAAACGATATTTGGAACCCAAACGTATAGTAAAGGAGCGGCACCTGCTACAGCGCCCAGAACTTCAGAGACCTTTAAAAAGAATACGTAAATAAACATCGCACCTATTCCTAATGCCAAGTTTACTCCTACTCCTCCTCTTCTTTTTCTAAAAGCCAATGCCACGGCTATAATCGTAAGAATATAACTAGAAATGGGCAAGCTAGTTCGCTTGTAATACTCAACCAAATAAGCATTCAAATTTTTAACGCCTCTTTTTTTAGAAATCTCAATAAAATCGACCAACTCATTTGAAGGCATTTCTTGAGAGAGTGCCGATTTAAACAAAAAATCTTTTGGTGTGAATGTAAATGTGCTGTCTAAATCTTTTCCTAGATAAATACTATCTTTATCTACTCCAACATACCTAATTTCGTACTTCCTAAATTTAAAAACTGAATCTTTTTTATCCCAATTAAAGTTTTCAGCCATAAACTTCTTTTTTAACTCAATGCCATCATACTGTTCTATGGCGATATGAGTTCCCGAAGCAGGATTAAAATAATAGCTTTTGATATACATATAAGTACTGTCATTCAACTGCAAGCTGAAATCCCTTATTGAACCATCATTGCGATGCCTTTCGGGAAAAATATATTTTTTTTCAAAAGCTTTTCTTTCCGTACTGCTGTTTGGGACAACAAAATGATTCATTGCAAGTGCAATAATGGTAATCAAAGTTGCTCCAATCATGTAGGGATATAAAAATCTTGTAAAAGAAATTCTAGCATTGGTCATTGCTACAATCTCAGTATTATTAGAAAGTTTTGAGGTAAAAAGAATGACCGCTATAAACAATGCCAAAGGCATAAATGTATTTGCATAGTAAATGATGAAATTTTTATAATACTCATCAATAATTTGCATGACAGTAAGGCTTTCGTTTGTTAAAAACTTATCTACCTTTTCTGCCAAATCTATAGCTACTGCTATTGGTATTAGAATAAGCATGGTAAACACAAATGTGACCAGATACCTCTTTAATATGTACCAATCCAGTATTTTCATTACAGTCGTTTATTCATTTGATTCACCATCTTATTCTTCCACTCATAAAAGTCTCCTTCAATAATGTGCTTTCTGGCTTCTCTAACCAACCACAAATAAAAGCCTAAATTATGAATAGAAGCAATCTGTTTTCCTAAAAGTTCTTTCGAAGCAAACAAATGTCTCAAATAGGCCTTTGAGTATAAGGTATCCACAAATGTAATGCCCATCTCGTCAATGGCTGAAAAATCATTTTCCCATTTCTTATTCTTAATATTTATAGTACCGTGAGCGGTAAATAGCATTCCATTTCTTGCATTTCTCGTAGGCATCACACAGTCAAACATATCTACACCCAATGCAATATTTTCTAGAATATTAATCGGAGTTCCTACTCCCATTAAATAACGAGGTTTGTCTTCGGGAAGTATGTCGCATACAACTTCGGTCATTTCGTACATTTCTTCTGCAGGTTCTCCAACTGACAACCCTCCGATCGCATTTCCCTCCGCTTCAACAGAAGCAATAAATTCTGCAGACTGTTTTCTTAAATCTTTGTAGGTACTTCCTTGAACGATAGGAAAAAGTGTTTGGTTATAATCGTATTTTAGAGGTGTTTTCTCTAGGTGATCAATGCATCGTTTTAACCAACGATGTGTCATATGCATCGATTGTTTTGCGTAGCTATAATCACATGGATATGGTGTACATTCATCAAATGCCATAATGATGTCTGCTCCAATACTTCGCTGAATTTCCATCACACTTTCAGGACTAAACATGTGCATGGAACCATCTATATGACTCTTGAATTTGACTCCTTCTTCATTGATTTTTCTTCTTCCAGAAAGTGAATACACTTGATAACCTCCACTATCGGTTAGTATGTTACGATCCCAATTCATAAATTTATGTAGTCCACCTGCTTGTTCCAAAATATTGGTTTTGGGTCGTAAATACAAATGGTATGTATTTCCGAGAATAATATCTGGATTGATTTCATTTTTGAGTTCCGATTGGTGGACTCCTTTCACGCTCGCAACGGTTCCTACTGGCATAAAAATAGGAGTTTGTATGTCACCATGATTTGTGGTGATAATTCCAGCCCTTGCTTTGCTATTTGTGTCTCTTGCTATTCGTTCAAATTTCATCGGGTGCAAAGATACACAAATACAGATTTGAGATGCTCCAAAAGACTCTTAAGATTTATGTCTTCAAAAATTCTCGAATTTTCTCGATGGATCAGATTTTTTTGAATTTATTTCAAAAAAACTTCTACTTTTTTAGAAGACGATTAAATCAATTTGTTGCTAATTTCTATTTCTTTTTTGTGAGTTCATACCAATCGTCGTACAACATTATTTTCACAACGACATATTTATTTAATCTCAGCTCCACAGAACTTTTTCATTGCCTAAAACAGTTTAACATACTGATTTTAAATGAGCAAAAAAGAAACAACATCGGTACAAGCACAAGATCCATTGACAGAAGGCTACATATTAATTTCGAGGCAAATCTGGAGATATTGATTCAACTATTTAACGAAACAGTAATTAAAGTAGCATATTATTCTATTATGTATACGTACTCCTTAATTACACTACTAAAATAAGTCCGAATACATACAATTTATGGAATATCGAACTTCGGACACGTCAGAATGTTTAAAATTTGCAGAACGCATAATCATTTTATACTAAAAATTAAACATTGATGAACAACAGAACAATAAACGCATTTAGGTTGTTGAAATCTATATATCATATCCTTAAAAATTATATTTCTTCACAAAATATTGTAATTATTTGGAAAACGATTCATAAGGAATTTACGTATTCTCAATACTCAAATTATATGTTTGGTAAACGAAACATTGTAGGACTCGTCTTCTTCATCTTTTTAAGCTCTCATGTGATTAATGGTCAAATATGTAATCCGCCAACGGATGCTCAACAAAATCAGCAAGTAGTTCAATTGTCATCGACAAGTACAAGTGCTAATTCTATAACGCTGAGAGTAGCAGGTGATGGCGCTGCTACAACAGGTGCAGCTGTTTACATCAATACAGAGCCTGTATTTACGAATGCTCCCAACGTTATATCTTCAGCAAACTCAGGTAAGCATTTAAATTATTCGGGTTCAGGGCAACAACTTGTAGTTGCAGAAGTTGATGGTGGTGGTGCAAAAGACTATACGATAACAGGTCTGTCAGCTAATACTGTATATTATTTTAAAATCTACGCAATAAAGATATGTCAAGCAGGAACGCAACCTGCTGGTACAGTTCCCATGTATGGGAACGATCATTTTGTACATCCAAAGGCAATAAGCTTTCAAGCAACTACAGGAATACAAACAACACCTTTGCTTTCGGTTAATGACTTTACTGTAAGCAATACTGGTAATGTAACACTTCGTGCTGGCATCAACACGTCTCAAACGGTTTCCTACAGTATTGTAGGAGCTAACAACGGATATAGCTTGTCTGGGACCAACAATAGTACGTTAACTGTCTCTTCTTCCGTTAACGATGGTGCCACAGTCAAAATTCGTGCTACGGCTTTAGCAGTAGCAAGTTCAGGATTTCCTGCTGTTTCTCGTGATTTTTTAGTGACCAAAGTGAGACCTCTTACCCTCTTTTACACAGAAAACATAGACAAACTAAAAATGTTTCGAGAAGGTAGGGTTACAACATTATATACTGGGGCACAAGTAAATTATCCTTCTCAAGCCAATATTATTGGTAATTATCTTTGGTTAATGAACTCTACTAGTTCTAACCTAATCCGATACGATAGAGATGGAGGAAACCAAACATCTATTGCATTAACAGCCAACTTAGATTGGCAAGATAGACTTGTGGGAATACAAGGAGGATTATGGGGGACTTTGGGAACCAATAGAACTATTTTCAAAGCGGATGCAGATGGATCGAATATGACTACGGTAAAAACCTTTGGCAATTCACAGGAAATACCCTACAGAAGGCTCGTAGATTACAATGGAAAAGTATATGGAGTTGTTCGATACGAAAGTGCTATCAATAACTCATCAGGTTTTATTTTTAGCATAGAATATGATGGCTCAGGATATACCAAAGTAGTGGATATTCCTAGTTCTCGCCTTTTAATAACAGGGTTAGCTGTAGATCAAAATGCATCTGGAGAATCTATACTGTCATGCTTAGTCCAAGATACCAACTTTACTACAAGTATTGTGGAGTTTAAGAGTTCTAACACTTCAATAAGTGTTAGACAAATTTCTTCTAACAAGGAATGGAATAGTGGAGCAAATTGGAGTTTTGACGGGTTTACGGTGAACAACAAAGCCTATTATGTAAATGTGCGTGACAACAGTAACCAAATAGCTCATGATGCTGGTAATACAGCAATATCATTACCATCAAATAGTTATGCAGCGAGTCGCCCAGATTATTTTAATGATCGGTTTTATGTTATTGCTATGCCATTTACACCAACAGATATGAATACTATTACTTCTACTGTACCGACAAGAGCAGTGAGGTTTGATTTGCAAGGGAATACAACCGATGTTTTTACTTTTCCGAATGTCAATTATAATATTCCGCTTAAACTCCATGTCAATCATACTGAATTAGAAATAGACGGAGGTCGCTACGACCCAGAAATTGTCTTTGACAATTTTACAATGGCTACTAACCAAACTATAACTTTAAACGCCCATTCTCCATCGGATGGAGCTATTACTTATTCTATTATAGGAGCCCCAAACGGAGCAACTATTGATGGAAACAAATTAACTGCGAATACTACTGGTACTCTAACCATTCGAGCCTCTATAGCAGAAAGTTCCGATCGTATTTTCAACGTTGCTACCAAGGATATCACGGTTACGGTAAAACAACCTCAAACGATTAGTTTTAGTGCCATCTCGAACAAGCCTTTAGACGCTACTACCTTTACCTTGCACGCTACGTCGAGTACTGGATTACCTGTAACGTATTTCAGTTCTGACACATCTGTGGTTACAATCAACAACAGTGTGAGCCCTCCAGTTGTGACCATGCTTAAAAAAGGAAATACGAGCATAACAGCTTCAGTAGCAGAGAACAGTACCTATGCAACAACAAGTGCATACCAGCCTGTAACGATCCTTAAGACAGAGATCAAAGGAGATCAAACCATCCATTTTGGTAGTTTGGCTGAAAAGACCTATGGCGATGCCAATTTTAACCTAACAGGTGTTTCAGATGCAGGCATTTCGGTGAGTTATGCGAGTTCCAATACCAACGTAGCAACGATAAGTGGCAATACGGTGACCATTGTAGGAGCAGGGAGTACGAACATTACAGCATCTGCACTATCAAACACGAATTACAATGTAGCTCCTACAGTTCAACGGACTTTAACGGTAAATAAACGAGCGATTACGATCACACCCGACTCTAATCAGCGAAAAGATTTAGGCGATGCAGACCCTGCCCTTACCTATACTGTGACCACAGGAAGCTTGGTCTCAGGAGATACCTCTAGCAACAGTTTTACAGGAGGTTTGTCTAGAGCAGCTGGAGAAGCGATAGGGAATAGTTATGCAATTAATCTAGGGACCTTGGCAAGTGCGAAGTACGCTATAACTCTGGCAAGTACTGTTGTTAATTTTCAAATATCAAAAGGAGCGGGTCAAATTTTATGGGATGGAAGCGCAGGGAATATTTGGGGTACAGGCTCTAACTGGGAAGGAGATGCTACACCAGGTAGCTCAACCGATGTTGTGATCCCTGGCGGTGTTCCCAATACTCCTATGATTCCAGCAGACATTGTAGCAGAGGTTGGTAAGCTTGGAGTTCAGGCCTCTGCTACATTGGAGGTTGATAAGAAAGGAGCTGTAGTTCTTTCAAGTAATTTAAACAACCTAGGAACGATTACTTTGAAATCGGATGGTACCGATAGTAGTGTGTTAATCGTTGGAGGTACCTCTAACGGTAACGTAACTTATGAGCGAGGCGGTTTTCAAGGACCTAACAATGGTTTCGTTCAATGGTCTATTGTCTCTGCGCCAGTAGCGGGTCAAAAGATTAGCGATTTTGTAAATGATGTATCCAATAGAATCGCCAAGGGTGGTGGTACTGGAGATGCCCAACGTTGGGCAGTAGCGAAGTTTGACTATAGTAGGTCTGCAGGACAACATTGGCAGTACTATACAGTAGGTGAATTAAAAGCAGGAGGTAGTAAAGTGAACGATACCTTTACCATAGGAGACAGTTATGCCATAGCAAGAACTGAAGCAGGCTCTGTACGTTTTACAGGAACTTTAGAGGTAGCCGATGTTAACAAGACCGTTGCTGGCGATCAATGGATTCCCTTAGGAAATCCCTACACAGCCTTTATTGCAGGAGCTAACGGAGAAGTAGATAATAACACCTTTATAAAAGACAA
>JANQMD010000004.1 GCA_028280265.1 Flavobacteriaceae bacterium
CAATTATCAATTATCAATTATCAATTATCAATTATCAATTATCAATTATCAATTATCAATTATCAATTATCAATTATCAATTATCAATTATCAAGATTAGACATTAATTTTCCTCTTTTTCATAATTGAGAATAAATTTTTCACAATTTCATAGCTAGAAAATTATTAGACTTCCACTTTTTATTGATTATTGATAATTGTTTTCACAAGTTCTTGTTTCCCTTTTTCATCATCTCCATACAACCATTGCAGTACATTGTCTTCCCATATTGCATCGTACTGTTGGGAGTTGATGATTTCTCTTTCTACTGCCAAGTCTAAAATTTTTCCAGGATAAGAAGACTGGTTTTCACTTTCCATTTCCCCTAGTGGATAAGGATCGTCCAAGCCCATGAGCACTTGATTAACTCCTTGATTTTTAATCAATAACTCTAATGATCCTGTATCGTGCACCAACGTGTCGAAAAAGATATTCTTGTGCCCAACAGCTTTTCTTGGGTGCTCTTTTCCTTCAAAAAGATCGGGTCTTCCGTCAAAACCTTGAATCCTTCTTCCTAAGTTCATTTGAGCCAACTGACCACCATGTGCAAAGCAGACACGCATGCTTGGATATTTCTCATAATAGCCATTCAATGTTAAAAAGTGATAAGCATCTGCACATTGTGCAAGCATCCATATCAAATGAAAACGCCAAGAGGTATTCTGTAGTTTGATAAATTTTTCTCCATCGTAAGGGTGGATTTCTACTGCTAAATTGTATTTGTCTGCTAACTCAAATATTTTCTCGTTCTCTTCATCAAAAATACAACGCCAAGTTCCAATCGTATCCATGTAGTGTGTTGGTAAACACAACAAACGCATTCCTAACTCTTCTACACAACGTTCTATCTCCCAACATGCTCCCCGAACAAAACCCGGATGCACTACAAAACCACAAGTAAATTTTGAAGGATTGTCGTGTTGAATTCTAGCATTGAAATCATTCTGAAAGCGCAACGCTTGTTTCATTTCTTCCACTCTCAATCCATTTCCATAGAGTTGGGATAGATTTAAGACAACAGCGTGATCGATATTGAACTTCTCCATCCATGCTAACTTTTCATTCAGAAAAAAACTCGAATCAGTCACTGGTCGACTCCAATCTTTTTGTAGCATATACTTGCGATCTTTGTCTACCCAAAAAATCCCTTTGTCTTTCATATACTGAGGAATTTCCTCAGGATAAGGAAGTAAGTGTGAGTGTCCGTTGATTCTTAATTTTCGCTTCATTCTGTTGGTTTGGTTTGTATGCAAATCATTGTTCCTTGCAATGTTGCAAAAATAGTTTCTTCTTTGTCGTCTGTCACTTTTGCTTCACAAAACACTAAGGTTTTCCCAGTCTTTACAACTTTACCTATAGCTATAATTTTGTCTGATATTGCTGCTTTCATGAGATTCGTTTTAAACTCAACGCTTAAAACTTCAGATCCTTTTGGCATTGTGGTTAGTGCGGCGTACCCACAGGCGACATCGGCGATACTGGTAATGACACCAGCATGAAAATAACCATGTTGCTGTGTTAAACTCTCTTTTTTCTCACAGGCAATTTTTACCATTCCTTTTTCAATGGAAATAATTTTTGCTCCCAAGGTTTTCATAAATCCTTGCCGATCAAAACTCCTCTTTGCCTCTTCAATCATGGATAGGCTTATTTCTTCATTTCGTTCTTTGAAAGAAAATTCCAAGGAGCTTTCATAACGGTTCCACAAACAGAACAAGTACACTTTTGCTTGTCCGAATAATACTTATCGAAAATAATGGGCATGTCGGTTTCTATATTATTCAAAGCAAACTCTTCTCGATACAACGGCGAATTGCAATTTTCACAATACCATTCTAAGGCATCCATCATTCCTTCAGGTCTAGGATATTCAATGACCAAACCAACCGTGTTTTCTTTTCTTTGAGGTGAATGAGGCACTTTTGCTGGCAATAAATAAATATCTCCTTCTTTAATTTCTACATCAATTTGCTCACCCTTGTCATCAATAATCTTTAAAATCATATCGCCTTCTACTTGGTAAAAGAACTCGGGCGTTTCATTGTAGTGATAGTCCTTCCTACTGTTTGGCCCTCCTACGACCATCACTATATATTCGCCGCCATCCCAAACACACTTGTTACCTACTGGGGGCTTTAACAAATGACGATGTTCATCGATCCACTTCTGAAAATTTAAAGGTTGTACTAATTGACTCATAGTTTAGTTTTTTAGATTATTGGATTCTAAGATTATTAGATACTTAGACAAAAGACTTTTTAAAGTTAACTAAAATGTCTTTGCTCTTTTCTCTTTTTGTCTTTTTTCTTTACAGAGACTTCGTTCTACCACCGTCCACTGGCAAATTAATCCCATTGATAAAGCTAGCTTTTTCACTTGCTAAAAATGTAATGGCAGCAGCCGTTTCTTCTGGTTTGGCAAATCGTTTTGCTGGAGAAGCATTTCGCATAGCTTGCGCAACTTCATCAGTTGATTTTCCTGTTTTGTTTGCCTTGTTTTGAATGATCTCATTCAGTCGTTCTGTTTCGGTTGCTCCTGGCAATACGTTGTTCACTGTAATTCCAAACTGACCTAGTTCATTGGCCATGGTTTTGGACCAATTAGCTACAGCACCTCGAATGGTATTGGAAACTCCCAAGCCATCTAAAGGTTGTTTTACTGAAGTAGAAATGATATTGATTATTCTACCATAAGACTGCTCCTTCATATACGGAACTAGTGCTTGAACCAATACGTGATTACATTTTAAATGCATGGTAAAAGCTCTCTCAAACTCATCGAGTTGCGCATTAAAAACAGGTCCTCCAGCTGGCCCTCCGGTATTGTTAATTAAAATATGATACTGTAGATTGGCTTCCTCTAAAGCAATTTTCAGTTTTTCTGGATTTGTAAAATCTGCAACAAAATATTGATGATTTTGATTCTCGCTGGGCAGTTCTGCCAAAACTCCTTTCAATTTCTCTTCATTTCTAGCTACTAAAGTAACATTTGCTCCTTCTTCAGCTAAGGCAATTACTGTTGCTTTCCCTATTCCCTGCGTACTTCCGCATACCAAGGCATTTTTATTTTTTAAGTTTAGATTCATTTCTTTTGGTATTCCCGCCTCCGCGAGAATGATATTTTTAGTTACTCATAGGTTAGTTTTGCACGTTCACTCATTTTATCCATGAGTTTCTCTGGGCTTTTTATAGATTCAAATCCAAATTTTTCATACAAAGAATGTGCATCTTTGGTTGCCAGCATCCATCGATCGATATTTTTCAGACGATCGTCATGTAAAATCTTGTCTATTAAAATTTTTGAATATCCTTTTCCTTGCTCAGACTCCACCACAAAAACATCTAACAAGTATGCAAAGAAGACATGATCTGTCATCACTCTTGCATAAGCGATTTGTTTTCCTTCCTTGAACAGTCCAAAATTGAGGGTATTGTCTGCTGCTATTTTTTGTTCCTCAAAAGTTCGTAAACTTCCCCAGTAGGAATTTTTAATGAATGCATAGATCATTTCTAAATCCATATCTTCTCTTTCTACAGAGTAGTATAAATTGTCTTGAAGCTTAATCATATTTGATACAAATGTTCTTTGGTTCCGTAAAGAATCGTAAGGCTTCAAAGCCACCTTCTCTTCCCACTCCCGAATTTTTTACTCCTCCAAAAGGTGTTCTTAAGTCTCTCATTAGCCATGTGTTTACCCAGACTATTCCTGCTTGAATTTGCTTGGTGAGTCGCATCGTTCTGTTCAAATTATTGGTCCAAATGGTCGCCGATAAACCGTAGGATACATCATTTGCCATTTCTAAGACTTCCTCCTCACTGTCAAAAGGCATGAGGGTCACAATGGGACCAAAAATTTCTTCCTGGTTCAGTTTACACTGGTTGTCCTCAACTTCAATAACAGTAGGTTGTAAATAATAACCGTTCTCGGCGTTCTCTACCAATACTTCTTTGCCTCCATACAAAATCCTTCCTCCGTATTCGGTAGCATTGTCAATGTATGATTTGACTTTTTCTAAGTGAGCTTTTGAGACCAAAGCTCCCACATTTGTCTCTGAATCGAATGGATGCCCTACTGTTAATTGAGAAACCGCCGAGATAAAATCTGACTTGAACTGCTCATAGATAGTGCTTTCTACGAAAATTCGACTTCCACACAGGCAAATCTGACCTTGATTTGCAAAAGAAGATCGAACCGTAGTGGCTAGCATTTTTTCATAATTACAATCAGCAAAAATGAGATTCGGATTCTTCCCTCCTAGTTCGAGTGATAATTTTTTAAACATCGGAGCTGCCACACTTGCAATGTGGGCGCCTGTTTTTGTTCCCCCAGTAAACGAAATTGCTTTGATATCTGGATGCTCTACAATGGCTTGTCCTGTTGTAGTTCCCAAACCATGAACAATATTTAACACACCTTTTGGCAATCCTGCTTCGTTACAAATTTCGCCTAAAAGATAAGCAGTCACCGGAGTTACTTCGCTAGGCTTGGCAACCACACAATTCCCAGCTGCTAAGGCAGGAGCAATTTTCCAGGTAAATAAATACAAGGGTAAGTTCCAAGGTGAAATACATCCCACTACCCCAATGGGTTGACGCAATGTAAAATTCATGGCATTCAATCCAACACTTTCATGTGCTTCGGATGCAAACTGAGTGATGGCATTGGCAAAAAATTGGAAGTTAGAGGAAGCTCTAGGAATATCGATCGCTTTCGCTAGAGATAAAGGTTTTCCATTGTCTTTTGACTCTGCTTCTGCCAATTCGGGCAGTCTCTCAGTGATGATTTGTGCTATTTTTGAGAGAATCTTGGAACGTTCTTCTAAAGTTGTGTTTGACCAACTTGGAAAAGCTTCTTTTGCCGCTTGATAGGCTTTTTCAACATCTTCACTCCCCGAGTTTGGAATTTGACCATACACTTCTCCCATGGATGGATCATAATTAGCAATCCACCTGTCTGCAACAGGAGGTAAATATTCACCATTGATGTAGTTTTGGATTGTCACCATTTTTATGATTCTATGAATTTAATTCTGTCTTGAATTTTTGATTGTATTTTATGATCAAAAACTTCAATATTTTTTTGATGTTTCACCAATAACTGAAATTAGTAAATCTCCTTCATAAAAATCCCCTTCTGCTGCAATATTCTTCTTCAGTTCTTCAATAGCTAATGGGATTAAATACTCCAAACTAAATCCTTGACCTATCATCAATCTCATATCTTCAATTTGAAGATCTTTTAGGGCTATTTTCCTTAATTCATGACATCTTGTAACAACATGAGAATTAAACTCAGGTTCTCCCCAAACTTCATTTTCTAATTGTTCTAACGTTAAATGAATGTTAGTCATGTATTATTCTCTTCATTTTGCCTTTACTGCTACAAGACGGACTTAATTTGACAAAGCGAATCAAAAATCAATTGCTACATTATCAAATTAACTCATTAGTTCATTGGCCTATAGGCCACCACTTTAATCTCCACCACCAAATCTGGATGCGGTAATTGATGTACAGCCACCGTTGTTCTCGCTGGACCTGTTTCTTTATCAAAGAATTCAGCATAGGCTTTGTTGTAGCCAGCAAAGTCATTCATGTTCACCAGAAAGCTAGAAACCTCTACAACGTCTTTTAAACTGGCTCCTACTGTTTGTAAATTCCGATCGATGTTTTGCAATACTTCTCTGGTCTGAGTTTCAATATTCAATCGCTTGGTTCCCATCTCATCGATTATATCGACTCCAGCTATGGTATTGTCTGGGCGACGGGAACTGGTTCCCGATACGAATATAAAATCTCCGGCCACTTTTACATGTGGATAGGCTCCTCTTGGTGTTACTTTGTTTGACATTCTTTATTTCCTTTAGTCACCCTGAACTTGTTTCAGGGTCTCTTTATTTTTGATGTGATGCTGAAACAAGTTCAGCATGACGCTAATTTTCTACTAATTCTAACAATTTGTTCGTTGTTCTCCAATTTCTAGAAGTTGCTTTCAGCTCTAACTTCTTTTCAAAACCATGAATGGTTAGTTTGCTCTTTCCAAAACCATTGGGACAATAAAAATACACAACATCGTCTAAAATGGTAAATTGATCCTCTTCGGATTTATTCATTTCTAAGTGAGTCGTTGTTGTATAATCACTTAAAAAGACCACTAAAACCACTTTTTCATTATCGACAGGATAGGGATTGTTCTCTATAATTCTCGATAAGTCTCCGGAGGTTTTTACAATGACTGGAACATCGTAACCAAACTTATCTTGTATCGCTTCTTTTACCTCTTGCCCTACTACTCCCTTTTCTTTCTCTGTATCTAAAATAATATTACCACTTTGAATGTAAGTCTGAACATTTTTGTATCCCATGTTATTCAGGAGATCTCTCAAATCTTGCATTGGGAGTTTGTTTTTCCCAGACACATTGATCCCTCTTAACAATACAACAAATCTATTCATTGACTTTCTGCCTGACGATTTCTAATACTTTTTTCAACTCGTCTTTGGAATTGATCACAGATTCATCTGTTTCCTGCTTTTCAATCATTTTCAATAAAACAGCATCTTGCTTTCTCCCTTTTGTCATGGCTTCGTTGTAGCCAATATGCTCGTTAAAAGTAACCAGTGAATATTTTGAAGAGTATTCCTCCGGAAATTCTTGCTCCAAGGCCATCTCAATTTTACGCTTCTCCTTAAAAATAGGATTTGCCACATGGTCTCTCATCTCATAATAGTTGTCAATTGCTAAGTCAGCAATGGCATCTGCATCTGCTTTTCTCTTTTGTTGAAACTCAGAAAATACTGTTTCCCAACCTGCCTTGTCGACAGACAGGTTCCCTTCATATCGATCCAAAAACTCATCCAATACCAACACATCTTCAAAGGAGGCATTCATCCCCTGACCATAAAAAGGTACTATGGCGTGAGCAGCATCTCCAAGCAATAACGTATTTCCTTTGTACGCCCATGGATTGCACTTTACGGTTCCTAATTTTCCTGTAGGATTGGTTTCAAATTCATGCAAAATATCAGGAATCAGTTCTAAAGTATCAGGGAAATCTTTCTCAAAGAATTCTGTAATTTTCTCTTTTGTAACAAGATTCTCAAAATTGTATTCTCCTTCTTTATAACTTAAGAATAAGGTTACAGTAAAGCTACCATCCATATTGGGCAATGCTATGAGCATGTAATTTCCTCTTGGCCAAATATGCAAATGATCTTTGCTAATCAGGTGTTTTCTAGTATCATCAGCAGGGATTTCCAATTCTTTGTACCCATGTGTTAGGAACTCTTGCGATACCTGAAACTCTGGATACTGCTGCTCGTAACTTTTTCTCAATGAGGAGCCAGCTCCATCGGTTCCAAAAATCACATCAGCTTTTACAGAAAACTGCTCTTTGGTTTGATAAGACTCAAATGTGGCTACTTTGTTTTCAATGTCTATTTCGACACATCGATTGTTAAAATGTATGGTTACATTTTCATGTTTTTCAGCCTCTGTCAATAAAATTCCATTCAAATCTCCTCGAGAGATGGAGTTGATGTATTCTCCCTTTCTTCCTGAATAATTCGATTCAAATGTATTGCTCTGTGCATCATGCATTAATCTACCATGCATGGGAATGCAAATTTCTCTGGCCTTCTCCTCCACACCAGCCAGACGTAAAGCCTTTAATCCACGATCTGACAACGCTAAATTAATAGATCTCCCAGCTGAAATATCTGTTGTGCGCAAATCAGGTCTGCTCTCGTAGACCTCAACTCTATAACCTCTTTGAGCCAGTCTCAAGGCTAACAAAGAGCCACACAAACCTGCGCCAACAATTAATATGTTTTCTTTTTTATTCATTTTTCAAAAGCTCTAATGCCAATTGGTATGTATTTCTACTATTTTTCGAACGATTTTTAGGGATAAAATCTTCTCTTGGAGTACCATCTACATGATACAATTTCTCAAAAGGAAAACAGAGATTGATATCTGTCTCTGAAAAGCGATAGCAAGTAATGGCTCCGAACAATCTCGCCATTTTTGTTCCCACTACTTTGGCTGTAGGAATTCTATCGAAACCAACAGCGAGCGCCTCTCCAACACTACCTGTCCATCTTCCTACCAACACAATCACAGGTTTTAAATACACTTCTTTCAGTGGAGAAACATACTCCATCCAACTTCTTTTGATTCCATAATACCTCTCTTCTGCAGGATACTCGTGCTTTTGATAAAACATTTCTTTTTGAATAAATTTTCCCATGATTGCTCTCGCCACTGTAGTATTTCCTCCTCCATGTGTTTCTCTTAAATCTAGGACAATCGCTTTTGTTGTTTTAAACGAATTCACTACCGAATCAAAGGCTTTTATCAGGTTATTGTTTCCTAATGAATTGTTGACTTTGATGTATCCTATATCATTCTTTAGTACTTTAGAAGTAAGAATCCCCTCACTAGCCTTTTTAGGCTTGGGTTTTCCGAGCTGGTAAATCCTTTCTTTTCCTTCTATCAAAAGTGTCAACTCTCTTTTCTCGTCGTGTCGTCCAGCTAGCACCTGATTGGCCATAAAATTCCTCTGTTCATAATCGATGCTCTTGGTAGCTTTTGGAAGCCCTGCCTTCACCAAGGCATGAATGTCTTTTCCATTCACGGCTTTTAAAATAGCTCCTGTAGGAACTCCTTTTTCCTCAGCTTCGTAATCAGGTCTTACATCTACAATGACATAGTTTCCATCTTGATATTCCACCCAAGCATCTGAATCATTTGGAATTAAACGAAACGAAGAGGTCAAGTTGGTATTGATACTCATATGAGGATCGTACAACTCATACATCACATTTTCTACCAATTGAATGAACTCCCAATTTTTGGTGATCTTACTTGTCTTTTTTGAATAGATTTCTTTTACTTTCTCCCAGTCTGTTTCTTTGGCATCAAAATAAGCATATTGACTATTCAGCAGGTTCCACATGTAATCAAAATCTTTCTGATACTTCGTCTGAGATTGAATAGAAAAGATTCCACCACATACAAATAGTAAAACAACTATTGCTCTATGCATCACTCAATAAATTTCTCAAAATTTCAACCATTTTATACACATCCTCAAAACTATTGTACAAAGGAACGGGAGCACAGCGAATCACATCTGGCTCTCGCCAGTCAGTAATCACATTTTTTTCAGTGAGTTTTTGATGCAAACTCTTGTCTGCATTCTTCACTTGAACGGAAAGTTGACAACCTCTCTCTTTGGGGTTTGCTGGAGTAATGATTTTGATGTGATCGGATCCTATTTGATCAATTAAGTATTCAAAATACCCTGTGAGTTTTGTTGATTTTTCTGTCAAGGCATCCATGCCCACTTTGGCAAATAAATCCAGTGATGCTTTGATCGCTGCCATGGACAAAATTGGAGGATTGCTCAACTGCCAGCCCTCAGCTCCGGGCATGACATCAAAAGACTGACGCATGTTAAAGCGTGTTTCTTTGTTGTGATTCCACCAGCCAGAGAATCGTGGTAATTTTTTATTGTGTGCATGCTTTTCATGCACAAACAACCCAGACAAACTCCCTGGGCCTGAATTTAAGTACTTATAAGTACACCAAGCAGCGAAATCAACGCCACTTTCGTGTAAATTAGGTTGTATATTCCCAGCTCCATGTGCCAAATCAATTCCCACCATACATCCATTTGCATGACCCAATTCAGCAATCTTTTTAATATCTAGGTATTGACCTGTGTAATAGTTGACGCCTCCTATTAAAAGCAGTGCGATTTCATCTCCCTGCTTGTCTAAAATCGCCTCCAAATCTTCTATTCGAAGTAATTCTTCTCCTTCTCTAGGCTTCCACTCAATCAACCCTTCCTCTGAATCAAACCCATGAAAATCGAGTTGTGATTGCACTGCATATCGATCCGATGGAAACGCATCACTCTCTATGACAATCTTGTATTTCGTCTTTGTCGGTTGATAAAAAGAGACCATCAGCAAATGAAGGTTCGTGGTCAGAGTATTCATCACCACTACTTCAATGGGTTTTGCTCCCACGATATTTGCCATATTTTCAGTTAAAAATTCATGGTATGGCATCCATGGGTTTTTGGCCTCGAAATGCCCTTCCACTCCATAATTGGCCCAATCATCTAGTTCTTGCTGAATGTATCCTTGCGTTGCTTTTGGTTGCAATCCCAACGAATTTCCTGTAAAGTACAACCATTCATTTCCCTCCTGATCTTTAGGAATGTGAAATTCTTGTCGTAAGTGTGATAATGGATCTTCGCTGTCTAATTGCTGAGCGTATTGAAGTGAATTTTGATAGTTCATCGAAGTAATTAAGTTCTCTTTCAAAGATAAAATAAACAAAAAAGGCAGCAAACTTCTTTCACTACCTTTTTGAGATTACATATTAGTATCTATTTTAATTCACATAGGTTCCTGCTGCTATGATAAGTCCTTGAAATTTTTCTGCATAGGTAAACTTCTTACCTATTTGATTGTTGTTTGCAGGATTCTCCCACTGATACCATGACCACCCTTTACCGCTCGTATTGTTTACAGATTCTAAAATAGCTCTGATAATATATTTCCCATTGATATCCCGTAAATCATACTGATTGGAGTTAATAAGTTGTTGACTGGCGCCGTGCGAGAGTACTTTGCCAGTAGCATCAATTACAAAAATATATAACTCTTGATTGACAAAGGTTTTACTAGGTACATCGTATGCTGCGAATGCTGCTGTTTTCCCATTTGTAGTCCAATAATTTTTGGCACTTTGTACAAAAGCAATCACCCTATCTTTTTGTGATTGATTCAAGCAAATAAATTCACAGCTTCCATTTTCCACATTAGCTAAAGGGTTAAAATTGCACGCATTAGCATTTGTACACCCGTCTTTATTATCTTCGCAACCCGCAAATATTACAGCTGAAAATAGAAGTAAATACAGTATTTTTTTCATTTTGATTGATTGTTTTAAATTGGTAGGTCTAAAGTATTAATTCGTTTTTGCAAGTCTCTTCGTAGCAATACGAAAATTCTTTAATGGGAATTAAAATAAACTACGTCGGTGCAAAGCACACGATGTATTGACAGAAGGCTAAATCCTTTACGGTATCAATAAAAAAGACCCTTAAGAAATCTTAAAGGTCTTTGCTTGAATTTGTGCGGATGAAGGGAGTCGAACCCCCACGCCTCGCGGCACTAGATCCTAAGTCTAGCGTGTCTACCAATTCCACCACATCCGCAGTTGTGCCGAACCAGATTCGGTAACAGGACTGCAAATATACGGATTCAAAGTAAATTGCAAAGTTCTTTCTAAAGGAATTTTACTATTTTTGATTTGCTATAAATTCAAACCATGAACGATTTAAAAAATTATATAGAAAATCACAAAGACAGATTCATTAACGAACTCATTGAGCTCCTAAAAATTCCCTCTGTTTCAGCAGATCCTGCCTTTAACCAAGATGTTTTAAATACAGCAGAAGTGGTTAAAGAAAGTCTTGTAAAAGCTGGGTGCGATCATGTTGAAATTTGTGAAACTCCTGGGTATCCAATCGTTTATGGTGAAAAAATAATCGATCCTTCTCTACCCACAGTACTGGTATACGGACACTATGATGTACAACCTGCAGACCCTTTGCATCTTTGGGATTCTCCTGCTTTTGAACCCATTATCAAGAAAACTGAGTTGCATCCAGAGGGTGCCATTTTCGCCAGAGGTGCCTGTGATGACAAAGGACAAATGTACATGCATGTAAAGGCACTGGAGTACATGACTGAAACAGGAAATTTACCCTGCAATGTAAAATTTATGATTGAAGGTGAAGAAGAAGTAGGTTCTGAAAGCTTAGGTTGGTTTGTCAAGAGGAATCAAGAAAAGCTAGCCAATGATGTCATTCTCATCTCAGATACTGGAATGATAAGCAATACACAACCATCAATTACTACGGGGCTAAGAGGATTGAGTTATGTAGAGGTGGAAGTGACAGGACCAAATCGAGATCTACATTCTGGTTTGTATGGAGGAGCTGTGGCAAATCCTATCAATATTCTCACGAAAATGATTGCCTCTCTACACGACGAAAACAATCATATTACCATCCCTGGTTTTTATGACAAAGTAGAAGATTTGACCCGAGAGGAGCGTGACGAAATGGCGAAAGCACCTTTCTCTTTAGAAGCTTATAAAAATGCTTTAGATATAGAGGAAGTGTATGGTGAAAAGGGATATACAACCAATGAGAGAAATTCTATCAGACCCACTCTAGATGTCAATGGAATCTGGGGAGGATATACTGGAGAAGGTGCCAAAACGGTGATTGCTTCGAAAGCGTATGCGAAAATTTCAATGCGATTGGTCCCTAACCAAGATTGGAATGAAATTACTGAGTTGTTTACCAAACATTTTAAAAGCATCGCTCCTAAGTCTGTAAAAGTAAAGGTAAGTCCACATCATGGAGGACAAGGTTATGTAACTCCAATTGATAATATTGGTTACCAAGCTGCAAGCATGGCATACAAGGATACCTTTGGTGTCACTCCTATTCCACAAAGGAGTGGTGGGAGCATTCCCATTGTCTCTCTTTTTGAAGATGAGCTGAAGAGCAAGACCATTCTTATGGGCTTTGGGCTGGACAGTGATGCGATTCATTCTCCTAACGAACATTTTGGGATTTTCAATTATTTAAAAGGGATAGAAACCATTCCTCTTTTTTACAAACACTTTACCAATTTGTATCAGAAATAAACCCTAATACAATTCATTAGAGGCAATCTCGTTTCCTTTATAGTAACTAACAAAACCAAACATGATTCTTTCCAGAGAAAAAAAGGAAGAGTGGTCGCTGTGGAATAAAATAGGCTTCCGTTTTGTCTTTCTATACTTTACTTTTTATTGTTTTTCTATTATTGGAAGTGGTGTATTTGCATCACTTGTTGAATGGGTGGCGGTGAATGTGCTGAACATTACCTATGATTTTTCTAGTCGCGGCTATGGAAGTGGCGATACTACTTTTCAATATGTCTTGTTGTTTATTAATGCTTGTTTCGCTGTTTTTGGCACACTTCTTTGGTCTCTTTTTGACAAGAGGAAATCCTACAATCAACTCAATTATGCTCTTATTCTGATCCTGCGGTTTGTACTGGTTGCCTTTATGTTTGTTTATGGGTTTATTAAAATTTTCCACATGCAAATGATTCCTCCTACCTACAGCCAATTGGTCAGTAATCTTGGAGATATGTCTCCAATGGGATTGGCATGGACTTTCATGGGGTATTCAAAGGCATACATCATTTTTGCAGGAGCTTCAGAAGTGCTAGCAGGTATTTTATTAGTGAGTAGGAGGCTACAGACGATAGGGGCCTTGTTAGTGGTTGCTGTGATGGGAAATGTGTTTATGATGAATATGGCATTTGACATTCCCGTTAAAATCTTCTCCTTCCATTTAATGCTTATGGGTGGAGTCTTATTTTTAATGGACAGTAAGCGATTTATCAAAGCTATTATTTTAAAGAAAGAAGTTCCTCAGGAAGTTTCTTATCCTGTTATTGATGAAGGTTCTAAAAAAGTATTTCGCATTATCAAACTAACTATTACCATTATTCTTGTTGGAATATTCGTTACAGGTGCGCACTCTAGAGCCAAAAGTTTCCAAAAAAAGATGAATCCACTTCTAAAAGGCGTTTGGGAAGTTGACTACTTTGAAAAAAATGGCGAAGAAAAACCACCACTACTTACAGACCGTAAAAGGTGGAGGTATTTCATTGTAGATGCTGAAGGGGTTGCGACCATCATGGGTATGAAAGAAAATAAAGTAGGCTATTCTTTGCAGGTTGACAAACTACTCAATGAATTCTCAATGACTTCACGAGATTCTTTAAACACTTATAAATTCTCTTATAAAAAACAGGGTGATTTCCTAGACTTAAGTGGTAAAAGTATGTCCGATTCGCTTTTCATTAAATTGAGAAGAAGAGATGATGATTCTTTTTTGTTAAAGTCCAGAGGATTTAACTGGATTAACGAAAGGCCCAATAATCAGTAGTTATTTTTTCAGTAAATACGCCTTTTTAATAAAGTCGACTTCGGGATAGTTTTTACGGATAAATTTGTTTCCATACTTATTGATAGAATCTTGTCTAAAACCTAACTTATCTCCATATTCTCCATAGAATTTTTTGATATTTTCTTTTCCAGAAATGACTTGTGCCACCACAGGGAAACCTTTTACGCCACTATATTCTAAAGCATCGAGTCTGTGATTGTCTTTTAAGTTGATAAATATTTGAGTGGTTCTTGTTTTCTTCCCTCCTCTTGCAAAAGAAATAGTCATTACATCATTCTTTTTAACAACTGGCTCATCATCAATTTTAATGTCATTCCATGCCTTATTTAAAATTGAATCGTTGTGAATTCCAAACTGAGCTACAAAATTTGGTACCACTCTAAAAATAGCCATGTCTGTATAAAACCCTCTTTTGATTAATTGGTACAAACGGTCAACTCCTTGCGGGGACCATTCTCTTTTTGCTTCGATGTCAAAATTTCCTTGAGTCGTTTCAAAACGTGCTTTGAAATATGCCGGAGCTTCCTCTTTGGTCCATTTTTCTTTAAAAAGCTTTGGAGTACATCCTAAAAAAGAGAGAACAAAAATTACAAGTACAAGTTTTTTCACGCGTTTAAATTTTAATAGTGATTCTTTTAAGTTTTATACAAAACCCCAAAGATATCAAATTCAACTTAACAAAAATTTAACTCTACATTTGTAGAATTACATATTTTTATTCTATATTTGTAGAATATAAATTGAATACCCATGCGTTTATCCAAAGCAGAAGAACAATTAATGCAGTTTTTGTGGAAGCGAAACAAGGCTTTTATGAAAGACTTGTTACATGACTTTCCAGACCCCAAGCCAGCTACTACTACAGTAGCCACACTCTTAAAGCGAATGAGTGACAAAGGCTTTATTGATTACACAACCATGGGAAAATCTAGAGAATACTTTCCACTCGTAAAAAAGTCAGATTACTTTTCAAAGCATGTCAACGGTTTGATTAAAAACTTCTTTAACAATTCTGCTAGTCAATTTGCTTCCTTTTTCACCAAAGAGACAGATCTTTCAAACGAGGAACTGGAAGAGTTGCGTAAAATTATTGATCAACAAATTAAAGAGAATAAAAAATGATTTCTTATTTCATCAAATCTGGTCTTTGTTTGGCAATTCTCCTCGCCTTTTATCACTTGGTTTTGGAGCGAGAAAAAATGCATCAATTCAACCGTTTTTATTTGTTGGGAAGCATCTTATTTGCTTTTATAGCTCCTAGTTATACCATCTACATAGAAGTTAAGGAGAGTTTTGTCGCAACAATGAATTATGTGGAAGAAGGCTTCGAAGAACAAATGAGTTTTTTTGAGCAGTACGTCACCTTACAGAATGTCTTGTTTCTTCTCTACTTCTTGATTTCTTCCTTGCTTTTTATCAGATTTACAAGAAACCTCTTCCATATTTATCAAAAAATTAAATCCAATCAGGTAACTACCCACCAGCATGCAAAGTTTGTATCTGTGGAGGATAAAATTCAGCCTCATACCTTTTGGAACTATATTTTTATCAACAAAGATGAATATAAAAATGAAGAAATTGAAGAAGAACTGTTTACCCATGAATTGGCTCATGTTACACAAAAACACACGTTCGATGTGATTCTTCTTGAGCTCTTACAGATTCTCTTTTGGTTCAATCCTTTTTTCTTTTTGTTGAAAAAAGCGATACAATTAAATCACGAATTTTTAGCAGATGACAAAGTCATTTCGCTACACGAAAATATTACCAAGTATCAGACTTTGCTTTTAAGTAAAGCCTCTTGGAACAACGAATATTACTTGGCCAGTAATTTGAATTATTCACTTACAAAAAAACGATTATTAATGATGAAAACACAAAATTCAAAGAGAGTTATTCTTTTGAAGAAGATCGCTATTATGCCTCTTCTCGCTGGTTTGGTATTTGTATTTGCCAATCGAGTGGAAGCTCAAACGAAAAAGAAAACTCCGATAGTAAAAGAAATTAAAAAAGAAAGTGCAACGAGAGCTCAAATGTTAGAATATGAAAAGATTCTAACAGAAGTAAAAAAGACACAAGCCGTAAAGTTTAAAGCTTTAAATAGAGCCAGATACCTCTATAGTTTGATGTCTGCAAAGCAAAGAAAGGATGTCGAGAATATTGACCGAGTGATTCCCCCTCCTCCACCAATAAAAGTTATCAATGGCGTAATGGTTAATGGCAGGAAAGGAAAATTACCTCCGCCGCCTCCAAAAAAGAAAAAATACAAGTTGGTAGAGAGAAAGGTCCTCCCTGCGAAAGAAGAAATCATAGTAGAGGAAAAAGAAGTTCCTACTCTCATAGAAATTAGAGAGGTTTCTCCTGAGGTCGTAGAAGAGGAAGTAGAGCTCAGAGAATTAAAAAGAGTAATAGAACTCAAAGAGGTAAAAGAAGCAAAAGAGCGCAAAGAAATTGAAGAAATAAAAGAACGTGAGAGGGCAGAAATTATCATCAGAGAGGTAAGAGATAATGACCTCCGCGAGAAAAAGTATATAGAAAAAATAAGAGCAGCTCCAATAGCAGATTTTGATCAAATGAAAAAAGAAGGCTATGTTTTTTATCTCAATGGTAAAAAGGCTTCACTAAAAAAGATAAAGAAAATTGACCACTATGAAATTCAAAAAATGGATGTGGTCAAGCATAAAAACAAAAAAGGCGGTAAAATTTATATTTACACCAAATAACTTTTAAATCTGACCAGTCATAAAAAAGAGTTTGTCTAAAAAGACTCAAAATCTAAAAATATCATATCGAGCGGAGTCGAGACATATGCATCAGGTCAGCACTTTTAAAATTCTCGACTCCGTTCGATATTGTAAAGGTTAGTCAATGCTTTTAACTTTTTATTAAGCTCTTCAAAGTAACAAATTGTTTTTTAGCACGTTGTATAGGGACAACCAATCTTAAAAACCCATCCTCGTGCTCAAAAAATTTTTCCTTCTTTGCTCTGGTGTAGACCTCAAACTTATCGAATCTTGCTCTAATGGAGAGCAGAACAAATACGCAGGCATTGGAGCCACGGTCTTCTTTACTGCTGTGATGGCTACTTTAGCTGCTACCTATGCCTTGTATACCGTTTTTGACAATCTATTTGCTTCTATTTTTTTCGGACTCATTTGGGGCTTACTCATCTTTAATTTAGATCGTTTTATTGTCTCTACTATTAAAAAAAATCAGTCGAAATGGAAGGAATTTCTACAGGCGACTCCACGTCTTATTTTAGCAATGATTATTGCCATGGTCATTTCAAAACCTTTGGAATTAAAGATCTTTGAGAAAGAAATCAACCAAGTACTCTTGGAGGAGAAAAATCAAATGACCCTTGACAACAAAGATCAAATTGCCAAACAATTTCAACCGGAGATTGAAAAACTAGCGAATGGAATCAAAAGCTTAAAGGATGAAATTGCAAATAAAGAGCAAGAGGTGAACGATCTTTACGAAACTTATATTTCTGAAGCTGAAGGAAGAGAAGGAACTCTTATTGTAGGAAAAGGCCCTGTTTACAAGGAGAAAAGAGACAAACACGATGCCGCTTTACAAGAATTGGCACAACTAAAAAAGGATAATAATCAAAAGATTGCTAATAATGAATTGGCCATCGCTCAACTTCAAAATAATCAGAAAAAGGCAGAAACAGACACTCAACCTATCATCGCCAATTTCGATGGTTTTATGGCGCGAATTAATGCCTTAGGAAAACTTCCTTGGCTGCCTTCATTTTTTATTTTCCTCCTGTTTTTAGCTATAGAAACGGCGCCAATTTTTGCAAAACTAGTATCGCCAAGAGGAGAATACGATTACAAACTAGAAGACGAAGAAACTGCCATTAAAAACTGGGTAGCGCAACAGGTGCATCAGAGAGACGAATTGCTAGATGCTGATGTAGCGATTAACGGAAAGGTATACACAGACATTCAAGAAGATGAAGATGTCTATGCTTACAAACGCAAAAAAGCGCAAGAACTCATGAGAGATCAGGCGGATGCCTTTTATCAAAAACAGAAAAAACTCTTATAACTCATATTTTCTATTGCAGTTCTGTATATTCTACTAATTTTGACTGTATGCATATAGAAACGGAACGCTTACTGATTTCTAAACTAACGCCCGATGATGCGCTCTTCTTTTTTGAGTTGGTAAATGATGCTGAGTGGAAACGATTCATTGGCGATCGGAACGTGAATACTCTACATGATGCTGAAACCTATCTCAAAGAACGCATCATTCCTCCTTATAACAATTTGGGATATGGCTTTTATTTGGTTACAGAAAAGGAAACAAAAACGCCTTTGGGTATCTCAGGTTTTATCAAAAGAGATGAACTGGAATTTGCAGATGTTGGATTTGCATTTCTTCCTGTAGGAAGAGGAAAAGGATACGCTTTGGAATCGACCCAAGCATTGATGGACTATGGAAAAACCCAGTTAGGTTTTACAACCATTTTGGCGATTGCAAATGCAGACAACATTCGCTCGCATCAGCTTTTAGAAAAAATTGGACTTCACTTCGATAAAAAAATTCGCCTAAACAATGAAAGTGAAGAAATTTGTTTGTTTACCAACAATAAAGCAATGAATTCATGTGAAAATTGATCAATATTTTAATTCCTGTTATAAGTCTTTACTCTATTAATGTCACTCAGATACTGTTCTGATTTCACATATTCAATTTTTTCAGCAAGAATTTTGCGCTCAAGCTGCTCTGATAAGGAATCAATATTTTCCAAATTATTGATAATTAAGTTTTCTAACTCAGACCTCTGCTCTACCAATTTGTCATTCAAATATATTCTACCAGGTAGGCGATTATAAGACTCTAATATTTCCCAAGCTACATTCTGAACAAATTCAATTTGAAACTCTTGATTCATACTATTTGCACAAATTAAGGTCACCGAGCCACCATCCATCCATATTTGAAAATCTTTGATAATAATTTTAGATGCAAAATCTATTTCAACATTCATTACATTCTCTCTTAAAACTTTGAAGCTTTTCAACTTTTCAACTTTTCAACTTTGAAACTTTGAAACTTTGAAACTTTATATCTCACCTCTAAAAAAATAAACTGAAAAGTAGTTCCATTAAACAAACTTTTGTCACTTAATTTTAAGGAAGGAAGCCAACAAAGTCGTAAATGATAGTCGTGTAAGGATATGTCCTATACTAATTACAACAAGTTCCCCAATTCCACCAGCAACAAGCGGTATAATCATCAATAAACAAACTAATGTTTTCTAGGGATGTTCCATTTTTTAAATCATAGTCTTTGTCTAGAACTTTAATTTCAAAAACTGCGGAACCATCTTTGTGAGAGATGAGTTTTTTTAGATCCAACACATTGGCATCACCTTCATTTTCAGGATTATCTTCTTTGTGAACCAAAGCTGCATTAGGGCTAGCATCTTTAAAAATTTCCTTGCCCCATTTACTCAGAAAATCTTTGGTATCTACTTTCTTGTAAAATCTATCGGGTCTATCCGAAAAAATGACAGTATGTTTACTGACTCCTTCCAAACGCAAGCACTTTTTTTTGGAGTCAGATTCACAAGGCATAACTTTCCCTGACTTTGCATTTAGCGTCATAAACCAAGCAACATCTTTCTTTTTGGATTTTGAAGTTGCTTTTTGTCCAAATGAGAAATTGCTTAAAAATAATGTCATCATTAGTAAAGCAAACAATCGAGTTTTTAATTTTGAGAAATTCATAGGTAAAAAATTTAGCTAAAAGTTATTCCTAAATATAGAATTATTTTCTGAGAAATTGAGAAATCAGGGTATATAGAATGAAATTTATCTATCCTGACAAATCTATATTTAACAGTAGTTGTGAAGAAATATTTACCAAAGCAGTTCTCAATTTTATCATTACTTCAGAATTAAAATTCTTCGTAATGACTCATGCTTTTACTTGCTAATAAATTTTTGTGTAGACATCATATTGAGGTGATAAACTATTTCACCTCCAAAGAAGTAAACTGAAAAGTACTTCCATTAAACAAGCCTTTGTCGCTTAATTTTAGAGAAGGAATTACCAACAAAGCCATAAAAGACAGAGTCATATAAGGTGCCCGTAACGAGCTTCCCATCTGTTTTGCCATTTCGTCCAATTTCGCATAAGCATGTCCGATAACCTCTGCAGGTTGATCACTCATGATTCCTGCTACAGGCAAAGAAACAATTTCTGCTTCATTCTCATTGACGGCACAAATCCCTCCTTTGTTTTCTATGACCAAATTCACTGCCTTGCATATCATCTCATCGGAAACTCCAACTGCAATGATATTATGTGAATCATGTCCCACTGAACTGGCGATTGCCCCTTCTTTTAACCCAAAATTTTTGATGAACGCAATAGAAGGTTCTACCTCTTTATAACGATTTACGACGGTCATCTTTAGTACATCATTTGCTATGTTGGAAATTAGATTTCCATCCTGGATCAAGCTTTCTGATTCAATCTCATTGGTCACCAACTCCCCATCCAAAGCTTCAATGACACGAATGTGATCTGAAGCAGAATGAAATTCAAAATCAGAAACCTTCTTTTTCTGAGTATTAAAATTATTGAGCACTTCAAAATCGACATGTTTTACAAACGATTTTCCATCTTCTGCGATCAATTGTCCATCAATGTAGGTTTGCAATACCTGAAAATCTTTCAAATTGTTCAATACCACAAAATCTGCATCATCTCCTTCACGCAACAATCCCACATCCAAATTATAATGCTCCACTGGATTGATACAAGCGGCTTGGAGAATTTTAAAAACATCCATTCCCTTTGCCACTGCTCGCGCGCACAATTCGTTGATATGTCCCAGCAATAAATCATCTGGATGCTTGTCGTCTGAACAGAACATGATATGCTTGTAATATTCAGGTAGTAAATCGATTAAGGCTTCAAAATTCTTTGCGGCACTTCCCTCTCGGATGATTACTTTCATCCCTTTTTGTAATTTTTCCAAACCTTCTTCATAAGTAAAGCACTCATGATCTGTGGAAATCCCCGCTGCTATATACTTGCTAATATCTTCCCCTTGTACTCCAGGAGCATGGCCATCTACAGGCTTTTTATAATGTTTTGCCCAAGCAATTTTTTGCATTACTTCTGCATCTTCGAACAAGACTCCGGGATAGTTCATCATTTCAGCCAAATACTTGATCTCTGGATTGGCCATCATTTCCTTTATATCGGCGGAGTCAATCACCGCACCCGCACTCTCAAAAGAGGTTGCTGGCACACAAGAAGGGGCTCCAAAATTGAACTTCAAAGGAACTTTTTTCCCATTTTCTATCATAAACTCCACACCTTTTACCCCTAAAACATTGGCAATCTCATGCGGATCAGAAACTGTAGCCACTGTCCCATGAGTCACGGTTATTTTTGCAAACTCCGAAGGGACCAACATTGAGCTTTCTATATGAATGTGAGCATCTACAAACCCAGGAATGATATAATGCTCTATCCGATGATCGGACCTTCTTATGGTCTTAATTTTTCCATTTTGGATTTCAATTTCTCCTTTAAAAATCTCCCGATTTTTGATGTCAACAATATTTCCTTGTACAATCATAAAAGCAAAACTACGCATACTATTTTAAAAGGGAATACATACCTTTATTGACCTGTACTTTTTAATTGATTTTTATCGTAATGAACTATCAAAACCTCAAGATCTCTCGAAAAGAAGCCTCAGATATTCTGGACAAACTTTATGGAATTCAAGGTGAAATTTCTGAATTACCAGGGGATATCGATTTTAATTTTCGTGTCAAAACGAATCAGGGAGTATTTATTTTAAAAGTATCTAGACCTACACAAGATGTGGAAGAGCTAGAATTCCAAGGAGCTTTATTGGAACATTTGGAGAGTTTTCAAGAAATAGTAGCTCCAAAAATGATACGAAGCAAAAGAGACGTCACTCTTGAAGACTATTTGGATTCTTCAGGAAACACGAGAAAAGTTCGCTTATTAACATGGATCAAAGGTCGATTGTGGAGCACTGTCAATCCGCAATCCAGTCAACTTCGGTTTTCATTAGGTTGTGAATGCGGAAGACTTACAAAAGCGCTAGAGAGTTTTGATCATGCGAAAGCGCATAGAAATTTTGAATGGGATGTTGCTCAGTCCTTATGGACAGGTGAAAAACTCCATTTCTTTGACGGTGAGAATAGAGAAATTCTCAAGTATTTTCAGCAATTGTTTAAGGACCATTTACCCGAATATGAGCAGCTGAGAAAATCTGTCATTCACAACGATGCCAATGACAACAACATCCTTGTATCTTCTGACATAATAGATCCTAAGGTTGCTGCGCTCATCGATTTTGGAGATGCTATTCATACACAATCTATCAATGATCTGGCAATTGCTTGTGCCTATGGTGTTATGAACCATAACGATCCTTTGGAAGCTGCGCTAAGAATTGTTGCTGGATACCATCATTCTTTTCCTCTTTTAGAAGAGGAGCTCAATCACTTGTTTTCATGTATTGCCATGAGGCTTGTGATTTCTGTTACAAAATCTGCCATGGCCAAGGCAAACGAGCCTGAGAATGAGTATCTAAGAATTAGTGAACAACCTGCTTGGGAAGTACTAAAAAAATGGTATACAATTCATCCAGATTTTGCCTTATTTTCTTTTCGAAATGCATGTGGCTTTTCAGCACATCCAAAAGAAAAAAACTTTTACAACTGGGCAAAAAAGCAGCACTATTCACTCGTCGATTTGTTTCCATCCATAGCAAGAGAGGAAATTCAATTGCTGGATTTGAGTATGTCTAGCACTTGGATTGGTCATCGTAGTAATTTTAATGATCTGGATTTATTTCAATTTAAAATTGATCAATTACAAAAAGAACATCCGAATAAAATTATTGCGGGAGGGTATTTAGAACCTCGTCCTTTGTACACATCTAGCGCTTATGACAAAGTTGGAAACTATGGTAGAGAGAGTAGAACTGTTCACTTGGGCATTGATTTTTGGCTTCCAGAGTACACTCCTGTTCATGCGTTATTTGATGGTGAAGTCGTTACTGCGACAAACGATGCTGGAGATAAAGAATACGGCGGTCTGATCATTTTAAAACATCAAATAGAGGATTTTACATTTTTCACACTGTACGGGCACAATACCCCAGAAAGTGTTTTGAAGCATACTCTTGGAGATGTGATTAAAAAAGGGGATAAGATTTGTGAACTGGCCAATTATCCTGAGAATGGGAATTGGGCTCCTCACCTTCATTTTCAGATTATGCTCTCGATGTTAGATTATAAAAATGATTTTCCTGGAGTGGCCTACCCAAGGCAGAAAGAGATTTGGAAAAGCTTTTGCCCAGATCCAAATTTGTTATTCAAACTGGAAAATCTAGTCACACAATATGGCACTCCCAAAAAAGAGCTTATTAATTTTAGGGAAAAACATCTGGGAAAGAGCTTAAGTCTTCATTACAAGGATCCTCTAAAAATTGTTCGTGGAGACGGTATTTATCTTATGGATGAGTATGGCTATAAATATCTCGATACCATAAACAATGTAGCACATGTGGGACACGAGCATCCTGCTATAACAAAGGCTGCTCAGGATCAAATTCCCGTATTGAATACCAACACTCGCTATGTCCATGAAAACATTATAAAACTTTCAGAAGAGTTGCTAAAAACTTTACCTCCTGAGCTCAGTGTTATTCATTTTGTAAATTCGGGAAGTGAAGCCAATGAGCTGGCCATTCGAATGGCAAAAGTGGTGACTGGCGGCAAAGACATTATTGCTTCTGAAATTGGGTACCATGGAAATACAAATACTTGTGTGGACATTTCTTCTTACAAGTTTGACGGAAAGGGAGGAAATGGTGCTCCTGAGCACACACATATTTTTCCTTTGCCTGATCGTTTTCGAGGGAAATATACTGGAGAAAATTGCGGGGAAAGATATGCTGATGAAGTCCAAAAGTGTATAGATCGCATCCATCAAAAAGGAAGAAACGTCGGCGGACTTATTGTAGAATCCATCATTAGCTGTGGAGGGCAAATCGAACTTCCTGACAATTTTTTAAAGAGCGCTTATGAACATGTAAGGAATGTGGGAGGACTCTGTATTGCTGATGAAGTACAAGTGGGCTTAGGTAGAGTAGGTCACACTTTTTGGGGATTTCAATTGCACGATGTAGTTCCAGATATTTTAACCATAGGCAAACCTTTTGGAAATGGACATCCCATTGCAGCAGTCATTTGTACCCAAGAAGTCGCTACTCAATTTGCCAACGGCATGGAATACTTCAATACTTTTGGAGGCAACCCGGTGTCTTGTGCAATCGCAAGAGAAGTGCTCTTAACCGTAACCCGAGAGAAACTACAAGAGAACGCACTAACCATAGGAGACTATCTAAAAAAGGAACTGAAAACCTTGCAACAGGAGTTTCCCATCATTGGTGATATCAGAGGTCAGGGATTCTTTTTAGGAATTGAGCTTGTGGATCGTAATAAAGATCCATTACCCAATCAGACAAGCTACTTGGTTCATCGTATGAAAGAGCATGGAATTTTAATGAGTAGCGATGGACCTGACCACAATGTTTTGAAAATAAAACCTCCGATGATTTTTAACAGAGAAAATGCAGATGACCTCATTTTATATTTGCACAAAATTCTAAAAGAAGATTACATGAAAATTTTATAGATATCGATTCGTAAAAAGGTATGTTAAAATTCTCTACTTATAAGGTCTAAATCTTATTTCTTCACTTTAAAAATGTATTTTTATCTCAATAATTCAACTAATGAAAAGTTTGTATTAATCTGTAATTATCGATAGGACTTATTATTTAAAACGAATGAAAAAATTGGTTCTTTAAAAGCGGGGAAATTAGCAGACTTAATTGTCTTAAATAAAACCCTTAGATGGTATTGAAAATACCAGTTCTATTATTTACACTATGATCAATGTTCATTTGCATGATGTTTCTGAGATAAATAAAGTAGAAAACTATGACAAAAAGCGAACAAATTTTTGTTGAGAGCATGAGAAATACAGTCGAGAAGTTTCTTTTAGTTACACATACAGCATTCGGTATCACATATTATTAATTTAAATTATGAAAAGAAAGTTTTTAGAAAAAGCAACCTTCGTCCTTATTCTGTCCTTATTATTTGTGGGTTGTGTAAAAAAAGAATCCACGAATGTTGAGACTACCATCCTAGAAAATTTCGAATCTGGAAGTATTGGGCTGGTGAATAAAATAAGCAATGTAGAATGGGAAATTCATCTTGCTGATGATAATGATAATGCAAGTTTACCAGATAGATGGAGAAATTGGTGGTACATTAAACTTGAAAATGCATCAACACAAGATCCAATAATGCTAACCCTAAAAAATAGAGGCTGGCCTTATTATTACTTACCTGTTTATTCATACAATCAGGTAGATTGGATACGCTTTACAGAAGAAGAAGTTCTCCAAAATGCTAACAAAGAGCTTATCATCAACAAAAAATTTGATCGTAAAGATGTTTGGATCGCTCGATTCTATCCTTACACATATACTAATCTAAAAAATTACATCACTACAATAGAAAACAGTCCGTATATTACGATCCAAACACCTGGTGTTTCCCAACAAGGAAAACCTATTTATGTCTTTAAAATAACGGACTCTAGCATTCCTGTTACCAATAAAAAAAGAGTTTTTATTCATGCCAGAACTCATCCGGCAGAAACTTCTCCTTCGTTCTTATTGGAAGGGTTTATCAACTTTCTCTTGTCTGGCAACAGCAAAGCAACTCAAATACTTTCTGAAATTGAATTTCATATTTTCCCAATGCAAAATGTAGATGGGGTAATTGCTGGAAATTATAGATCTACACCTCTTTCCGAAAATTTAGAAGTTTTATGGGATTATAATACCGTAAATCCAATTGATTTAAATAGTACAGTTCCTGTTGAAGTGGCTCTTGTACACAATTATGCCAAGTCATTAATGACTAATGGTGGACCTCCAGTTTCCATAGCACTTAATTTACATGCTTCTAATAGTGAACCTACTATTCGACCTTTCTTTTTTCCTCATTTTGGTCCAGAATCATTGGGGTATTCTAAAACGGAAGCTTCCTTGTGGAAGAAGCACGTAGGGTTCATTAGTCTACTAACAAATCGTTTCGGATCAGATAAAATAGAACCTATTCCTCAACAGGGAGGTAGAGGCTTTACCAATCATAAATTTCCAGAAACTTGGTGGTGGACGAACTTTCAAAATAACGTCATGGCTATCACCATGGAAATGACTTATGGAAAATGGGGATATACCTCCAAATGGGTAGATATTAATGATATGAAAGATTTAGGAATCTCTTTAGCTCTGAGTATTCAAGATTATTCTAATAGAACATTTGATAGATTGCCTCAATTTATTGGTCCTCGAAATAGAGACTTGAATCTTTTAAGATATCCTCTTCTCTATCCGCCATTAGCAGAATATGAATTAAAAAATTAAATCTAGTTAAATTTTAATTTTACTAAGAATCGTCATAAATAAAATAGGTATCTTCGAAATCTAAATCACTCGTATAGAAAATGAAAAAATTATCATATATAGTGCTAGCTCTGCTTACATTAATGAGCTGTAAACAAGAACCCAAAGACTACGTTACATTTTCTGGAAAAATCACAAATCCAAATTCAGATTCTATAATCGTAATTTCAAGAGCGGATAGAAGCTTTAAAAAACTTATTAAAGTTAATAAGGATGGTAGTTTTAGTGACACTCTTAAAATTGCCAATGGCATACATAGCTTCTTTGATGGAAGTGAAGCTGCTACATTGTACTTAAAAAATGGTTTTGACATAAGCGTTACACTAGACACAAAACAGTTTGATGAAACTATTGTCTATACTGGTGAAGGAAGTGAAGCGAATAATTATCTAGCTCAAAAATCATTGTCACAAGAGAAGATGTTTAATGATGATGCCATGTTCGTCTTGGAAAAAGAAAAATTCACTGAACGAATGGCCTCCATTGAAAATGATTTCATGAAAGCTCTAGAAGAAACTAAAGGTTTGGATGCTAGTTTTGTTGAAGCAGAGAAGAGTGATTTCATGAATTTAAAAGGATATCTTTTCAAGTTCAACGAAGAGAAGTATTTTCTTCACACTGTTTTAGGAAAAGGAAAATCTTCTCCTAAGTTTATCAGTTACGAAAATAATGCGGGTGGTTCCATGTCATTAGATGACTTAAAAGGAAAGTATGTATATATTGACGTTTGGGCGACTTGGTGTGGTCCTTGTAAATATGAAATTCCCTATTTGAAACAAGTTGAAAAAGATTACCATGACAAAGACATTCAGTTTGTGAGTATTTCCATTGATAAGAAAAAAGATTATGATAAATGGAAAACAATGATTAAAGATAAAGAACTAGGAGGCATTCAATTATTGGCAGACAATGACTGGAAATCTGAGTTTATCTTGAATTATAAAATCAACGGGATTCCTCGTTTTATCTTGGTAGATCCAAAAGGTAATATTGTTACCGCTGATGCTCCAAGGCCCTCTAATAAAAAATTAAGAGATTTGTTTGATAGTTTAGATATTTAAACTGCACATATCGCAAAAAGTTATAAAAAACATTTTCAATTACAATTGAATAACTTGTATTCACAACGAACCTTATGAGTAAAGAAAAACATTTTAAAAAGGTATTGGCTGCGGGTCTTATTGGTAATATCTTAGAATGGTACGATTTTGCCGTGTATGGCTTTTTTGCTTCAACCATAGCAACACAATTTTTTCCATCAGATAACGAAACCACCTCTTTAATAGCTGCCTTTGGTGCTTTTGCCGCTGGTTTTTTAATGCGTCCTATCGGTGCTATTTTCTTCGGAAGAATAGGAGATGTTGTCGGGAGAAAAAAAATGTTATTTCTTTCCGTTATGCTAATGGCCATACCAACTTTTATCATAGGAGTACTTCCCACTCATGATCAAATTGGGTTTAGTGCTGCTATTTTAATGGTGTTGATGAGAATGCTACAAGGACTTTCCGTTGGAGGAGAATATACAGGATCTATTGTTTTTTTAATCGAGCATGCTCCTAAAGACAAAAGAGGTTTTTTTAGCTCTTTTAGTATGACGGGAGCAACTCTAGGAATTTTGCTAGGGTCTGGGTTTGGCGCTTTAATTACCAGTATGCTAACCGAAGCCGAGTTAGCCTCATGGGGATGGCGAATTCCTTTTTTGGTAGGTATTTCTATTGGACTGGTTGGTTTCTTAATTCGTAAAGGGTTACCAGAAGCTCCTGTTCAAAGTGAAAAAACTTCGTCTCCGTTGAAAGAGGTTTTTTCTTCTAAGTATAAAAAACCCATGTTACAATCTGTAGGCTTAAATACAATGGGAGCTGTCAGTTTTTATCTTATTTTTATCTATCTAGCTACTTGGTTGGTTCAAGAAGTACATGAGACAAAAGTTATTGCTTTGGATATTAACACCATTAGCCTTTTTATTCTATTAATTGCAGTTCCATTATTTGCCAAACTATCTGATAAAGTAGGAAGAAAACCTATGCTGATCACGGGTTCCATTTTAATGGCCATTCTGGCGTATCCGCTCATCTGGCTAATGCACCACCACGAATTTTGGATGATTTTAACTGGTCAAGCAATTTTTGCTATTGTTTTAGCCATTTTCGCAAGTACCATCCCTGCATTTATGACAGAGTTATTTCCATCAAAAATTAGAGCAAGTGCTACTAGTATTAGTTACAATATTCCTTACGCTATTTTTGGAGGAACAGCTCCTATGGTTGCAGTTTGGATCATTTCCGTTACAGGAAATGCAGATGCAATTGCAGGATATTTGATCATTGTTTCATTAGTATCATTTTTCATTGCATTAAAAGTTAAAGAGACAAAAGGAAAAGATTTAGATTAGCTATACAAGTCATTGGTCATGAAGAAATCGAAAAAAGAAACCAAAGGAATGCTATGGATTCTATTAGGTATGCTGTTTTCAATTACTAGCTCTGTTATGATATCCGTTTGGAAAGATTCTGGCTTTATCCCAGTTATTGTTTCTTTTTTAGGAATCATTGTAATTGTTTATGGGCTTTTTCAAATTTTAAAGGCTAATAGAAAAAATAAGGGAATTTAAACCTAAGCTGTATAAAATCCTCTAAAACTTCCTCTCAACTTGAAATGGAGCTAGATCCAATGACGTATTCTGTTCTGAAATAATCTCTGTCACTAATTTTCCTGTAGCAGGTCCCATACTCCAACCCATCATTGCATGTCCCGTAGCAATCACTAGGTTTTTGCATTTTGAAACTCGTCCGATGTATGGTAATCCATCTGGCGTGACTGGTCGTAAACCACATTGTGCTTCTTCTTTTTCTTGCGTGTTAATTTTCAGGTCTTTATAATATCGTTCACCTGCTTTTGCAATGGCATTGACACGAATTGGATTGATCTTGTGGTTGATTCCCCCTATTTCCATGGTTCCTGCAAAGCGAGTAAATCCATCCATAGGAGTCACCGCTACTTTTGCTTCTAGTAGAACTGCTGGCATGCTAATTCCTGTATCGCGATGCACATTGATTCTATATCCTTTTCCTGCTTGCAACAACATTTTAACGCCTAATTTTTTAGTCAAAATGGGTGTCCAACTACCTGCCGCTACCACAAATTCATCAGCCTGAATTTCTCTTTTGTCAGTCATCAATTTATCAATCTTGGAATAAGATGTATGAATATCTTTTACTTCTTCATTTGCAAGAATCTCGACTCCCTTTCCTCTGAGGTAAGTCAGCATATCTTTCATAAACTGATGTGGGGTCATGTGAGCATCTGAATGGAAATGTATGGCTCCTTTGATATTCATCTCAATATCTGGTTGTAGCACTTTTACCTGTTGGGGAGTTAGGTGATTCACTTTCATTCCTAGATCAATCGCCTTTTGTCCTACGCTCCACTCTTCTTCTCCTGTTTTGTCTGTCTGATAAGCCATTAACAAGCCTTTTCTTTCGTAATGAAATTGAAAATCACCTGAGGCTTTCATTTCTTCATACAACTCTCTGCTAAGTATGTTGATGTCTTTAATAACTGGAATGGATTGAGCTACTTTTTTATGTGTTGATGAGCGTTTGAACGCAAGTCCCCATCGAAAAAAATCGACATCAAATCTAGGTTTAACATAAAAAGGACTAGCCGGGTCCAACATCCATTTTAAACCTTTGGTAATAATACCTGGTGCTGCCAAAGAGATAATATGGCTCGGAGTAATGTATCCTGCATTTACATAAGAAGCTCCTTTCGTAAAATCAGACTGATCAATTACTGTTACCTGATGTCCTTCTTTTTGTAGATAATAAGCTGTGCTTAGCCCTACAATTCCTCCTCCTATGATGACTACTTTTTTTTTCAATGATATAGTGAATTAATGACTTAATAATCAAATGAATTAATGATATAATAAATAATTGATTGAATAGTTAATATGATTTTGAATTCTTTCGGGCTTTTGATACTATTTTCAAAATTTCTAGATTTTCATTAATCAATGATTTTACTTCTTCGTTACTTACATATTTTGTGTCTCTCAGCATTTCTAGCCAAAATAAGGTTTCATCAGCTTCTTCAACAACAATAGACATTTTTGAAAAAAACTCTCTTTGTGATCTTGCTACACATGTTGCTCTGTAATTCGCTGCAGTGGATGTAACTGATCGAATCATCTGCTTTCCAATAACTCTAGTCGAATCTGTTTTTTTGATTTGATCATAAAACAAAATCACATCAATGGCTAACTGCTTTGTTCTACTTTTAACTTTCTCGATAAATTCTGATTTTTCATTTCTCATAGCTTTCAATTTTAATGATTTAATAAGCAATAATATAGTGAATTAATAATTTAATAAATCTAAAATAATTTAACCTCATACTGTTCACTACCATTTTCTTACCAGTTTACCATTTGCTCATCCTTTCATTAGATCATTAGCTTATTAATTCATTAAATCACTGAAAACCCATGAGCATACGGATCATCTTCATCATCAATTATAATAGTATTGTATCCATAAATCTTAGCCCATCCTTTTACACTGGGTACAACAGCTGGAAAACTCCCCACCTGAGTTACCTCTTCAACACATCCAACAAATGTACTTCCGATAAAGCTTTCATGAATATACTCTTGACCTTTCTCTAAGAGTCCTTTTGCATGCAATTGTGCCAATCGAGCGGAAGTTCCTGTTCCACATGGAGATCTGTCGATGGCTTTGTCTCCGTAAAATACCGCATTTCTCCCATCCGAATCTTTACTCATCACTTCACCTGTCCATTGCAAATGCGTTACATTACGAATGGTCTCATCCTCTGGATGTACAAACAGATCTGGGTACCTCTTATTGATTCGATCTCGGACTACTTGAGAGTATTGCACTATTTGATTCGCAGTAAAATCGTGAATTCCTGAAAAGTTTTTTTGAGGGTCAAAAATGGCATAAAAATTACCGCCATAAGCAACGTCAAAAGTTAACTCACCGAGATCAGGGCAATGCACCGTTAAACTTTCAGCGACTAAGAAACTTTTCACATTGGTTAATTTTACCCAATCCACTTTACTTCCTGTTTGCTGATAATCAATGATCACCAATCCAGCTGGAGCCTCCATTCTAATCTTTCCAGGTGTTTTAGGAGTTATCAAACCTTCTTCAATAGCAATGGTAATGGTACCAATCGTTCCGTGTCCGCACATAGGCAAACTACCAGATGTTTCCAAGAATAGAATGGCAAAATCATTCTCAGGATTGTGAGGCGGATATAAAAAGGAGCCGCTCATCATGTCATGACCTCTTGGTTCGAACATCAAACCTTTACGAATCCAATCATATTCCTTGATAAAATGCTGACGCTTCTCACTCATGGTCTTTCCTATCAAAGGTGGGTGATTGCTTTTTACCACTCTAACAGGATTTCCGCAAGTGTGTCCATCAATACATTCAAAAACACTCCTACTCATTTTTCGCTTTTTCAATATAGTTATTGATTCTATTTTCTAAAATGGCTAAGGTTACGGTTCCTTGTTCTAAAACAATCTCGTGAAATTCTCGGATATCAAAATCCTCTTTTAAAGCTTCTTCAACTCTTTTTCTTAGCTCTCTAATTTTTAATTCTCCTATTTTGTAGGACAATGCCTGACCTGGCCATGAAATATACCGATCCGTTTCTGTATTAATTTCATGTATAGAGAGTGCAGTATTGGAACTCATAAAATCAACTACCTGCTGACGTGTCCATCCTTTGGCATGAATTCCTGTATCCACTACTAATCGGCATGCTCTCCACATTTCATAGGTATATTTTCCAAAATGTTCATAAGGTGTGGTATACATCCCCATTTCATCTGCCAGATATTCAGAATACAACCCCCATCCTTCACCATATGCCGACAAATATAAATTTCTCCGAAACTGCGGGATGCTATCACCTAGTTCATTGTTTAACGAACCTTGTAGATGATGACCTGGAACAGCTTCATGGACCGTTAGAGAAGGCAATGTGTATAGGGTTCTGCTCGGCAAGTCATAGGTATTTACCCAATAATAACCTGGATCTGTACTATTCTTTGATGTTCCTATATAGCGTCCACCTGTATATTTAGGAGCTATTGCATCTGGAACTGGAGCTACACCATAAGGTTTTCTGGGCAATGTCTTAAAAAACCTAGGTAACTGCTCGTCAGCTCTTTTAGCCATATCTCTGGCAATCATCAGAAGTTCTTTCGGAGTTTTTGCATAAAATTGAGGATCTGTTCTTAAAAATTTAAGAAAGCTCGCAAAGCTACCTTTGAAGCCTACTTCTTTGATAATTTTTTGCATTTCAGCTTTAATTCTAGCGACTTCTTTTAGTCCAATTTGATGAATATCTTCAGCCGTGTACTTTGTACTCGTTGTATAAAAGTTAATCCTATCCTGATAGTACTCTCTCCCACCTGGTGTCTCCGATACTCCAATTGCTGTTCTTGTTTTTGGTAAATACTCCGTCTCGAAAAAGGTTTTAATTCTTTTAAACTGAGGCACTACTGAGTTTTCAATAGCAGTTTTAGCAACAGAGAGTACAGAATCTTTTTGTTCCTGAGTCATATCGTTAGGAAGATTCTCAAACGGTGAGTAGAAATAACTTTTTTTATAATTCTCTACAATATGGTCGTCATAGGTAGATTCATAACCTTTAAAGATTACTCTGGGTTGCGAAACGCCTTTTTCAAGTCCTTCTCTCAGATTTACAAAATGTTGATCGACAAAAACTGGAAGCGCATTTAACTTGTTTAAATAATTTTTGACTGCCCTATAGCTTGATAGTGGTCGAACCATATAATTCAGGCTACTATGAAAACCAGCATCCGATAACAAAGGGTTTAAGAATCGTTCAAACTTGTAATAATTCACTTCATCCTCTAATACAAATTTTAATAATTCAGCAGAAATTCTCTCTGTTTCTGAAAGCTCCTCTAGTTTAATACATCCAAAATAGTCTAATTGCTCTTTGGCGAAATCATGTTCAGCCTTGTAGTAAGCTCTAGTGAAAAGTCCTAGGGGATATTTCTTCTTGTCGTATCCTTCGTGATTCTGATATGCATCAATCATTGCTTTTAGCTCAGTTGATGAGTCATTACACGATTCATTCTCAGAATTGCATGAAACTAATATTGTAAATGTTAACAGAAAAAGTCTTCCCAGTATTTTCATAATTTTCCTTGTATTAGTTGTCCGTTAACGGTTCTTGAAATATTCAATGGATTCTCTTCTTTTAACTCATCAGGCAATAAATCATTTGGCCAATCTTGATAGCTAAACGGTCGAACCCAACGTTGGATGGAATGAATCCCCACTGCTGAAAAACGACTATCCGTTGAAGCAGGATAAGGACCTCCATGAACCATAGACGGACATACTTCCACTCCCGTTGGAACGCCATTGTAAATGAGTCTTCCTACTCTGTTCTGAAGTGCAGCTATAATTTTAGGGTATTGAACAGCTTCCCGATTATCGGCAATCAAAGTTCCTGTTAGTTGACCTTCTAATTGAGAGATAATTCTTTCTAACTCTTCCGTATTTTCACATTGTACAACCATCGAAAACGGGCCGAACACTTCTTGGTGTAATGTAGGATTTTCTAAAAAAGTCTTTCCTTTTACGGTGGTAATAGTTTGTCGTGCATAGTTAGGTTGAACATCTTTTGGATAATCTGCTATAATCTCAACATTTGATTGAGAAAGTGCTTTATCACGATTCTTCTCGTATGCTCCTATAATGTTGGGATGCAACATTACTGAAGGTTCTATTTGTAGTATTTCATGACCTAGTGATTGAATAAACTCTGTTAACTCATCACTTTCAATTCCTAAAACAAGACCTGGATTGGTACAAAATTGTCCTGTTCCTAGCGTAATAGAACTTGCATAGGTTTTGGCCAAACTTTCTGCTCTTTCTTTTAGAGCTTTGGGCAATATCACTACAGGATTGACACTTCCCATCTCTGCAAATACAGGTATGGGCTCTTCCCTTTGAGAAGCTAAATCTAACAATGCACGGCCACCTTGAATGCTTCCTGTGAATCCAACTGCTTTTATGAAAGGATGTTTTACCAATGCAACTCCTACCTCTATTCCGCTACTATTCAAATTGGAAAAAACACCTTCCGGCATTCCCGTTTTTTGAGCAGCTTTTACAATGGCTGATGCCACCAATTCTCCAGTTCCAGCATGCATGGGATGTGATTTTACAATCACAGGGCAACCTCCTGCAAGTGCTGCCGCCGTATCTCCACCTGCTGTGGAGTATGCTAGAGGAAAGTTACTAGCTCCAAAAACGACCACTGGTCCTAATGGAATGTTCATCCTTCGAATGTCAGATTTGGGTAGTGGTGTTCTATCGGGAACCGCTGTATCAATCGTAGCTTCCACCCAAGAACCCTCAGTTACGAGTTCTGCAAAGGACCTCAATTGAAAAATAGTTCTTCCTCTTTCTCCTTTTGCTCTGCCTTCAGGTAAACCTGTCTCAGAACAATACACTTGAATTAATTCATCGTCAAGTGCTAAAATTTCATCTGCAATGGCGTTTAAAAAATTCGCTTTCTCTTTACCAGAACAACTTCTGTACTCTTGAAAAGCTTTATTGGCTAGTGTTATCGATTTCTCTATTTCTTGATCAGAGGCTTCAAAATACAACTGTTCGTTTTCAGAATTAGCTATTGGGTTGAACGTCTGAAAGGTTTTATTTCCATCTCCTGAAAGAGAAAATCCAATAAAATTTTTACCTGTCATTTTATAAGTTTTTATAGTCTGGTAATGTCGGTCTATTTTTCAAGCCTGTTTCAATAACTTTTAAGACATGCTCTCTTTCTTTACCTATTAAGGGTAGCCTGGGTGCTCTCACATTTTCGGTTCCAATGCCCGTGGCTACTTCCACTAACTTGATATTTTGCACTAATTTAGGGTTAATATCCAACTCTAACAAAGGTAAAAACCAACGATAAATCTCAAGTGCTTCTTGGATTCTTCCTACTTTTTGTAGTTCATAAATTGCGACTGTTTCCTCAGGAAAAGCACATACCAAACCTGCAATCCATCCATCAGCTCCCATTAATAAGCTTTCTAAAGCAAGTGTATCTACACCAGTCATTATCTTCAAACGATCTCCAAATTGATTTTTGATTCGTGTTACATTGGATATATCACGAGTAGACTCCTTTACTGCTTGAATATTATCACACTTCAGCAGTTGCTCAAACATATCCAGAGTCACCTCAACTTTATAATCTACAGGGTTGTTGTAAACCATAATGGGTAATGAAGTATTGTTGGCTACAGATTTAAAATATTCTACAGTTTCTCGATCTCCAGCTTTGTACCTCATCGGAGGCAACATCATAAGTGCATTCGCTCCATCTTCTTCTGCTTGTTGTGCAGCTTTTATAGCTCCTTTTGTGGACTGTTCTGCCACATTCATTAATACGGGCACCTTTTTAGCTACCTTATCCGCTGTATAGCGAGTAAGTGTTCTTTTCTCTTCTTCTAATAAGGTACTTGCCTCTCCTAATGTCCCTCCCAATACAATACCATGAACTCCTGCATTTAATTGTGCTTGTATGTTTTTTTCAAACATTTCTAAATCCAAAGAATCGTCATTGGTAAATTTTGTGGTAACTGCTGGCATAACGCCTTTCCATTGAATACTCATTTCTATTTTTTTAGTAGGGTAAAAGTATTTCAGTTCCATCGTTTTTAATAACACGAGATTATCACATTATGATATTATATTATCCTATTTTTTTATTTAATACGAATCATTGAGTAACTTTAGCTTACATTTGAAAATCCAGTGAACAATGAACAATGAACAATGAATATGATAATTGATAATTGATAATTGATAATTGATAATTGATAATTGATAATGCAAGTACTTCCTTTTCAAATACCAAAACCCACCAATGATGGATTGATTTATCAGGAGGATCATGAATATAGTTTTTATGATCAACTCCATGAGCATAAGGAGATTCAATTGAGTTATATTCTTGAAGGAGCAGGAACGCTTATTGTAGGAGATTCTATATCGCAATATAAAAAAGGAGACTTTTTAGCTATTGACGGACATCTGCCACACCTTTTTAAAAGTGATAAAAATCAGAATATAAAATCTCACATGCTCACACTATTTTTCACTAAAGATAGTTTTGGAACATCTTTTTTTGATTTGGAAGAGGTCTCACAAACTCAGCAGTTTTTCAAGAGTATTGGAAATGGTTTCAGAGTGCTTTCAAATAAGCAAAGTTTAGAGGGTTATTTTTTATCGTTGAAAAAGCAGACCAAATTAGAACGATTTATTACCTTTTTACAAATTATGAAGCTTTTGGCAACCGCAAAAAAGCAACCTCTTTCATCATACATTTATGAGAAAAATTACTCCGATAAGGAAGGAAAAAGAATGCAGTTGGTTCTATCATATACTATGAATCATTTTACTAGGAATATTTCACTAACAGAGATCTCAGACATCGCCAATATGACGAAAAATGCATTCTGTAAGTACTTTAAGAAGAGAACTAATAAAACCTACATTCAGTTTTTAAATGAACTACGCATAGAAAGTGCAAGCAAACTGTTATTAAATCAAAAAGAACTATCTGTATCGGAAATTGCTTATCGGTCAGGGTTTGGAAATGTCTCTAATTTTAATCGGCAGTTTAAGGCTCTTAAAAACAAAACTCCTTCATTTTACAGAAAGCATTTATAAGCTTACGGATTTGTTGGAAATCATTAAGTGGTTAACATTGTCTGAACCATATCGTAAGCAGATTGACAAGCACCATGTACAGTAGAGGAAGCTTGTGCATCTAATGCTTCACCTGCAAAATATACTTTATTATCTACAGGAGTTAAAATTTCATCTACATCACCATTGAATGTACTTGAATAGCTTCCTAAAATATAGGGTTCAGCAGACCAGTTTTGAATGGTATGACGTACATAAGCTTTGCTAGCACGCCCACCAAAAACCTCATCTAATTCTTTCAAGATAAAATTAATTCTCTCTTGGTCTGAACCAAGACTGGTATAAGGTGTTGCAAATTGTTGAACAGCAAAAAGTCCAAGTATATTTCTACTAGAATTCTTTCTAAATGCAGCGTCGTAATATGTCTTTTCAATTGACCCTCCTGCTGCGTTTATGATATTATCAAATAATAAAATATCAGGATAAAACCTTTCTGAAAATTCTATAAAAACTTTAATTCCATCTCCCATAGAAATACCATTTATGGCATCAACTTTTGCAGAAGATAAGGCTGGAGTAAAGTTTATGACATTAGACTTCAGGACATTTATAGGAACTGTAATTAACACCTTATTTCCCTCGTAGACATTATTATTTATGTCTGTTGCTCTCACTACCGAACCTGAATAGTTAATTTGTGTAATGGGCGTATTGAGTCTGATTTTACTTGTAAAATTTGGAACCAAATACTGTTCAAAAAACCCAAGCCAAGTAGTTCTTTTAAACTTATACTCGCTGTAGTAATTACTCGCAATATTTATGTTATTCAAACTTCCATTGACATAGGTTTTAATCGATTGAGGGTTGTATACAATAAGATCTAGATTGGCATTTACCTGTGGATTACTAATGATGTTTGCCAATACCGAAGGAGATTCATGAATCCACTCTGCACCTAAATCTATAGGAAAATCGGCAAATGTACTGTCTCGCTTTACTCTACCTCCATATACAGGATTTGCTTCAAGAATCTCAAAATCGACACCATATCTATTCAATATATATCCAGCAGCTAAACCAGCTGCACCTGCTCCTATTACTAGGACTTTACCAGAGAAATTCGTTTGAAAATTGGGTAAATTGATATTGCTTCCATCTTCACTACAGGATTGCAGTATAAAATTCATAAATGGAAAACCGACACCTAACGCTAAACTTTTTTTAATAAATTCTTTTCTGTCCATATCATTTATTTTTACTGAAATTAAGTACGATCCCAGCCTCTAACCCAAAAATGTCTGAGTTGACTTCTTGGCCTGTAAATTTTCTACCATAAAAAGCAGAAAAATAATATCCAATACGATTTGCCCTATTTTTCTCAAAACCTAGATGTATTGTGGGCACAAGAAAATGAAGTGAACGACGGTCAAAAGTAAAGCTTCCATTACCTAAATTTACTGTAGCTCCTATATTTTGGCGTGCCAACATATACCCGAGAGCAACACCAATTTTAGGATGAATTTTTCGCTTAGGCCTATACCATTTGTATTGTAATTCTACGTCGAGGAAATAATTCCTTTGTATATCTATGTTAGCAAAATATCCCAGTTTTGGGATAATTTCTAGCTTGTGTATTCTAGTTTGTGCTTTTTTATTTTCTTTAGCCCATTTTTTTAAGGGATAGCTAAAGCCTACTCTAGCACCAAACTGATTGATATAAGGAGCGTAGTATCCAACCCGCAAAGAAAACTTTTCATTATTTAATGAATCTTTTTCGATGTCTTGAGCCAACAAGCTACTGGTAAATAAGAATAGTACAATACTCCATTTTATCTGAACATATTTTTTGCGTGAGTTAAAATAATAAAAGTCAGAAAACATTAAAAAGGATATTTAATTACATATTAAGAATTTAGATGATCGTAAGTTAATAAATTATTTCGGATTAAACACTAAACATTAGAGAGACGTATCATTATTTTTAAGCTCTTCTTTCATTTTTTTGGTGAGTCCCTTTACAACAAGATCGTAAGAATGGGTTATTAATTCTTGTACAAAAACATCGGGGACATCCCCATTGCAAACAACCGTATTCCAATGCTTAGCATGCACATATCTTGCATCAGGTTTTCTCCCTTGCTGAAATCCACCTATGATATCTTCGTGTTCATCACGAAGCTCTAATGCCCATTCTGGATCCAATTTCACAATACACACTTCTTGTCGATTTTCCCATCGATCTAACGGAATCATAATGAACATTTTCCCCATTACCTTAATCACCAAGGTATCGTTATCAAAAGGAAATCCCTCAGTAGTTCCCTTTTTAGCAATGCAAAAATGACGGAGTTGTTCTATATCCATGATAAAGATTTGTTAATTAACATTTTATTGCTTGAAAGGTAAGAATCATTTATAATTTTGAGTGACTAATCAACGTGAACTTATGAAAAAAATAGTATTTCTTTTAATGGCTATCGCTCTTGGATGCCAGACGAAACAACATCAAAATCAGACATATCAAGATATTATTAAAGTAGTCGACAAGACTAAAGAAATCGTATCTGTAAAAAAAGGAGAACAAATTGACACCGCTCGATTGCGCACTTGTTTTTTACCTACTGCCCACTTTACGTTTGTAGGAGAAGAGGATGGGAAAAAGTTACACGAGACTATGCGTTTGAATGACTTTTTAGCTTCACTCACAGACGAATATTACTCTAATGGTTATTCTGAAACTGGAAAAGGCTATATCGTTGAGGAATTCAATGGGATCGCTCATGTGATGGAGAGTTTTTATGGAAAAGATTCTGAAGGTGAAGAAGGTTGGGGTGTCAATAGTTATCAGCTCATCTACTCAAAAGATCGTTGGCAGATTGTAAATATGGTCTGGACCATGAGTGAAAAAGGCAAAGATGGAATTCCTAAAAAGCTCTTAGAAAACTAAGTTTCTATCTCATACAAAATTGGCTTACTTGGACTCGCATCGTTTTCAAAAGGCGCAATCATTAGGTTTAAAAAATAAGTTCCATCATCAACGCTATTGGGAACATAAATGAATTCTGTAATAGTGGCATCCAATCGGAGTTCTCCTGATGTATTCCAAAAAGCGTGGTGCGATTTTAATTCTCCACCATCTTTTTCTCTGTCCACCGAAGGCAGGTCGATTAATAAATGTTTAATTCCCTTTTCTTTCAGAAAAGTTGCGCCCTCTTCTAAAAGGTACGGAGGGTTGGTATTGGAATACTGCATTGATTTTTTGTCCTCTAGATTGGGAAGTGTACGAATGACAATGGCATCTCTTTTTTTATGTCCCAATGCAAATTGCAATTGCCTTTTGGTAATCACAAAGTCGCCATCTTTTTTTTCGGGTGGTATGGTAACTACTTCTGCTAAAAAGAAAAATTGATTCAAATGCTGATTCACCGAATGAACTTTCTCTGTAATGTGTCCAGCCGTTTCCGTATGCGTACCATGTGAGTGTGGATTGAACTCAATCATGTTGAAATTGACATCTCCCCCCTGAGAAACAGCTCCTACCCAATCTTCTGTGGCAACAGGATAGATTTTAGGAGGTCCAATATACCAGGCATTTACATTTTGCTTTGTAGGATCAACGGCAATAGATATATCAATCGGTTTTGATAAATCGATACGGTATTTTCTAGCGTTGTATTTGATTTCTGCGATCATATTTTATACAAATTTTGTCATTTCGAAGAAGTAAAACGACTGAGAAATCTTTTATATTAGATTTCTCCCTTTTGATTTCCACTTGAGCCTGTATCGAGTTTATCGAGATGCTCAATCAACAGTCGAAAAGACATATGTATCTATTCAAGATTTAATTTAAACAAATCTGAAGAAATTCCATCCGACAGGAACTTTCCTTTTTGAGTTGTTTTTAATTTTCCATTTTCAATATACAACAAATCTTCTTCTCTGTATTTTTCTGATTGGAGCAACAAATAGTTAAAGTACTTAACCCCAAAATTTGTTTTCACTCTCTCTAAAGAAACACCCCAAATGGTTCGCAAGCCCGTCATGATATATTCATTATACTGATCTGTTTTGGATAGAATTTCTCTTTCTATAGGCAAACTTTCCTTTTGAATCGCTTGTATGTATTTTGAATTATTTCTCACATTCCAACTTCGTTGTTTTCCATCGAAAGAGTGAGCAGAAGGACCTATCCCCAAGTATGATTTCCCTTGCCAATAAGCAGAATTGTTTTTGCTAAAAAATCCCTCTTTCCCAAAATTAGAAAGTTCGTAATGAATCAAATTTGCCTCTCCCAGTTCCTGAGTTAAAATATCAAATTGCTCTTGAGCATGCTCATCATCCACTTCATCGATAATTCCTTTTTTGATATAGGATTCCAGCGCTGTTTTCGGTTCTACAGTCAAGGCATAACTAGAGATGTGCGGAATCCCATAAGATAATGCTATCTGAATATTCTCTTTCCATTCTTCATGAGAGGAGCCTGGAATTCCATAAATCAAATCCACTGAGATATTTTCAAAGTATTCGGTTGCTTTTGTTAAACATTTTTTAGCTTCTTCAGCATTGTGTGCGCGATTCATCAACTTTAAATCTCGCTCAAAAAAAGATTGTATTCCAATACTCAAACGATTTACTTTTGACTTAGATAATACTTCAATCGTTTCATCATCCAAGTCATCTGGATTTGCCTCTAAGGTGATCTCTGGATTTTCAACAACAGAGTGATTTTTATAAACAGCATCAATAACACGATCAATCTCAGATTGAGATAACATACTTGGAGTTCCTCCTCCAAAATAAATGGTTTCAATCACCTCTCCATTCAATTCATCTTTTCTCATCTCAATCTCTTTGATCAAACATGAGATTAAGTCGTTTTTCTTTTTTAGTGAGGTGGAAAAATGAAAATCGCAATAGTAACAAGCTTGCTTACAAAATGGAATATGAATATAGATTCCTGCCATGAATTAATGTAGCAATTTGAAAATTTGATGATGTAACAATTGATTCATTTTCAAATTGTTTAATTGGCTAATTTATCCTGATTACTCAACATTATTTAGAAATAGTAATTACAAAAATTTGAGTTTTTTTTCATTATTGTATTCATACCAGAATATGAATTGTTCAACATTATCTTTAGCACTAGATTTCATATACTTATCTGGAAGATTATCTTCACTATATTGATTTGTTTGCTTCTCGTTGGGAAATTCCTTTTTCGCAAGTGCATAAATAGAAAATACATCTAGTATATTTTCTAGATGTTTGAAATTCTCAAATGATAAAGATCCAAAAAACTCATTATTATAGTAAGGTGCAAAAAATCTCATTAATTCTTTAACAGATTTGAAGTCTATTAAAGTCTCGTTTATGTAATCTTGCAGGCTATTTTTATCATACTTTCCCCATAACTGCACTACTAATCTATTCTTGAAAGCATCTCTATATATAGGTTTGTCATGTATGGCCAAATTTTTAGCCTTAGAAACTAGAAGTTTTTCAATTTCCTTTTCTTTTTTAGGCTTATATGTAGTTATCAATACAGCCAAATCTCTTGCAGACAAACCTTTACACAATTCAAATACCAAGGTATCGCTTTTACCTTCATATTCTGAAGATAAATTTGAAGCAATATCTGATATTATTCTCTCTCTGTATTCAATGTTAACCTTATGGTCTTTAGATGGAAAAAGAGTTTCTATATTTTCTAACAAGTACTTAATCAAAAACAGTTTATTTTCCTCAAACCTCATTGTATTAACTAAATTTTGTAATCTAAAAAATGCTTTATCAATTTTATAAAAACTAAATACTTCTGATAAGACTTCATTTAATTGTTCGTAATTCTCTTCCGAAATTATCTTTCTAATATTAAAAATTGTCTTATTAGATACTTCTCCTGTAACGTGTAAGGAAAAATAACGATCAAAATTCCTACTGTAATTTATCCTGAGTTCTTTTATTTGTTTAGGACTATCAGACTTTTTTATTTCATTCCTCAAAGGGAATAAAAGATCTACTATATGTTTTTCTTTTGGGAACCTTTTGTAAATATCCTCTCTATTTCCGTTTACTGAATCTCTGGAAGTTATATCATTGCTAAAATCTATTATTTCACTATTTAAATAGAAACCCCTATTGTAATAATTCTTTATATAATTATAACATTCTCCGTTTTTTATTTTCAAAACCTCTATCCAAAATAAATCTCTAAGGTTAACTTCATCACCTATAGCAAACGCATCAATAAAGAAACTATTTAAAATTCTTATTATTTCTCTGGGAGTTTTGAAAGTAACATTCCAATATTCAAGTAATATTTCTTTGTACTCTTCCTCTTTCCTTTTTGAATCCTTTAAATCCAGATTATTAAAAACCTTTCTCAATTTATTCTCAAAAAAACTCTTTAAATCATCTCTCTCGATTCTTGGCAAGTGTATAGGGATATTAATTATTTTCTCTAAAAATAGCTTCCCATCATTTTTTCCCTTGCCATATCTATTCCCAATAGCTTTGGCTATTTGATTTTCATCTAAAGTAATCAGGTAAATAAAATTCTTAAAATTCGCATTGAGCTTTATCAATTTTAAAAGTGAATAAATTTCTTCCTTATCCAACCTATCAATATCATCTATAAATACAACAATCTTATAGTTAGAGATCTCAAGTTTCTCATCAACTTTTTTGATAATACTTTCAATGCTTAACTCCTTTCCTTTAATATCCTCTCCCAGTGCTTTAAAAACTTCTGAAGTTTCAAAACTTACTTTAGTTCCAAGAAATTTAGGTATACCAAATGAAGTCGATATTTTTACAGCTTTTAAATATCTCGATAATGATATTATCCTTTCACCTACTACTCTTAAAATATCATTATTTTGTATGGTCATCAGTTTAGATAAACCCTCAAAAAAATCAAATTGCATTTCTTCTGCGGATGAATATCGCCAAGGGTTAAAACTATACTTTAAAATTCCTTTTTGATTATTTTTCTTTTCCCATAGATCAATTTTAGATTCTATTAATTGCAGAAATGATGTTTTTCCTTCACCCCATTTTCCATAAATACCAATAGTTATAGGCTCTGAATTATCAGAATTTAACTGTATTAATCTTTGAACTTTTTTTGCGTAATGCTGAAAATTAAACAAATCATCTTTCTCTTTACTTATTGGAGAATTATCCAAAAAATAATTTTTATTTGTTTTCATTGTATTGCTTTTTCTTTATCATATATCATATTCAATAATGCTCTAAGAGCGATATTGATTACCGTTAATTAATTTTTCTAGGGTTCTGTTTCACAAAAGCAGCCCAACCTGTATAACTCTTTCCTTGAACTGGTTTCCCTAGATTGTAAAAATGACAAACTGCTGCAGCCAATCCATCTGTTGCATCTAAATTTTTAGGCAGTTCTTTAATTTTTAAAAGGCTTTGTAGCATCTTGGCAACTTGCTCTTTACTGGCATTTCCATTTCCTGTAATGGCCATTTTTATTTTTTTTGGAGAATATTCAGTGATAGGCACTTCGCGTGACAATCCTGCCGCCATGGCCACTCCTTGTGCCCTTCCTAGTTTTAACATCGATTGTACATTCTTGCCATAAAAAGGTGCTTCAATAGCTATTTCATCTGGGTGATAGGTATCGATTAATTGAACGGTTCGTTCGAAAATCAACTTTAGTTTTAGATAATGATCCTCGTATTTTTTTAAGTGTAGCTCATTGAGTTGTAGGAATTCCATTTTTTTTCCAACAACTCTAATCAGACCAAAACCCATAATGGTCGTTCCTGGATCAATTCCTAAAATGATTTTTTCTGTTTTCAGAAGACTCTATTTTAATCATTACGAATGCATCTGTCTACCGAAGGCTAGATAAAGCTACCTTACTAAAACTGAAAAGATTACTTCGTTATATTCCCAAATCAAGTTTGAAGCAAGCTTCGTAATGACGATTATTTCCTATTTTGCCGATGATGTTCGGACTCCTTTCATACAAATCTAAGCAATTCTTATGGCTTGTCTTAAAACTACTGATTGTAATTCTTTGTGGATATTTCATCTATGATATTCTAAGCAATCATTCGAATTTAAAATTTTCTAACTTTCAATCAATTTTAGCAAGTTTTGATGTTTTATCACTGAAAAATAGCACTTTTCTCCTCGTTTTCACTTTTTTTAATTGGTTTTTTGAAATCAAAAAATGGCAAATTCTAGTCAAAAAAACTCAGAAAATTTCTTTTTCTGAAGCGACGGAACAATCGCTGAGTTCGTTGACATTTTCGTTAATTACACCCAACAGAATTGGTGAATACGGTGCAAAAGCTTTGTATTATTCGAAAGAAAAAAGAAAAAAAATTTTGACATTGAATTTTGCAGGGAACTTCTATCAATTACTAGCAACGATCGTTTTTGGGGTTTTAGGTTTATGTTATTTACTCCTCTCTTTTTCATTTTACTATTTGACGCTACAAAAGTTATTAATCATTCTTGGAATTCTATCAGTTTTCCTAGTCATTCTTTGGCTTGTATTAAAGCAACTTCAGATAGGACAACGGCTACAGAAATTTGTGAGTTCTTTGAACAATCCAACTGCTTTTATTTTTGCTTTTATCCGATACTTGATTTTTTCACATCAGTTTTATGTTCTGCTGATCATTTTTAACAATTCCATCACCTATATTGATGCTATGGCTAGTATTTCTGCTATGTACTTGCTCTCCTCTCTTGTACCCATGTTGTCCTTTTTCGATTTTGCTGTAAAAGGCTCCGTAGCGATTCTTATTTTTAGTTTGTTTGAAATCGACCCAGTTATCATTTTTAGTATTACTACCTTTATGTGGGTTCTCAATTTCGCTATTCCAGCAATTTTTGGGAGCTACTTTGTGTTAACATTTAAACCACAGAGAGGGTGATACTACTTCTTTTTATTATTACTTTTTTTTACGTTGTATTCATCTTAATACTGAGTTACGGCTTTAATAGAATACCTTCTTTTAAAATCTCAGATGACACTCAAAAAACAGGTTTCTCTATTGTGATCCCTTTTCGAAATGAAGCTCAAAATCTTCCTGCACTACTAAACTCAATTCAAGCACTTTCATATCCAACAAATCAATTTGAAATTCTTTTTGTCAATGATGCATCTTCGGATGATTCCATGACTATTATTGAGAGAAGTATGAAAGCTTTTCAATTTGATTATCAAATTTTGAATGCTAAAAGAAATACAAACTCACCCAAGAAAGATGCGATTCTGACTGCCATAGAGATTGCCAAATATAAGTGGATTCTTACCACCGATGCCGATTGTCTTCTCCCTAAAAATTGGTTATTTACTTTTTCTGATTTCATTCAGCAAAATGATTGCAAGATGGTTATTGGTCCAGTTAACTATCAGACAAAGTCATCCTTCTTACATCATTTTCAAATGCTCGATTTTATGAGTTTACAAGCTTCTACCATAGGTGGATTTGGCATCAAAAAACCTTTTTTGTGCAATGGTGCCAATCTTGCATACCGGAAAGATGTATTTAAAGAGGTCAATGGATTTGAAGGAAATACTCAGATGGCAAGTGGTGATGATATTTTCTTACTTGAAAAAATTTACATGGCTTACCCAAATAGTGTGTATTTTTTAAAATCTAAATCTGCTATTGTTTGTACATCGCCAGTAAATTCATGGAGTGGATTAATTCATCAAAGAATGCGTTGGGCTGCAAAGTCAAGTCAATATCAGTTGATGATTGGTAAAATCATCGGGTCGATTGTGTTTCTGATGAATCTAAGTTTCCTGATTGCCTTATTTAGTATGATTTGGAGTGAGCAATACAGTTTTTTTTATTTGCTATTGATTGTTATTAAAATCTGTGTAGACTTTAGCCTGTTGGAAAAAGCTTCTATTTTTTATAATGGTTATAAAAAGATGAAAGACTATGAATTGAGTAGTCTTTTGTATCCTTTTTTTAGCACCTATGTTGTACTCAAAAGTCTACTAGGAAAGTATGAATGGAAAGAAAGAGAATTTCGAAAATAGCTGAATGAGATTGTACTAAATTTTTGTCAGTTTGAATGGTAAATCTTTAGTGTGACACTCGAAGTGACATTCTTCACTCTTTAAAAAGCGCTAATTAAAAATTTGCTCCAAGATGCTATCTGCATAAAGCCATAGAATAATCACCAAAAACAACAACAATACCAAAACAATCCCTCTTTTAGGATTGGATTTTTTTCTTCTACCATATCTTCTTTGAAATTCCATAATAATTATTTTTCTCTATGTTTTAGCTATGATTTCATTGTAAAGTCATCCACAGGATTATTCCGTCGAAATCAATCCGTTTAATTAATACTTCTATTTTTTGTGATACAAAACCGCAATTATTTTGGTATTGTTATATAATATTTCATTCGAAATATTTTTTTTTTCAAATAATTAGTTACAATCCTTACGTCTTCATAAGAAGCTAAATTCCCTCTTCCCAAAAAAGGAATTATAATTACATTTAATATTCCTTTTTTATACACTTTTATATTTGCTTTTTTTTCATTCGATAAACTAATCGAGTCAAATAAAAGTTCAATCTTTTCATTTTCATTAAAAAAAGTTCTTTCAAAATACCCTGTATATTCTTTAGTGGAAAAGCAAATAATGTTTTTGGGTTTAAACTTTGAAGATAATTCTTTTATAAATTTAATTCTATTGTCAAAAATATTGCCATAATATTCTGACTTTGTAATATTTAATTTTGATTCAAAAGATTTGTCCCAACTAATATCTTTTTTTGCTAAAGGGAAAAGATTGATTTTAAATATTTCAGATTCTTTATTGTATAGGTGATTTTTTAGAATACAATCAATTTTCTCTTTACTTGGAAATTCATTTTTAAAGAAAAGATTAGAATAAATTGAGGCTAGATATTTGTCAAAAAAAGATTTTAAAAATATTTCTGGACAATCATTACGATAAGGAATCAAGAATTTTTCTACTTCGTTGAACAAAATATATTCTTCATAATATTCCGCCATTTTTTCCAACTCACTACCAAATTCAATTCCACAAAACCAATAATTAGAATAGGGATTCCCACCATCCATTCCCAAAAATGACGGCTCTCCTTTTTTTATTTTCTGTAATTCTAGATTTAAATATTCAATTCCTTTCATAAAAATTTTTGAGTATGCTTTACAACGAAGATATAAATTTACTCAATACTAGATTCTAATTTTATCACGCGAACCATTTAGCTACGCTGAACGTCGCTCGCCATTTTTATGGCTCGCAACATTTCTCTTTTCCCTGGTGGTCCGGGTAAACGTTCTACTTTGAAACCGACTTCCTGCATGGCTCTTCTTACAGATCCCTTGGAAGAATAGGTCACTAAAACTCCATTTACTTTTAGAGCCTTGTACATCAAAGAAAATATGTCTTTTGTCCATAGATTGGGCTGCACTCTGGCTCCAAAAGCATCAAAATAAATAAGGTCATACATATCTTGATCTTCGATTTCATGAAAAAACTGTTTTCTTTTGGTCAACGAGAAATTTGGAGATATCACTTGACTCTCTTCCCAAGAGTTTTGATGCATCTCCCAAAAAGTAGTTTGATACCCCTTTGCTTTTAACTCAGAAGCATAATTCAGCTGTAGAATTTCTTCCATAGCTACAGGATATGCCTCCACCCCTACGTAATCTATTTCCAGTTTTCTTTTTTCAGACTCTAAAAATGTAATAAATGCATTCAGGCCCGTACCAAATCCTATCTCTAAAATGGAAACTTGCGACTGTGAGCAAACATCCAATCCATTCTTGATAAAGACATGATAAGCTTCCTGAATAGCCCCGTGTTTGGAATGATACTGCTCGTTCCAATCGGGTAAATGAATGGTTGTAGAACCATCAGAAGTTGTAATGATTTCTCTTTTCAACTGTATTTATTATTACGAAAAAATGGTGTCTTCGACTTCGCTCAGACACCATCATCCTTATTTTTCAAACTCTAGGTTGTTTGATTATTAGAAAGATAGATTTTTAAAATATGAATGAGTCGATCAAAAATCCAGCAATCCTGAAATCTAAGAATCTAGATACTACTTTTTCATCAAAACACCGCTAGCTTCGAAAGCCAACTCTAATTTAGGTTCTGTAATTTTTGCGATCTCTTCTTTGCTTTTCCCAGCATCTTCAGCATAGTGTTTTAGCTCGTCTACAGACACTTCTTTTACGAAAGCCTTTCCTTCAACTATTACTTCTTTTCCATGAGAATCTAAAGGCATAAAGAATCCATAATCTTTAAAACGCACCATAATGGTCTCTTCAGTTTCTCCCGCTGGCAATTTTATCCAACATCCTTTTTTAGAGCATACTTCTTTGATGGAAGATGCGAACTTAAGATTGATTGTATCTCCTGCTTTTAGCCCTTGATACTTACTCAATGCATCTATAGAAGTCAAATAATCTGCATCAGAAATTTCAGCTCCATAGGAGTTATAGACGCTAGCTGTTTCTTTCTTTTCTTCTTTTTTCTCCTCTTTATTTGCCTTACAGGATACAACAAGAACTGATACGACAAGAATCATTAATAGCTTTTTCATGATTAAGTTTAAATTTTATGTAGAACAAAGATAGTTGTTTAGAATCAAAGCATTCCCAAGGTTTTATTAAAAACGAGCTTAAAATTTTATACCTTTGCTGCCTCTTAATTAAAGATTGTAACATGTCCATACACATCCAAATTCAAAACATTGAAAATTCTAGAATCGATTCTGTAGATTTTAACAATTTATCTTTTGGGAAAGTTTTTTCAGATCATATGTTTGTCTGCGATTATATTAATGGATCTTGGCAAAATCCTACTATTGAGCCCTATGGACCTATAACATTAAGTCCTTCTGCAAAAATCTTTCATTATGGTCAGTCTGTTTTTGAAGGTATGAAAGCTTACAAAGATGCTGATGAGAATGTATTTCTTTTCCGTCCTGACGAAAACTGGAAACGATTGAACATTTCTTCAAGTCGTCTGATGATTCCTGAAGTCCCTGAGGATATTTTTATGGAAGGTTTAAAAAAATTACTAGAGGTTGACAAAGCTTGGATTCCAACTTCAGATGGAAGTTCGCTATACATTCGACCTTTTATTTTTGCCTCTGGAGAAGGTTTTCATGCATCTCCTGCAGATAACTACCGCCTCATTATTGCTACGGCTCCTTCTGGAGCTTATTTTGCTGGTAAAGTAAGAGTCGCTATTGAAGAAAAATATGCAAGAGCTGCCAATGGAGGTGTAGGATTTGCGAAAGCTGGAGGAAACTATGCAGCACAGTTCTACCCAACACAACTTGCCATCGAAAAAGGCTACCATCAAGTGATTTGGACAGATGACAATACACATGAATACATTGAAGAAGCAGGTGCTATGAATGTGTTCATTCGTATCAATGACACGCTTATTACCAGCCCTACCAATGATCGAATCTTAGATGGTGTTACTCGAAAGAGTGTGATTCAGATTGCGCAAGATCAAGGGATTTCTGTAGAAGTGAGAAAAATTTCCGTTTCAGAAGTTATAGAGGCAGCTAAGAATGGCTCTCTAAAAGAGATCTTTGGTGCTGGAACTGCTGCCGTGATTTCTCCAATCGCTACTTTTGGATATCAAGGAACTGATTATGATTTACCTGAATTGACTGAGAGTTTTGCTGCTACTTTGAAGCGACAAATTACCGATATCCAAACCAATAAGACTCATGATCCTTATGGTTGGAGGGTTCAAGTATAATTGTATTTCATGAAGAAAATTCTCTTTCTTTTCGTTGTGCTACTTTGCATAAGTTGTCATCGTTTACAGAAAGAAACTTCTTCTGATCCAATCCAATCTAATCAATACCTTACCGTTTTAGGAATTGCTCAAGATGGTGGATTTCCTCATATTGGTTGTCAGAAGACCTTTTGCACTCAACATTATCAGGGAAAATTACCCTCACAAAAAGTGGTGTCTTTGGGTTTGGTTGATCTTTCGGCTAAAAAGAAATTTCTTTTCGAAGCTACTCCAGATATAACTACTCAATTAGATGATTTAGAACGAAATCATTTAAAAACAAATACCATCATTGATGGTGTGTTTTTGACCCATGCGCATATTGGGCATTACACAGGCTTAATGTATTTTGGACGCGAAGCTTTGGGTAAAAAAAATATTCCGGTGTATGCCATGCCCAAGATGAAGTCATTTCTAGAAAGTAATGGCCCGTGGAGTCAGTTGATCGCTTTGAAAAATATTGCATTGCAAGAACTAAAAAATGATCGTACAATTCAAGTAAGCAATGCTTTAAAAGTGATTCCTTTTTTGGTTCCGCACAGAGATGAATTTTCAGAAACTGTAGGATATAAGATTCAAGGAAAAAAGAAAACAGCACTTTTCATTCCCGATATTAACAAATGGCATTTATGGGGAAAGAATATTGTGGAAGAAGTAAAGAAAGTAGATTATGCTTTTTTAGACGCAACCTTTTTTAAAGATGGAGAGATTAATAGACCTATGAGTGAGGTTCCACATCCCTTTATTGAAGAAACTATGACTTTGTTCAAAAATGAATCTGAGGAAACCAAAAACAAAGTCATCTTTATCCACTTTAACCATAGCAATCCTGTAATGCAATCGAATGCTTCGGAAAGAAAAGCACTCGAAAAACAGGGTTTTCGAGTGGCTAAAGAAGGTCAAATTTTTGACCTGTAATTTATGAATCTAAAATCTTTTGAATGTCTGGCTTGAAGTAGTTAGGTCCTTTTAAAACCTTTCCGTCTTCTCGATAAATAGGTTTTCCATCTTCTCCTAATTTACTCATATTACTACGCTGGATTTCATCGAAAACCTCTACAATTTTATGTTGCATTCCGTGTTCTATGATGGTGCCTGCTAAAATGTATAGCATGTCTCCTAATGCATCGGCAACTTCAACCAAATCGTTGTTGTTGGTAGCTTCAAAATACTCTTCATTTTCTTCTTTCATCAAATTGAAGCGAAGTAGATTTCTATCTTCTCCAATATTGGCAGTCGGTTCGTTTTTAATTCCTAATCCAAATGCTGTGTGAAATTCGTGAACAGCGTCTGTGTATTTTTTCATTTAGTATTTATTTTTATAATTTAAGACCTCTCAACTGCACCTATCTGCCGACAATACAGATTCGAGGTTGTCCTTTTATTTTAAATTGCTTTTTTCAATAACCAGGCAGGAGCAATTTTCAATACAAAAGCAATAATTGCCCAGCGTTTTGAAATGTAGGCTACTCGTTTTTTCTTTTTAATCGCTGCATAGATCTGCTTTGTGGCTTTCTCTAAAGAAACCATCCAAAAGATTCCATCTCCTAATGCCATGGCTGTATCGACAAAACCTGGTCGGATATCTGTAATAAAAACCTGATTCGACTTAATAGTTTTTGTCTTGATATACAGACTTTCTAAATAGGCTTTTTGATAGGCTTTGGAAGCGAAATAAGCTGGTGCTCCTCTGTTCCCTCTAATTGATGCAATGGAGGTAATTCCAACCAAATGCCCAAAACTTTGCTCTCTAAATAAGTTGTAAGCTAGATCATATAATTTGGTAACACCAACAACATTTGTTTTGATGGTTTCTGACTCTTTTTCCCACTCTAATTTGGGGTTGATATGTCCAACTCCTGAAGACTGAACAATCAAATCTATTTTCTCGAAATCTCTTAGTATTTCGAAAAACACCTTTTCTACTTGCCCTACTTCTTGAATATCATTTTGATAAATTTCAACCAGATTGGAATATTGGATTTTAATTTCCAAAAGCTTTTCCTTTCTCCGGCCTGTAACTGCAACTTTGTACCCTTCTTTTACTAAAAGATCAGTCAATGCTCTTCCTATTCCAGAAGTAGCTCCAAAAATAATCGCGGTTTTCACTTATGAAAAATATGAATGGTAAATTACAAATTAAGCACTTTTTCCGAATCCTTTTTTAAATCAATCTAAAGAATTCTTTCAGTTTCTTTACAGGGTTAAGTTAATTTTTATACTCTATCAAAACATAAAATTCATGTGGTGTTCTATATAGAATTTCACTTTGTGAGAAACCTATTTCACCTCCCCATTTTTCATAGGTTGTTAGTGCTTCTGGAAAATCTTCGTTTATCATATGCTCTTCAATAAGCTGCATAGAATCGCTAGGAATTTTTGCCCAAGCCTTTTTATAAACCTCAATTTGCTTTCGATTAATCTCGTCTACTGTTTCTTCTCCCCTTACTACATCATACAATAAAAATAGTCCTCCAGGTTTTAGCGATTTTTTTACTTCTTTAAAGACCTTCTTTTTGTCTTCTGTCTTCAGGTGATGCAATGAGAACCCGCAGCTTATGATCTGAAATTTTGTGTTATTTTTTTTAAGAAAATCCAGCAAATCTTCACAGTGCAAATCCACTTCCCAACCCGAATAACCTGATAGATTAATTTCAGCATCTTTCAAAGCTGATTCAGATAAATCTACACCTACATAATTTATTGGTGCTTCTTTGGGAAATAACTGACTTGTGAGGTATGCGTCTCCACAACCCAAATCTAAGAACGTAATCGACCTATTTTCTTCGAGAATATTTAATCTTTTTTTAGTTACATGAATCAATTCCTCGTGATACATATAATTATGTCGTACGATTTCCTCATACAAATTGAACTTTTTAAAAATCTTATGTGTTTTCATAATTCTGAATAAAGATTCTCACTCAAATTTTAATTCTTAATTTTGCTAAAAATACAATTTTATGTTCACTACTGGACGACTCATCTTTATCGTTTTTTTTGTTACGGCTTTCGTTATTTTAATGGTCATCTCTTATCGAAAAGACGGTAAAAATCATCAATCGTATTACAAAGGAGCTGCTAAAAAAGTAGCCTTCTACGGCACCTTGGGAATTATCATTTTTGTAGTGCTTCGTTATTTGACAGCTATTTTCTTTTAAATACTACTAGTCCTCAGGTTTTAGCATAAAAATACTTGTATAAAGTTCTCTTATCAGCTTTGAACCTTTTTCACTTTGTCACTTTGAGATTCTCACATCACTTTCCCTTCGACTCTGTTCAGGGTGACAGCTCCTCAGAATAACACTATAACATTGTTACATTTTCAAATCGTCAAATTAGTACATTGATGCATTATTTAATCCTCAAATTACATACTTTCCAGTCTGTCTAACTTGTCATGATCTAAAATGGTATCGCCATTTTCATTAAAGGCAAATGAAGGCATAAATTTTTGATCTACTTGCAATTGATCAAATTTGTAGGAATAAATTTTAAATAGTTTTTGAGAGAACGCCTCGTCATGATACTGCATTAAAATATAAAGTTCAGCATCTAGATTTTTTAGTTCATCATTGGAATATTTAGCTAATGGACTCTCTTCATCCAGCTCGTGAACCAAGGTCCAGATAGTTGGTAAGTACATGATTTTATCTCTCTCTAATTTCAACTGATAGAAATTCCTTCGGTAGTTATCTAGTTTTTCATCCAACTCGGTTACAGCTAAAGTTACAGTTACTTGAGGCTCAATCATCATGTTTTTCCGACTGTTCATCAGGCGAAACATAACTGCCCTGTGCTCTTTAAAATCTCTAACAATTAAATGCTTGCTAAATTTAATCGCTGCCTTGGGTTTTGAGAATCGACCGTATAACAATCCTGTAATGAATGAAAAACCTAACAATCCGATCATCGCCTGAAAAGAAGCGATGATATTTGCTATCAAGCCCTGAGGCGCGATCCCTCCATAACCAACCGTAGTGATCGTTTGCGCGCTAAAAAAGAATCCATTCAATAAGTCTCTCAATGTGTTTCCAGTCGATGGTGTGATTTGCTCGATTCCGATCAGATTGTAGAGAATGGCAAAAAAGATGTTGATGAGTGTGTAAATCATCAACACATACAAGAAAAATTTCCACCAAGACACTTCAATCAAATAGGAATAGAGGTCGTGCATTCCTGATTTTCTGTTGACATGGATTACATTAGAACTTCCATCATCATTGATGATTTTTTTCGCGTTCTTAGAGGAGCGATATCCAAATCCCGGGTCTTTTACTTTTTTAGCCATGCTCTTAAAACTTCGCTATTTTATTTTGATTGGTTTGATACTCGTTTGTCTCTCATTTACATATTCAAAAACGCCATCACCATAAAAACCAGCTTCTTCCAACATGATTCTGATATTTTTCTGCCACTCAGGAATATTTACTGTAACGTTCAACTCTATCGCGTAAGCTGTATTCTTATGCAAAGTATAATCTCCATTGAAAGGGACGCCTCCTTGAGAATCCCACATACCAATGGTAGTTCCTGCACTATGTCCATATTTTCCCAATGGGTGCGAATAAATTGCTGGTTTTAAACCTTCTTTTTTAGCTTCTGAAAGGGAGTTCAATAAGATCTCATTTCCTGTTTTACCTGTTTTCATGTTGGTTGTTAAGATATCTTGTAACCTGTTTCCTTTTTTAAATGCTGAAGAAAGAAAATCGGGGACTTTGTTTTCATTATCGTGCAAAACATACGCATGCTGTTGACAATCGGTATTGAGTCCTATGTAGGTAATCCCAAAATCGCAATGCAACAAGTCGCCTTTCTGGATCACTTTCCCTTTATTTCGTTTCGTAAACGAGTAGATATGAGATTTTAATTCTTCTTTGGTTCTTTGTACATCTATGGTAGGGTGAAACCACGTTTCTAAGCCTAAATCTGTTACTTTCTGACGCATCCACCAAACCACATCATCTGTCGTAGTTTTACCAGGCGCAATGACTTTGTTAGAGAATGCTTCATCAATGATATCATGTGTGATTTGCACCAATTCTCTAAATAGTTTTAACTCTTTTTCTGTACGAGTTTCTATCCATCCTATGGCTAGCTTCTCTGCTGAAACTAATCTTGTTTTTAATGAATCTGGTAAGTTCTTTTTTAACTCATCATAATCTGTTTTCACCAGACCATCAGCCAAAGGGAAATGAGATGAATAATTGATTCCTATTTTTTTCGGGTTTCTTTTTGAAATGATATCCACTAACGCTTTCCATTGATCAGGCTGTTTTTCTTTTTGCCATGCCGATTTGATACTTTTTCCAATATCATATCTGGCCACAGCTATTCTTTCCATTGTATCTTTTTCCTTATTTCTATAAAACACCATCATGGTTCTTCGTCTTGCATTCAACCAATTAGCTGGTAACATGGTTTTCATGACAGGGTCTTCATTGTATTCTCTGGAAATGATTAACCACATATCAATATTCGTATCATCCATCAATTGAGGCAATAGATTTTGAAATCGGTCTTCTAACAAATCATCCTTTAATGCTGCTCTTTCTCTTTCGGATAAAATTTGAGAACTTGCAATATGAAATGTAAATAGCAATACAACAAAAAGAATATATTTCATGGTTTGGTAATTTTTCCTAAAGATACTTTATCCTTATCAAATGTTAAAACTTGTCTTCTAGCGAAACTTTCGGAACGGTTTTTGTAACTTTATTCATCATTAAACACTCTCATTATGAAAAACTTATATAAAATCTTTGGCATTTTCATTCTTGGAGTGACTCTCTACGCATGTAGCTCATCTCCTGTAAAAAATGTGAAAAAAGAAAAAGAGGAGCCTGTAGTGATTGCTAATGACAGTCTAGAATATGAAATTATCATTTTAGACATCGGTTTCAATGCCTTTTTAAATTCCAGAGCAAAACCAATTGGTTACTACTCTAAAGAGTATATGGAAATGTGGAATGAAGTGTATGTAACTACTTGGAACAACAGAGCCCAATTTCCAACCAGATACGATCCTGAAATTTACAGAAACATCATTGATTACGACCGTAAAATTGATTATGGAATGGATGTCAATTATAAGCTATTCAACTACTTTCAATTTGCTCAGCTGAAATACAATATGCGTCTAGATGCTGGCGGAACTGGAGGTCCTATAAGGATTAAGTGACTTATTAACTCCGCTGAAAGGATACAAAGCTGTAGTTGAATTGGTTCTTCTCATCAGCTTCAAAGTTTTCTCTGCTGGTTTCTTCCCAAACCGAAGTATTAATTTTTGGAAAAAACACATCTGCATCAAAATCTGAATGGACTAACGTGATATCTAATTGGTCAGCTAGGTTGTTTTCTATGGCTTGTTTATAGATTTGTGCTCCTCCAATGATGAATGTTTTTTCTTCAGTTTTTACCAAATCGATAGCAGCTTCTAGACTATGAACTACATCACATCCTTCTCGATGATATTGCTTATTTCGTGTAACAATAATAGATCTTCTATTCGGCAATGGCTTTCCAATGGATTCAAAAGTATTTCTCCCCATAATGATGGAATGTCCAGAGGTTACTTTCTTAAATCTTTTTAAATCTGCTGATAAGTGCCAAATTAGGTCGTTGTCTTTTCCTAGCTCGTTGTTTCTTCCAATAGCAGCTATAATAACAATCATGAATATTTTTTAGATCTGTTTATTAATGGTTGTGCTTCATAAAAAAAGAGTTCTAAATGACTCTTTTAATTCATGTCTTTTAACCACTCTTTCATGTATTTGTTGTAATCTACTTTCTCAGTGATGTTATCCTCTGCTATTCGCAAATTATCTACAAGAGTTTTTATTGCCAAGAGAACATTCTCGTCTTTGATGTCGGATACCCGATCGTAAATATATTCTTTAAGTAAATCTGTAGAGGTATACATATTTCATAATTTTAAAACTAATTTACGAAGTAACCAATCAATACACAATAGGTTGAAAAAGAATTTAACATCTTTTTAAACAGCTACAATTCCTTTTATATGAGGATGTGGATCGTAGTTGAGCAATTCAAAATCTTCAAAAGTAAAATCTTCGATATTTTTAATGGCAGGATTTATTTTCATCGTAGGTAAAGGTCTGGGTTCTCTACTCAATTGCAACTCCAGCTGTTCCATGTGATTACTGTATATATGTGCATCACCAAAGGTGTGTATAAAATCACCTGCTTCATAGCCACAAACTTGCGCTATCATCATCGTAAACAAAGCATACGATGCAATATTAAAAGGCACTCCTAAAAAAATATCAGCACTTCTCTGATACAACTGACAAGAAAGCTTCCCATCTGCTACATAAAACTGGAAGAATGCGTGACAGGGAGGCAAAGCAGCTTTACCCTTAGATACATTTTCAGAAAATGAAATCGAGGTATCTGGCAAGACACTAGGATTCCAAGCAGAAATGAGCATACGGCGGCTATTCGGATTCTTTTTTAAAGTTTCAATGACTTCAGTGAGCTGATCTATTTCGTCACTATTCCAGTTTCTCCATTGATGTCCATATACAGGCCCCAAATCTCCATGTTCATCTGCCCATTCGTTCCAAATTCGAACACCGTTCTCCTGAAGGTATTTGACATTGGTATCTCCTTTGATAAACCAAAGCAATTCATAGATGATCGATTTTAGATGCAATTTTTTAGTAGTGACCATTGGAAATCCTTCACTCAAATCAAATCTCATTTGATATCCAAATACGCTTTTTGTTCCCGTTCCTGTTCGATCTCCTTTGGTATTACCATGTTGCAAAACATGCTTGACTAAATCGTGATATTGCTTCATCTTTTTATTATTGAATTGTTGAAATGTTTACTTGTTAAAACAGTTCAATTGGCTATTCTTCTCATTGATAAAAGTAAAAAAGCTTTCGTAGAAAAAAATGAATGCTTTCTAAAATTATTTCACAAGTTATTAACTGCTGCTTTGGAATATAAGGTGAAAAGTCTGACTAGTGATTTGACTTGCTATAATCAATTATCGTTGAGTTGTTATCGTCAAATTACACGAAGGATTGTAGCATTAGCAAATTACCCGATAATCATTCCTGCAATGGTTGCCGACATTAAAGAAGCAATCGTACCTCCAATAAGCGCTTTCATTCCAAATTCAGAAAGTGTTTTTCGTTGTCCTGGTGCTAAAGATCCAATACCTCCAATTTGAATTCCTATCGATGCGAAATTGGCAAATCCACAAAGCATATAAGTCGCCATGATTACAGACTTGTTATAGGTTAAATGTGTTGCACTGGCCACGTCTTTTAACTCAGCTAATTGAATATATCCAATAAACTCACTCGCTGCTAATTTAATTCCTAGAAGCTGTCCCATTAAAGTCATATCCTCCGATGCTACTCCAATCAGCCACATCAAAGGAGCAAAAGCGTATCCTAGTATAAATTCTAATGAAAGTTTATCATAAACAGTATTTGCTGCGATCCAAGAATTAATAGAAGTAAGTTCTCCTACAATATCTCCTAAAAACCCATTTAGCATTGCAATAAAAGCAACAAATACCAATAACATTGCGCCAACATTCACCGCCAAACGAAGGCCTTCCGTAGTACCATTTGCAATGGCATCTAAAATATTAGATCCAATTTTTTCTTGAGATACCTTTACATCTGTATTCACCTCTTCTGTTTGTGGATACAAAATCTTAGAAATGACAATGGCTCCGGGAGCTGCCATTACAGAAGCCGCTAACAAATGCTTTGCAAACACCAATTGAAGTGCTGGATCATCACCTCCCAAGAAACCAATATAGGCAGCCAAAACGGCTCCCGCTACTGTGGCCATTCCACCAATCATCACTAATAACATTTCAGATCGGTTCATTTTCTCCAAATAAGCTTTGATCAGTAAAGGAGCTTCTGTCTGACCGAGGAAAATATTTCCAGCTACTGATAGACTTTCCATTCCTGAAATACCAAGAAATTTAGATAATATCCATGCTAATGCCTTTACGACCCATTGTATAATCCCTAAATAAAACAGTAAAGAAGTTAATGCTGAGAAGAAGATAATCGTAGGTAGCACCTGAAAAGCAAAAATGTAACCAAAAGTATCCATATCTACCACCAATCCTTCAAATAAAAATTTACTACCAGCTTTGGTGTAATTTAGAATTTCAATGAATAGCCTACCAACAAGATTAAATCCTTTTTGAATAAAAGGAACTTTTAGCACCCCTATAGCAATGACCAATTGCAATGATAATCCTATTCCTATTTTTTGCCAATTGATTGCTCTTCTATTCGCGCTGAATAAAAATGCTATGATTAGCAGTACTACCATACCTAAAACCCCTCTCCATAAAGTATCTACGGAGAATCCTTGACTGGGAATAATTTTACTTTCTTGCTCTACTACTTCTACAGAGTTTATAACTGCTGGTATTTTTTCTTTTAGAGAGAAATTATAAGATATATTGTTTTCTATGATGGTCAATATAGAATCTGTATGTTTAGAAATGTTGTAATATCTAACAGTATCCTTCGGCTTTGTATAATTGAATATTAATAAATTATTCTGATGGATATAAGTTCCTTCAGCTTTCAAACTATCCTTAGCAGCTAAAGTGTAGGTAAAATTTCCATCTTTGAGATGAAATACATCGCTTTCATCAATTGTAATGATCTTTTTTCCTTCTTTTAGAATGGCTTCGAAGTTCCAATTCTGTTCCAGTGTTTGGGAAATTCCAAAAAACGGCATCAAACAAAAAAGAAGCAAGTATATTTTTCTCATAGGTAGTAATTATGAACGTTTGCTAATTTCGTCACGAATCTTGGCTGCTAGCTCATAATCTTCGTTAGCTACGGCCTCATTTAACTGATGGTGTAATTCTTTTAAAGAGAATTTTGATAAGTTGGATGTTTCCCCAACCTCTTCTTCTAAGTTTACCTCTACAGCTTCGGGATCTAAGCTTTGTTCAATCGCTAGTTCCTCTTCTATTTTTAGATAGATTCCTGCTTTATCTAAAATATTTTCGTAGGTATATATTGGAGCTTTAAATCGAACTGCAATTGCTATTGCATCCGAAGTTCTTGTATCTATAATTTCTTCAACACCATCTTTTTCACAAATCAGGCTGGAGAAAAAGATTCCATCTACTAACTTATGAATAATGACTTGTTTGACTTCTATTTCGAATCGTTCTGAAAAGGTTTTGAATAAGTCGTGAGTAAGCGGTCTGGGTGGTCTAATTTCTTTCTCTAGGGCAATGGCTATAGACTGGGCTTCAAAAGCTCCTATGATAATGGGAAGCGTTCTTGTTCCATCCATTTCACTCAGAACTAATGCATAAGCTCCACTTTGAGTTTGACTGTAAGAAATCCCCTTAATCGTTAGTTTTATTAAACTCATATCAATCATCAAAAAGCAAAAAAGGCTGTCCAATTCATGGCAATGACCAAAAAATTAGACAGCCCTTTTACTAGGGCACAATTTAATAAAAATTATGAGTTTTGCGCTTTAAAATCTTTCAGTTTGCTAATTAACTGAGGTACAACTTCAAAAGCATCTCCTACAATTCCATAATCGGCTGCTTTGAAGAAAGGGGCCTCTGGATCTGTATTCACCACAACCTTTACTTTAGAGGCATTAATTCCCGCCAAATGTTGAATGGCTCCTGAGATTCCGATTGCAATGTATAGGTTAGATGCTACTGGTTTTCCTGTTTGTCCTACGTGCTCACTATGAGGCCTCCATCCCAAATCTGAAACAGGCTTAGAACAAGCTGTAGCTGCCCCTAATACTTCTGCCAACTCTTCTACCATTCCCCAATTCTCAGGTCCTTTTAAACCTCTTCCTGCTGACACGACAACATCTGCATCAGCGATGGTTACTTTTCCAGACGCTTTTTCAATATTGGTTGATTTCACTCCAGAAGCTACAACCTCTGCATCAAAATTTTCTACAGATGCACTAGCTGCGTTTTCATGAACTCCAAATGAGTTTTTTGCAACACCTAATACTTTGTTTTCAGTAGAAATCTCTGTATTATTAAATCCTTTGTTAGAAAATGCTTTTCTCTTCACAACAAATGGACTCGTAGAACTTGGCGTTTCTACAACATTTGAAGCATATCCTGCGTCTAATCCTACAGCTACTAATGGAGCTACATAAAGTCCATCAATACTAGAATCTAAAACTACTACGTTTGCTTCTTTGGCTTTTGCAGCTTGCTCAATCACTGCCGCATAACTCTTTGCATTAAAAACTGATAATCCATCATTATTAACAGTAAGGATGGTCTCTGCTCCATAATTTTGTAATTCAGATGCATCGTCTGCATTAATTGTTAAAGCAATTAAATTCGTTCCTAACTGGTCAGCTACTTTTTTCCCATAAGAAACCACTTCATAAGCCGATTTCTTGAACTTCCCATCTGTTGAACTTGCATATACTAAAACTGACATATCTTTTCTATTTTTTGTCTGTCTTTACGAGGAAGAATAACGAAGTAGTCTTATAATAAGATTGCTTCAATTCGTTCGCAATGACATATTTTTTTGTTTAAATGTTAAATAGTTGAATTGCTTAGGGTTACTTTTAGAACGAGTGAACGTTTAAACAAATCAACATGTAAATTAAATCACTTTCGCTTCGTTGTGTAATAAACTGATCAATTCATCAATATTGTCAGCATCCACTAACTTAACAGCTCCTTTTGGAGCAGGCTTCTCAAAAGACTGGGTAGACGTTCCATTTTCCGATCCAGTAGGTTCTACAACATTCAAAGGCTTTTTACGTGCCATCATAATTCCTCTCATATTAGGAATACGCAAATCTGATTCTTCAACAATTCCTTTTTGACCTCCTACAACCAATGGTAATGAGGTTGCTACTGACTCATTTCCTCCATCAATTTCTCTATTAGCATTGGCATTTGTTCCCTCTACTTCCAATCCAACACATCCGTTTACAAAATTAAAATCGGTAAGAGCCGCTAACATTCCGGGTACCATTTGCCCATTATAGTCACTAGATTCTTTCCCTGCTAAAACAAGGTCATAACTTCCATTTTTTACAACTTCAGCCAATTCTTTTGCAACTGCCAACCCATCAGTTGGTTCAGCATTCACACGAATTGCATCATCTGCACCTATCGCAAGAGCCTTTCTTAATGTTGGTTCTGTAGTCACATTTCCTACATTCACAACCGTTACAGATGCTCCTTGTTTTTCTTTAAACCACATAGCACGAGTTAACACAAACTCATCGTATGGATTGATCACAAATTGAACACCATTGGTATCAAATTTTGTGTCATTGTCCGTGAAATTAATTTTTGAAGTGGTATCAGGTACATGACTGATACATACCAATATTTTCATTTAATATTCATTTTAATTTGATGGCTACGAAGATACTACAAATAAATATAAAATACTATGCGTGCATAGTATTTTTTGTATCAAAAGTAATTTTAAGAAAACGTTATCGTATTTCCAATTCTCAGTGAGTTTTTTTCTGCATATTTTTCCTATTTTTGCTTTCCAATAAACAACTACATTAAGTTACATGAAAACAGTTCAATTTCGCGAGGCCGTTTGTGAAGCAATGAGTGAAGAGATGCGTAGAGATGAAAGCATCTATCTAATAGGAGAAGAAGTTGCAGAATATAATGGTGCTTACAAAGCAAGTAAAGGAATGTTGGATGAGTTCGGTGAAAAGCGTGTGATTGATGCACCTATTGCCGAATTAGGTTTTGGAGGCATTGCTGTGGGTTCTGCCATGAATGGAAACAGACCTATTGTTGAATATATGACTTTTAACTTTTCTTTGGTAGGTATTGATCAGATCATTAACAATGCAGCTAAAATCAGACAAATGTCTGGAGGTCAATTCAATTGTCCTATCGTTTTTAGAGGCCCTACCGCATCAGCAGGTCAGCTTGCTGCTACTCACTCTCAAGCTTTTGAAAGTTGGTATGCGAATTGTCCTGGTTTGAAAGTGATTGTCCCTTCAAACCCTTATGATGCTAAAGGGTTATTAAAAGCTGCCATTCGTGATGATGATCCAGTAATTTTCATGGAATCTGAACAAATGTATGGAGACAAAATGGACATTCCAGAAGGAGAATACATCATTCCTATTGGAGTAGCAGATATCAAAAGAGAGGGAACAGATGTAACAGTAATCTCTTTCGGAAAAATTATTAAGGAAGCATACAAAGCAGCTGATGAGTTAGCAAAAGAGGGTATTTCTATTGAAATTATCGATTTAAGAACCGTTCGTCCTATGGATCATGCGGCGATTATTGAATCAGTAAAGAAAACAAATCGTTTGGTTATTTTAGAAGAAGCTTGGCCTTTTGGTAGTGTGGCTTCAGAAATTACCTATAGAATTCAAGATGAAGCTTTCGATTATTTAGATGCTCCTATTAAAAGAATTACTACTGCAGACACTCCTGCTCCTTATTCACCAGTTCTATTAGAAGCTTGGTTGCCGAATGCTGAAGATGTTGTGAAAGCAGTAAAAGAAGTACTATACAAATAAATTGCAGTATTTTGCGTTATAATAACTTCATCGGCATAAATGTTGATGAAGTTTTTTTTCTTATGAAGAAGTTTTTTCCATTTTTAATTTTACTCTTCACCTTTTCAATCTCCTTATCTCAAACGAAGGTTGAAGGAAAGGTATTTGATGAGAATAATGAACCTCTACCCTATGTAAATATTCTTTTTAAAGGTTCTATTGAAGGAACCATTACAGATGAAAATGGGAAATTTTATCTAGAATCTAAAAAAAATTGGGAGACACTCGTAGTTTCTTTTATCGGATACGAAACCGTTGAATTTAAAATTTCTAAGCGAGTTAATTACAATCTTAAGTTTGTACTAAAAGAAGAGTCTAACACCTTAAATGAGGTGGTAATTATCTCTGGGAAGCAACCTAAAAAAAACAATCCTGCAATAGACATCCTTAGAAAGATTTGGGAAAAACGTAGGAGCAATGGAGTTAAAAAATTCAACCAATATCAATATAGAAAATACCAAAAGGTACAATTCGATCTCAATACAATTGATAGCACTTTTAAGAAAAAAAAGGTCTTCCGTGGAATGGAATTTGTTTTTCAAAACTTAGATACTTCCGCCGTTACAGGAAAGACCTATTTACCCGTTTTTTTAAATGAATCTGTATCCGAAGTTTATGGCGATAATATTTTAGCAAAAGAAAAAGAAATCATCAAAGGAAATAAGAATACTGGATTCAGTAACAATCAAGCTATTATCGATTTTATTGACGATCTCTACACAGATTATGATGTCTATGACAACTATATTAAGCTTTTCTACAAGAGTTTTGTTAGCCCACTTTCTAAAACGGGAATTCAAAATTACAACTATTATTTAGCTGACAGTGCTTTTATTAAAAACAAATGGTGTTACAATATTGTTTACTATCCTAGGCGAAAAAACGAACTGACTTTTAAAGGTGATTTTTGGGTAAACGATACTACATATGCAGTGAAAGAGATTAATATGCATGCATCCAAAAATGCGAATATAAACTGGGTAAAAGACCTCTATATGGAACAAGAGTTTGAGATTCTTAATGACTCTGTATTTCTTTTAAAAAGAGATTACCTCCTCTCTGATTTTGCATTGAACAAACGAGAAAAATCCAAAGGTGTTTACGGTAGAAGGACCACATTGTACACCAATTACAAGTTTGATGAGCCTAAAAACGCAAAGTTTTACAAAAAGAAACAATACGATTACGATCCTACTGTGTATAATCAGTCTGATGAATTTTGGGAAAAGAATCGTTTGGAAAAATTGAACAAGGATGAACAAGGAGTCTATAAACTACTAGACACCTTAAAGACAGTTCCTAAATTCTTAAGTCTATACAAAACAGCTTCTACATTATCTTCTGGATATTATGAATTTGAGAATCTCAACTTTGACTACGGCCCAATTTTCTCTACCATTGGATTTAACGATGTAGAAGGGCTCCGATTAAGGACTGGAGGTCGAACCTATTTTGACTATAATGATACATGGCGAGTTCAAAGTTATTTAGCTTACGGATTTAAAGACAAGAAGTTCAAATACGGAATTCAAGCGAAAGCTCTACTAGACAAAAAATCAAGATTAATCATCTCTGGTGGACAGCGACGAGATGTAGAACAAATTGGTTCCTCTCTGACTGCCACTAGCGATGTTTTAGGAAGAAGCGTCGGATCATCTTCCGTTGTAAACAATGGTCAAAATAATTTATTGACCAATCTCAATCTTTCTATGTTAAGCTTACAGATAGAACCTTTCACCAATGTTATTTTTAGCGTATCAGGAAGTTACAAAAGGATGAGGTCTGCTTCTGAAAGCTTTAGCTTGGATTACAATGACCCAAAAACCAATACAGTTAGCTCCACCGTCAATCAATATGAAACTATTTTCACAGCCAATTATTTTCCTGGCAGAAAAGTATCAGGAGTTGGAGTGGAAACCCGTACCAATCCAGACCGATTGCGAAATTTATTTTTTCAAGTAACACGAGGTAGCCGTGGGGTTTTCGATAGTGATTTTGATTATACAAAAGTTCAGTTTACTTATACTCAACCATGGTTTATTGGAGGATTTGGAATACTGCGTTCTTCATTGGAAGCTGGAAAAACTTATGGAGAAGTACCGTTGGCTTTACTGAGCATTGTTCCTGGAAATCAAACTCCCTTTGCTGTATTTAACTCATTTAATCAGTTAAATTTTTACGAGTTTGTTACCGATACTTACGCTTCATTACATTTACAACATAATTTCAACGGTCGACTCTTTGCTAGAATTCCATTTTTAAGAAAATTAAACTTGAGAACTGTAATTGGATTTCGAACAGCATGGGGACAATTGTCCAATGAAAATATTTTGCTAAACACTACTAACAATCCTTCTCAAATTGTTTTACGAGCTCCAAACAGCACTCCATATTATGAGTATAGTATTGGAATTGCCAACATTCTAAAGGTACTACGAGTTGATTTCAATTTTAGAGGAAATTATTTAGAAAATCCAAATGCTAGAAGGTTTGGTATTACATTTACTACAGGATTCTTATTTTAAAAGTTGTTTTTTTAAGTACAATAAATTATTTAGCGTACATCTCATAAGTAAAGTGTCTTGAATCAAGACCGCAGCGCTTAGGGAAACAAGAATAAAGACTTTTTGGTTTAAAGCTCTAAGCTTATGATCTTGAACTGAATACAATGAAAAGTTTAGCTCCTCATTTCTAACAGTGAAACGGTCTTTTCTGTAAAATTTCGAATCGTTATGTCAGCATTAATTGAATTTTTCAACTTTATAACTTTAAACTTTCTAACTTTAAACCTTATTAGTACATTTGCCGCCCAAAAAATTTAGAGAATGCAAACATTCGACGTTTTAATTGAAATTCCCAAAGGAAGCAGAAACAAATATGAATATGATTTTGAGTTAAAGAAAATTCGCTTCGATCGAATGCTTTTTTCATCCATGATGTATCCTGGAGATTATGGATTTATTCCCGAAACATTGGCTTTAGATGGAGATCCTTTAGATGTTTTAGTGATGGGTACTGAACCTACTTTTCCAATGTGTGTTATGGAAGTAAAACCCATTGGAGTATTTCACATGGCCGATGAGAAAGGTCCGGATGAAAAATTAATTTGTGTTCCTGTCACAGACCCTATTTGGAACAGTTATGAAGATATCACAGACTTAAATCCACACCGAAAAAAGGAGATTACCCATTTCTTTCAGGTATATAAAGATTTAGAAAAAAAGAAAGTAGATGTCGGTGGATGGGGAAATGCTCAGGAAGCCATGGAAATCTATAAAAAATGTGTAGAGCGTTATCAAAATAGCGAACACAAAACAAAGGGTAATTTTACCATCTAAATCTCATTTATCATCTTATTAAGCTAACCCTTTCATATTGTATGTGAAAGGGCTTTTCTATTCGGGTCGATTTTACTACTTTTGCCGAGCTTATTTAACAAAATCAAACTATATGGAAGCAAATATCATTTTTGTACCAATGGCATTAGCAGTCTTAGGATTGTTATTTATGTTCGTAAAAATGTCATGGGTAAAAAAACAAGCTGCAGGAAATGACAGAATGCAGGAAATTTCAAAAGCCATTAAAGAAGGTGCATTGGCATTCTTAGGAGCTGAATATCGTTTACTTTTAATCTTTGTAATCATTGCATCAGCTGCACTATTTGGAATTTCACAATATGTAGAAACAACAAGTTGGATGATCATTCCAGCATTTATCATAGGAGCTATTTTCTCTGCCTTAGCAGGAAATGTAGGAATGCGAATTGCCACTGAAGCAAATGCAAGAACTGCAGAAGCTGCAAAAACAAGCTTACCACAAGCTCTAAAAGTTTCTTTTGGAGGTGGAACTGTAATGGGGTTAGGAGTAGCTGGATTGGCTGTTTTAGGATTGAGTTTGTTATTCTTCGTTTTCTTAGGTCAGTTCATGACTGAAGGTGGAAATTTCTACAATGATATGACTGTTGTTCTAGAGACGCTAGCAGGTTTCTCTTTAGGTGCAGAATCAATTGCTTTGTTTGCGCGTGTGGGTGGAGGAATCTATACAAAAGCTGCTGACGTTGGTGCTGATTTGGTTGGAAAAGTAGAAGCCGGAATTCCTGAAGATGATCCACGTAACCCAGCAACTATTGCTGATAACGTTGGTGATAATGTAGGTGATGTAGCAGGAATGGGAGCCGATTTATTCGGTTCGTATGTAGCAACTGTATTGGCTGCTATGGTATTAGGAAACTATGTCATTAGAGACATGTCTGCAACGAGTCAATTTACAGACGCTTTCAACAACATGGGACCTATTTTATTACCATTGGTCATTGCTGGTGTTGGAGTATTGGCATCTATCATTGGAACTTTCTTAGTGCGCATCAAAGACAACACTGCTAAGGAAGCACAAGTACAAAAAGCATTAGACTTAGGAAACTGGGTATCTATAGGAATTACATTATTGGCTAGTTACTTCCTAATCGGTTGGATGTTACCAGAGACCATGACCATGAATTTCTTTGGTGAAGGGGCACAAGAAGTTTCTTCAATGAACGTGTTTTATGCAGCATGTATTGGATTGGCAGTAGGGGCTTTGATTTCTGTAGTAACTGCTTACTACACAAGTTTAGGAAAAAAGCCTGTACTAGATATTGTACAAAACAGTTCAACAGGAGCTGCAACAAATATCATTGCTGGATTGGCAGTAGGAATGAAATCTACTTTCTTATCTGTTGTTCTATTTGCTGCTGCCATTTTCGGATCGTATGCTTTAGCAGGATTCTATGGAGTAGCATTGGCTGCTTCTGCAATGATGGCTACTACAGCGATGCAATTGGCAATCGATGCTTTTGGACCGATCGCTGATAACGCAGGAGGTGTTGCTGAAATGAGTGAATTAGAAGAGCACGTTCGTGAAAGAACGGATATTTTAGATTCAGTAGGAAATACCACTGCAGCTGTAGGAAAAGGATTTGCAATTGCATCTGCAGCTTTAACTGCTTTGGCACTTTTCGCTGCTTATGTAACCTTTACGGGAATTGACGGAATTAACATCTTTAAAGCTGATGTATTGGCGATGTTGTTTGTTGGAGGAATGATTCCTGTAATCTTCTCTGCTTTAGCCATGCAATCTGTAGGAAAAGCTGCTATGGAAATGGTACAAGAAGTACGTAGACAGTTTAGAGAAATTCCTGGCATCATGGAAGGAAAAGGAACTCCTGAATATGCAAAGTGTGTAGATATCTCTACAAAAGCTGCCTTAAAAGAAATGTTATTGCCTGGTTTAATTACCATCATTACTCCAATCGTAATTGGAATGTTATTCGGAGCTGAGCCTTTAGGGGGTTACATGGCGGGAGTTTGTGTATCTGGTGTAATGTGGGCTATCTTCCAAAACAATGCTGGAGGAGCTTGGGACAACGCTAAAAAATCTTTTGAAGCTGGCGTTGAAATCAACGGAGAAATGACTTACAAAGGTTCAGACGCTCACAAAGCTGCTGTAACTGGAGATACTGTTGGAGATCCATTCAAAGATACTTCTGGACCATCAATGAATATCTTAATCAAATTAACTTGTTTGGTAGGATTGGTAATTGCTCCAATCTTAGGAGGACATGGTTCTGAAGAGAAAGTTCATGCTGATGTCATTGAAGTAGTAGTTGATGGTAAGGAACATGCTGGGCATAAGATTGAAAAGAAGGTCAAAGTAAAAATGACTCAAAATGAAGATGGAACTGTAAAAGCAATTGTTACGACAACTTCAAACGAAAATGGAGAAACTGTTACCAAAGAAGAAATTCTTGAGGGACCAAAAGAAGAAGTAGAAAACAAGATCAAAGCATTTGAAGCTGATGCTGAAAATGTGAAAATCAAGATTAAAGAGAAATAAAAAGACAGAAATAAACTCTGATTCAAAGAAAAGAATTACTCGAATGAGTAATTCTTTTTTTTTTGCTTTTAAAATGTGGTTAAACTAAATTTACAACATCCCATAATCCCTGATTATCACCATGTCATTCTATAAAAGGAATAAATTATATTTTACAATCTTAGGCACTTATTTTATTTCTATTTTTATTTTATCATGTAAATCTGATAACCCTATTGTTAACCATTGTGATAATTTCCAATGGGGGTACGAGGGAAATTCTAGCCCTAGTTATTGGGGAACTTGCCATGTAAATTGCAGTGGGCAAGTTCAATCTCCTGTTAATATTGAAACAACCGTTATTGACAACAGTTTGTCGGCCTTAACAACTGAATATAAAAGTTCTCTTGTGAAATTATTGAACAATGGTCATACGGTAGAATTTGATTATGAAGAAGGCAGCAAACTTATGTTAAACGGAAAAGAATATCAGTTGCTTCAATTTCATTTCCACACCAGTTCTGAACATACTGTAAAAGGTGTAAAACATCCTATGGAAGTTCATCTTGTGCACAAAAATACAATCACAGGAGATTTGGTTGTAATAGCGGTACTTTTTAAAGAAGGTAAGGAGCATCCAGTTTTGGAAAAATTAAACGATAACCTACCTAAAGTTCCTAACCAAGAATACCACTCTACAATGCAAGTGAATGCTAAAGATCTACTACCAAAAGTAAAAAGTTATTACACCTATGGAGGCTCACTTACCACTCCACCCTGTTCAGAAACAGTTACTTGGTTTCTTTTTAAAACACCTTCGGAGGCTTCTGGCACTCAAATCCAAAATATTCATAGTATTCTAAAAGATAATTACCGTCCTCTTCAACCATTAAACAACAGAACCATCAGGGAATACAACTAAAAATAAATGCATAAGTATTCTGTTTTCCAATAATCAAAATCAATTGATTTACAAAAGAAAAAGATGTCATGTCAATACCTTATCTGTCAGCAGACAGGGAGTGAAGAGCGAACAATGAGGCATTCTAATCATAACAGATTTGGTTTACTTCAGTAATCCTTTTATAGACTTAGTGTGAAAGCTTCGTGAAAGTCACTCAAACCCATTCGAAATTGACAAAATTTTAATGAAGTACAAAACGAATTTGTTCTCCCGTTAATTTCTGACTCAATCGGGAAATAGCATAATCCGTAAGCTGTAAAACTCTTGGGTAGCCTCCAGTTACCTGAGCGTCTCTCATCAGCACGATCAACTTTCCCGAAGGTGTCAGTTGTATTGTTCCTGGCAATACTGAAGATGTTAATATAGAAGGCAAATCATTTTGTACAGCTTCCTCTAACCGATATCCCATACGGTTGTTATCTCCCGAAATCGTAAATAATTTTTGAAAACCCTGCTTTTGTTTATTGGTCAGCAAATTGTACTCTGCCCCAGGATAACAGTCTAGTTGATTGTTCTCATAGTGCTCGTAAAACACTTTCACTTTAGAGAAGCCTTCAGGATATAATTTTGCTTTTGGTATAGATAGTTCATCTCCTTTTAGAAGTCTTTGCTTGGTAATTCCGCCATAAAAACTCCTGCTTTTTAAAATCACTTCAGATTGAATCCCTCCTTGAACACACAAATAAGATCTCGCTCCATACTTGCGTCTTCCAAAGGATAAAAAATCATCTTTCTTTACTGGATAAACCTTGTTTAGTTTTACAGGAAATGTATTCACCTTCGGTGAAAAATCACCCCCCGTTATACAAATAAATGTGTCTGAAGTAAATTCAAATCTCCCTTGTCCAAAAGTGATCTCTATCACTGCATCTTTTTGTCCATTCTTCAGAAGAATATTTCCCATTTTGGCAGAAAACTGATCCATTGCCCCAGCTCTAGGAACTCCTATTTTTGCCATTCCCAAACGACCTAAATCCTGAACAGAACAATAAATTCCTGCGTTTAATACTTTGATCACGATTTGGAAAATTTAGGTTTGTAATTTCCTTTTTTTACCTCCTCATCAATTTTGTTGTAACTCTCCAAATCGATGGGCACAAAGCGTATTTGATCTCCTGCTTTGGCAAAGCAAGGGTTGGATTTCGACACTTCAAAAAACTGGACCGGTGATTTTCCTATCAGATTCCAACCACCTGCTGAATTTTGTGGATACACTCCTGTTTGCACTCCTCCAATCCCTAGGGTTCCTTTTTCCACCCTCAATCTGGGAGTCGATCTTCGTGGTGTATGAAGCTTTTCATGCAATCCTCCTAAATACAAAAACCCTGGTTGAAAGCCTATGAAATAAATTGAATATGTAGCCTCAGAATGCAGTTGTATTATTTCTTCCACAGAAAGCTTTTTCTGTATAGCCAATTCTTCCAAATCCAATCCAAAACACAGATCATAACAAACTGGAATTTCCCATATCTTATGTGAGTTATTACTCTTTACTTCTCGCTCTTTGAGATACAACTCTTTGAGCTTCTCAACAGTTCTATCATACAAATTCTTGTACTTGTAGTATCGAGAATAATTGTCCCATTTTTTATAAACGATGGTCAAAGAATTATAGGCAATAATTGTATCTAATACCTTTTGCTCCTTTGCGATTAGTTTTTCAAAACTCACAATGTCTTCCATAATGGCAATATCAATTTCTGAAGGCCATTCAATCAAAATAGCCGACTCTCCAAAAGGTTTGTATGTAAGTTTGTATTTCTTCAACTTTATATCATTCCTGCGTAAGCAGGAATCTCAGGGCTATCGAATAAATTTCTGATGCAATCCTTTTAAAATTTCTACTACATTTTCATTATCTCCATGAATACAAAACGTGTCTGCCTTGATGTTTTTTTCATTTCCAAAAACAGTCAAAACTTTTGAATTCATTACCATACGAAACACATGCTGTACAATTTCATTAGGATTGGTTAAAACAGCATTGGATTCTTTTCGAGATACCAAGGTTAAATCATCATTGTAATTTCGATCTGCAAAACCTTCATAGGCGATCTCCATTCCATTTTCCAATGCAATTCTTTCAATTGCAGAATTATAGGGCACATATATTTTGATCTTCCCAAAAACATTTTGAATTGCTCTCACAACCAATTGAGCTTTCTCTTCATTCACAGTAATTAAATTATACAAAGCTCCATGGGGTTTGACATGATGAACAACAGCTTCTTTTAATGTTGCTCTCTCCTTAAAAAGTGTCATTTGCTCCTCCAAGCTTTTTTGAAGCTTTTCATTGGAAATTTCTATGATCACTCGTCCAAAATTGGCACGATCTGGAAAGCTAGGATGTGCTCCGATCTTTACATTGTTTTCCAATGCTAGATCAATCACTTTATCAATAATCTCAGGAGACCCCGCATGACCTCCGCAAGCAATGTTGCAGGAAGAGATCCACGGCATTAACAAATGCTCGTTGTCTAACCCCTCCCCTACATCGCAGTTAAAATCTATATTCATATTCTTAATTTAATATGAAAGAAAGTTTTGTCGAGAACTCTTTTCTATCATATCTCTCTAAAACAATCCAAATCCAAACACCTTATCCAACCCTCTAACACCAAGAACAATGGTAGCCAGTACAATAATAATTCCTAATAAATTCTGGAATCTTGTGTTTACAAAATCTCCTAAAACTCCTTTTTTATTGACTACCCACAAGAGAATTCCTGCAATCACAGGCAATAAAATACCATTGGCTACCTGAGCAAATTTGATAATTTCTATGGGCTTGAATCCCAATGATGAAAAGACCACACCCAAAAGTAAAATTACCATCCAAACGCCTCGGAATTTTTGAGATTTTAATCCTTCTTTCCATCCAAAGCAACCTTTCGCTACATAAGCAGCCGCCAGAGGAGCTGTAATTGCTGAAGTAATACCCGCAGCAAACAATCCCAATGCCAAAAAGTATTTTGCAAAACTTCCGTACAGCGGCTCTAAACTTCTGGCCAAATCTGCTGCATTATTTACTTCTCCTGAAGGAATGGATGCCGCTGAAATGATAATCGCCATGGAAACCAACCCTCCTAAGATGATGGAAACTACTGTGTCTTTTTTTACCGCTTTCAAATCGCCTTTGTCTTTCCACTTTTCTTTTACCAGTGAAGCATGTAAAAATAAGTTGTAGGGAACGACTGTTGTTCCTATCAAACCGACAATCATTAGCAAACTTCCTCTTGGTGTTCTAGGTACAAAGATGCCTTGCAACATCTCTAACAAATCGGGTTTGGTAACAATTGCTGTAATCATAAAAGACACACTCATCAACAAAACCAATGCAATGAGAGCTCTTTCTAAGAATTTATAATTCCCAATGTACAACAAACCAAAAGCAACAACACCAATGACCAAACTCATGATATTGATTGAGAAGCTTTCAAACTCCAAAAAATGTTGCCCCAATACAGTTTCCAAGCCTAAGATTCCTCCGCTGATATTTCCTGCTTCATAAGATGCGTTTCCTATGACAATGGCAAAAAGAATGAGAAATAAAATTACCTTGTTGAAAACAGGATGTACAATCTCGGAACGAATGACTTCAGACAATCCTTTTTGAGAAATAATTCCCAAACGTGCAGCCATCTCTTGCAATACAATCGTAGCAACAATAGACAATACCATAGCCCAAAGGAGGTTGAAACCAAAATTCACACCAGCCAAAGTACATAAAGTTACTGTTCCAGGACCTATAAAGGCAGCAGCCACTAGGGTACCTGGGCCAATATTTTTAAACGGGTTTTTAATCATGAGTCGACGTGTTTAAGGCATAAATGGCAAAGCTTCCTAGCCAATGACCACCTTCGTAACTATCACCTACCAAATTTGGCAGAGAGTAGTTAATATGCTCGTTGGCAATATTTTTTAGATGCGCATAGGCTGGCATGTCCTTCACTATGGTATACAAACACCAAGCTCTAGAAAAATTCACACCATCTAAGTGCACCAATTTTCCATCCGTTCGGTCGGAAACTTCTCCTACAGCCAACTGATAATCTTGTTGTCTCAAAGCAGGTAAAAATGCTTCGAACCATTCAACAAATGCTTTCTTAGAGAGCACTCGCTTCATGATGGCTGCTTCTTGCAGGCAAGGCGATAAGAAATCATAGCCGCTGGGTTCCCAGGTAATGGGACAATTGGCATCTTCTAAATAAAACTCCTTGGCGCGCTTTTCTATGAGTAGCTTGAGTTTTTGGTGTCCTACTGTATTGGCATAGTCCCATGCAAAGGTGAGACCAAAAGCCGTGTTCGTATGCTCTCCTACTCGAATGGGATAATTCAGCTTGGGTAGGAAGTCAATGTACTTTTGTACGATCAAATCTGTTAATGGCTGTAAGTTTTTCTCAAGGATTCTCGCAGTATCATCTTCCCATGTATGCAATTCTTCAGCCAGTTTTAGCAACCACGCCCATCCGTAAGTTCGTTCGTAACCTTTGTTGTGCTTTCCATGAAAATAGGCTACTTCTGTTTCTATGTTTTCTTTGGAAATGTTGTTCAACAACATTCTCTTGACCTTAGCAGCATTTTTGATCTCAGGAAATTGTTTTACCAAGGACACCAAACTCCAGTGACCATGTACGGAAGAATGCCAATCGAAGCAACCGTAAAATGCTGGATGCAATGCCTTAGGCGATTGCAAGTCATCATTGCCTCCTATCACCTGATTGAGTTTGTTGGGATATTCTACATTGATGCAATGCACGGGCAGTTGTATGAGTTTTTCTGCTTGTGTCAATGTGAGTTGCGGAGCAGCAATGGTTTGTGGGTTTTCTACTGCTTTTTTGGGTGCTGATTTCTGACAACTCCAAAGTAACAATAGCATGCATAACGATAAATACCTCATAGTTTCTAGTTGTAATTCTTAAAAGTAGAAATAATTCAGAAAAGATACTCTGCATCAACATGCTTTTATCCAAATGAATCCGTTTTTTGTATAAAAATTGTCAATTCGGGTGTCGCGCAAAGCAGGAAGCCTGCCTAATCGGCAGACAGGTATCGAGAATCAATTTTTTAGTGATGAATGTAACTCCCAACCATATTTTTTCTATCTTAGAATCGAAGTCAATTTTAATCCGCCGAAGCAGCGCGAAGGCGGGTGTTACGTCCCCATGGTAACATAAGATGATACTGAACTGTCATGCTAAACTCTTGTACTGAGCCTGCCTTTGTCGGCAGACAGGTTTACCGAAGTGTGTTGAAGCATCTTCAATATCTTAAATTACTACACACAGAATTGACTTGCATAGAATTAAAATTTTAGCATTGAGCAATCGTCAAACGATCATAGAAACCATTGTGAATTTTCTTCAGTCCATTGATATTTTAGTGGTGGAAAAGAAACTACCTGAGGATACTTTCCTACCGGGATTGAGCATTTTGGGAAGTTCTATTCTCATGGATCCTGACCAGTTAAAATACCCAGGCGATTTATTGCATGAAGCTGGACATATTGCTACGACAGAAGCAGAAAAAAGAACATTGATTGGGACTCCTGAAATGGACGACGACTGGCCGAATGATGGAGAAGAAATAGCGACTCTTTTGTGGTCCTATGCGGCTGCTCATCATTTACAACTCGATTTGGATATTGTCTTTCACCCAAATGGATACAAAAACGAATCGGAATGGTTGATTGAGCAGTTTACCAGTAAAAATTACATCGGATTGCCCTTGCTCGAATGGATGTCGCTCTGCGACAAAGAGAGCTTTCCTAGGATGAAAAAGTGGGTGAGATGAGAAAGAAAAAGGCTGTTTCTTTCCATTTATTGTTTGGTCAATAATATTCCTTGATCATTTGGAAAAACAGGATCTACCGAAGTTTGACAACTTGGGGATTGTGCGCCTCTATGTATGTATGAGAAGTAGCCTTGCGTATTATTATCTTTAAGATAGAAAGAAACATAACCATTGTCTCCACATTTATAATCTTTTCCATCATAGTGAAAAGTATATGTATATGAGTTTCTAAATTCATCTTTTTGCATAAGAGCTGGATTATCATCACCCAGATTTAAAGTACTATATAAAACAGTACCATTTTGATCTGTAATTTTGTGTTTCAGTACCAATTGATCCCATTTCAAACCTATGGGATGGTACGACTTCACGGCTTGGGAAATATCCCTTGTGTATTTCTTCACTACAATCTCTAGTCGTTTTCCATCAAAAGTCCCTTTCCAGGTTCCGACAAACCTATCCAGAACCCCATTTACATCTTTGATATGGGTAATCCCTTTGATTTGTGTTTCTATCTCCCCTTTAGATTCATCAATCTGTTCAACAGGTTTGATCTGTGCCACTAAGTTCAAAGTTCCCAATAATAGATATATAACGAATAATATTTTTTTCATAGAATTTAAGTTTAAAACCCCAGCTTAAAGCTGGAGCTATTTAATTTATTGCTTTGTCATTAATATTCCTTTATCATTTGGAAAAACGGGGTCTACTGGAGCTTGACAGCTGGGAGATTGTTCTCCTTTATGTATGTACGAAAAATAGCCTTCAGTACCATTTTTTTTAAGAAAAAAAGAAACATAACCATTATCACCACATCGAAAGTCCTTCCCTCCATAATGAAAATGATAAATGTATTCATTTCGATAAGCATCTTTTTGCATAAGCGCTGGGTTATCATTACTTAGATCCAAAGTACTGTATAAAACAGTTCCATTTTGATCTGTAAGTCTGTGCTTCAATACCAACTGATCCCACAACAAAGGTTCTGGGTGAAAATCTTTAATATAAGGTGAATAGTCTTTAGTGTATTTTGCAATGACAATTTCTAGTTGTTTTCCATCAAAAGTCCCTTTCCAGGTTCCGACAAACCTATCCAGAACCCCATTTACATCTTTGATATGGGTAATTCCGACTGTTTGATCCTCAAGGTTACCTGTAAAAGGTCGTTATATTGCTCAAGAGGTAAATTTTGAGCTGTCAAAAACAATGAAGTTGTTAAAAGGTAAATGGTTAAAATTAGTTTTTTCATAGAATTTAAGTTTAAAACTCCAGCTTAAAAGCTGAAGCTATTTAATTCATTGCTTTGTTAATAATATTCCTTGATCATTCGGAAAAACAGGACCTATAGAAGTTGTACAATTAAACGATTGTGAACCTCTATATGAGTAGGAAAAATATGCTTCTGTATTGTTTTTTTTCATAAAAAACCAGACATCACCATTGTCTCCACATTTGTAGTTTTTACCAAAATAATTGAATATATAAGTGTAGGAATTGCGATACTCATCTTTAAACATAATGAACTCATCATCATCAGGGAAACCTAAAGTGTTTGCTATGATTTCCCCATTTTGATCTGTAATTTTATGCCTCAACAAAAGTTGATCCCATAGCAAAGGTTCTGATCTTTTGTGCTTAATATATTTTGTATAGTCTATGGTTTTTTTTGAGATAACAACCTCCAATTGTTTTCCATCAAAAGCCCCCTTCCAGGTCCCAACAAACTTATCTAAGACTCCATTTATATCTTTGATATGAGTAATTCCTTGAATTTGTGTATAAAATGAGCTCTTTTCTTCAAGTGTTGTTTCTTTAAGTTCCTCTACTGCCAATATTTGCGCTTTTAAATGAATAGATAATATCAACAAGCAACTAAGTAAAATTATTTTTTTCATAGAATTTAGGTTTAAAACTCCAGCTTAAAAGCTGGAGCTATTTAATTCATTGCTTTGTCAGTAATATTCCTTGATCATTTGGGAAAACAGGGTCTATAGAAGTCTGACAACTCGGGGATTGTTCTCCTCTATGTAAGTAAACCAGATATGCTTTAGTATCTTGCGTATTTTTCTTAATGTATATTGAAGTGAAACCATTATCTCCACATTGAGAGTTTTTTCCTTCATAATAGAATGAATAAGTGTATGGGTTTCTATATGCTTTTTTATACATTATAGAGGGACTATCATCAGGAAAATTTAAAGTGTTATAGGTAACTACTCCATTTTGATCTGTCAGTTTGATTTTGGCTATTAACTGATCCCACTTTAATCCTACAGGGTGATATGACTTAACGGCTTGAGAAATATCTCTTGTGTATTTTTTCACTACAATTTCTAGTTGTTTTCCATCAAATGACCCTTTCCAAGTCCCAACAAATTTATTCAGTACTCCATTGACATCTTTGATATAAGTGATCCCAGCAGCATTATCTTCAAGGTTGCCAGTAAGATCATTGTACTGCTCTAGAGGCAGAGTCTGAGCCATAGAATACAATGATGTTAAAAGGTAGATGGTTAAAATTATTTTTTTCATGATTTTATTTTTTAGCAATCTGTTTCTTGAATGTTTCCGTTTTTATCAACATATTTTCTTTTTACTGTTCCTGTATCCGTTTCAAATTCATAAATCTCTATCGTAGTAATCTCAAGTATATCCCTTAAAAAAGACATAAACGCTTTCGCTTTATACTTTGAGTTTTCTATATATGATCTGTATAAAATTTTCATACTTGTATCTCCTATGCCATTCATGGTTGGGACACTAGTAGCAGAATTTCCAAACTTAAGCAGATAATTCCCCTCTGGGGTTACTACAGCAGCGTATGCTTGAGATAAAGTAAAATTGGTGCCATTGGCGTTTTTTGCAATCTTAAGTAATACCTCTAAATCTTTAGGAGAAAACATAGGAATAAGAGGGTGTTTTTGTTTTACTCCTAGGGCAGGATTAGTTTCAAGTACATAATTGGGATGGGTATGTATAAATCCTAGCACATCACTGGTGGTAGGTACTGTTACTGCATTTCCTGTGGCATTGGCACGCCTTAGAGGATCGTATTTCCCATTTGTTTTTTGTGCTACACCCGTTTCATACAGCAAGTTTAAATTCCCTTCTAACTTTCCAACTTCTCCAGAAAACTTAAGATTTATAATCTGGTCCTGTACTTTTTCACAAGGGTCTTTTATACAATTGCCACTTTCATCCTCTACATATCCTGTGGGGCATTCGCATTTTTGCTTAATCGGGTTCCAAACTTTTAACCCAGAACAACTGTCTTCTTTCTGCTTGTCTACAATGGGACTACCGCCAGCAGTAGGGCATCGCTTCCTCCACCACTTCCATCTCCACCAGGGTCGTCTGGATTGGTAGGTGTAGGTGGCCCATCCCCTCCACCTGGGCACACCAGCTCATAGTAATGTGAACATTGAGTGGGTAACCCAGGATACGAGGGAGGGACACATAAAGTACTTTTGTGTACCAAAAAACAATTGGTTCTATTGGTCGTATCCTCTATTGGCTGACCGTTTTTCATGCTAAGTGTTGCAATTACTTGCTTATCCTTAGAGAGCCATTGCACTTTTCCAGAATAACGAGACAAATCATCGTTACTATTTAACCAAGTTTCTGAAGGTGTATAGCGAAACAAATAGTATTTGATCTCGTTGGAAGCAGTAATGTTTACAAACAAATTGTCCGAATAATAAGCTGTTCTGCTTCTGTTCTGCGTTTGTTGTTTGTTCAAGGCAAAGGTGTAAAAAGCAGTACCTTGTTCATTGTAGAACTTTCTAGAAAGCACAGTCATATTCACCTGCTCCAAAAGGGTTTCTAGTGCTGTATTGCTTTCTCGATTGGTTTTGTGCTTGTTTTGTTTCACTTTGTCTCGAATTTCAGAGCGTGCAATGCGTGCTTCTATTGCTGTTACCTGATGCGGTAAGTCAGCCACTTCCATTTCGGCAGTCATTTCAGAATCACAACTTAACACAACCATAAAGAGGCTTACAAAAAGGATTCCAAAATAGGGCTTCCATTGCTTTTTTACTTTTTCTTGTTTCATATATAAAGGTTTGTCATTACAATTTTCAAATCAATAGTATGCAATTTTTAGGGGGTAATGAATGGGGGAGCAGAATGCCTATCGATTTACTTCTCTAATTTACGAAGAGATACCTTTGGAATCAATCCCCTGAATTGGGGAAATTTATAGCTCCCCGAAAACAAGGAGATCAATAACAAATTGATAACATGATTATTACAATAAAAAAAAGCCTCGCAATAGCGAGACTTTCTCTTGATTTTGATTTGATTTTAAATTTAAACTAACGGTCCACCCGCTAAAATTTCTTCGTTCGCAAATTCTTCAAACTTTTTAAAGTTATTGTTAAACGAATCTGCTAGTTTCATTGCTGTTTTGTAATATCCTTCATCATCATTCCAAGTTTTACGTGGATGCAAAATATCGTCTGGAATGCCTTCGATTTTTCTCGGGTGATGCAATCCAAAAATAGAGTGCTTGTGGTAGGTCTCATAACTGTACTCTCCTAACTCACCTTTTAAAGCCGCAGTAATCATAGCTCTGGTATATTTTAAGGCCATACGATGTCCTACTCCGTAAGAACCACCAGTCCATCCTGTATTTACCAACCATACATTGACTCCTGCTTCTTGCATTTTCTTGCTCAACATCTCTGCATATTCTGTTGGATGTAAGGGCATAAACGGTGCTCCAAAACAGGCGGAGAAGCTTGGTTGTGGCTCAGTAACTCCTGCTTCTGTTCCTGCTACCTTCGCTGTGTATCCAGAAATAAAATGATACGCCGCTTGACCAGGTGTTAATTTAGAAATTGGAGGCAATACTCCAAAAGCATCTGCAGTTAAGAAAAAGATGTTCTTAGGATTCTTACCAATAGATCCCGACTGAATGTTATCGATATGATAAATAGGGTAGCTCACACGGGTGTTTTGTGTAATGCTTACATCGGTAAAGTCTACCACTCCATTTTCGTCCATGATCACATTCTCTAGAATGGCTCCTTTTTTAATGGCATGGTAAATCTCTGGCTCCTTTTCTTCTGTGAGGTCAATTGCCTTAGCATAACAACCACCTTCAAAATTGAAAACTGTATTTTCATTGGTCCATCCGTGCTCATCGTCTCCAATCAATTTACGATTGGGGTCTGCCGATAACGTTGTTTTTCCTGTTCCCGACAACCCAAAGAAAATAGCTGTGTCTCCATCCTTCCCTACATTGGCGGAACAGTGCATCGGCAATGTATTTTTAAATACTGGTAGAATAAAGTTTAAAGCAGAGAAAATTCCTTTTTTAATCTCACCTGTATATCCAGTACCTCCAATTAATGCAATCTTTTTCCCAAAATTTAAAATGGCAAAGTTGTGTTGACGTGTTCCATCAACAGCAGGATCAGCCATAAATCCTGGAGCATTGATCACGGTCCATTCTGGTGTAAAACCTTTCAGCTCTTCTTCAGTAGGACGTAAAAACATGTTGTAAGCAAACATATTACTCCAAGGATATTCATTCACCACTCGGATGTTTAAACGATAATTGTCATCTGCACAGGCATAACTATCGCGTGCAAAAATCTCTTTTCCTGATAAATACGAAACTACTTTGTCATACAACTTATCAAACTTGTCAGCATCAAAAGGGATATTGATGTCTCCCCACCAAACTTTGTCTTTCGTAATCTCATCTTTTACAATAAAACGATCCATTGGCGAGCGTCCGGTAAATTCTCCTGTGTTCACGGCTACCGCTCCCAAAGAAGATTCCTTTCCTTGTCCTTTCTCTAAAGTAATTCTATGTAAATCACTAGAAGTCAGCTGATAATGCACCGTAGCATTTTCAATTCCTAAATCTGTTAACGAAATCGATTTCGTATTTACATCTAACATAAGAAGTTTTTTAATGTTTTCATGTTGGTGGCAAAATTAAACATAATTTCCAGACCAACTTCTTTCTATGCTTTTTTATTTACTTTTTTTGTTGATTACTTTCCTGATAAAGAAGACAAAAAGTAGGCTCCAACCCAAAATAAAGCACAATCCACCCAAGGGAGTTACAAACCAAATTGACTTGGCAGGAATTCCCAATAAGTAAATGGCATAGATAGAACCTGAGAAGAGAACAATTCCAAAGAAAAATGCGAAACTCACGTTTCTCATAAGTTTTTCAGGGAATTCTCGATAGGTATTTACAAACAATAATACAATCACATGGTACATCTGATAGCGAATTGCTGTGTTGAGACTTTCCAATCCTTCTGTAGTTAATTTTTCTTTGAGTGCATGGGCTGCGAAAGCACCTAACACTATGGCAATTATCCCTAGAAAAGTCGTAATGCTTAAATTTTTGTTCATAGATATTTCAAAAAAAGGGTGTCTGAGATTGGTTTTTTTTTAATTTCGTTTGGCAAACAAAACTAATTCATAATTCCAACATGAGAAAGATTTTAGTGATCGGAGCAGGAAAATCGAGTTCTTACTTGATCGATTATTTTAAGGAGAAAGCGAGCTCCGAAAATCTACACGTTACCATTGCAGATGTGTCTCTAAAAAATGCGAAAGCAAAAGTGAACGGTCATGAGAACTGCAAAGCTTTAGAGTTTGATGTTTTTAACGAGCAGCAAAGAAAAGCTGAAATTGAGCAATCCGATATTGTAGTGTCTATGCTACCTGCTAGATTTCATATTGAAGTTGCTAAAGATTGTGTAGAATTTGGAAAGCACATGGTAACTGCCTCTTATATTTCTCAAGAGATGAAAGCCTTGGATAAACCTGCCAAAGAGAAAGGATTGGTGTTTATGAATGAGATTGGTGTAGATCCTGGAATCGACCACATGAGTGCCATGCAGGTGATTGATCGCATTCGCGATAATGGAGCTAAAATCTTATTGTTTGAATCTTTTACAGGCGGATTGGTCGCTCCAGAAAGTGATAACAACTTGTGGAATTACAAATTCACTTGGAATCCAAGAAATGTGGTGGTTGCTGGACAGGGTGGTGCTGCCAAATTTATTCAGGAAGGGACTTACAAATACATTCCTTATCACAAGTTATTCCGCAGAACTGAATTTTTAACCTTAAACGGAGATGGTAAGTTTGAAGCTTATGCCAACCGTGATTCTCTAAAATACAGAAGTGTCTATGGTTTGGATGATATTCCCACCATGTACCGAGGGACGATCCGAAAAGTTGGATTCTCTAGAGCGTGGAATATTTTTGTTCAATTGGGAATGACAGATGACACCTACACCATTGAGAATTCTGAAAACATGAGTTATAGAGATTTTACCAATCTGTTTTTGGCATATTCTCCCAACGACTCAGTAGAATTGAAGCTTCGCTCCTACTTGAAAATTGATCAAGACGATGTGATGTGGGACAAGTTAGTAGAGTTGGATATTTTTAATCCTGATAAAAAAGTAGGACTGAAAAATGCCACACCAGCGCAAATCCTTCAGAAGATTTTATCCGATTCTTGGACTTTGGCTGAGGATGACAAAGATATGATTGTGATGCATCATAAATTTGGGTACGAAATTCAGGGAGAGAAGCGTCAGATAGAAAGCAGTCTAGTGGTGAAAGGGGAAAATCAAACTTATACAGCCATGGCAAAGACGGTGGGATTACCCGTTGCCATTGCTACCTTAAAAATTTTGAATGGAGAGATTTCCTCTCCAGGAGTTCAATTGCCTATTAGTAAGGAGGTCTATGTTCCTATCTTAAAAGAACTAGAGGAATATGGTATTATTTTTTCTGAGAAGAAAGTCCCTTATTTAGGCTACAATCCAGAAAATGTGATCGGTTGAAGAGCAGTCACTTTGACGAATTGATTTAAATACTCCTGTCATTCCTGTGAAAGCGGCAATCTACAAAAGAACTAATATCAGATTCCTGCTTTCGCAGGAATGACAATCGTTAGTACGGCGTATGACTACCTCAAAGACTCTTTTAATTCTGTAAGCTGACTTTCTAGATTGTTTAATCGGTTTTCAATGTCAGAAATTTCAGGAATTTGTTTTGAGGCAAACATTTTGGTTTCCCATACCTCTTGTATATCCTGACTGTTTATGGAATAGGCCGGATAACTTCCATTGGTATTATCACTTTTTAAAATCAATTTTCCAGAAACTTCAATTCGATTAATGACTCTTTTTAGCACCACTCCATCTTCTTTGCTGATTACTACATATACTTTTCCGTCTTTAATATCCTTTAAATCTTCCACATACCTACCAAAGATCAAATCGCCATTGTGAAAGTTCGGAGCCATCGAATCTCCCTGAACTTCAAAACAACGATACGTCCCATTGGTAAGTTGTGGCATGTGAAAGTTAGGCAAAGACTCAATGAACTCTGTATCTCCATAGCCATTTAAATAACCTGCTCTGGCTTTCGCAGGAACAAAGACTACATTCTCATTTCCTTCAGAATTCACTGCAACCACTTTGGGAATTCCATCATATGTTTTATTTTCTTTTAGAAGATTGTCTTCTTGAGCAAAAAGGTATTCCGGATTTACCTGAAACTCTTTTACAATAGCCATTAAAACGTCGTAACCTGGTTTTGTTTTCTTTCTAGTTCCATCAGGTTGCAATCTTCCATTCACAATACTATCTATAGTAGTTGGCGTAACTCCTACCCTTTTAGAAAAAGAGTAGTTATTTAAGTTAAAATGAGTAATTATCTTTTTTATTTTCTCAGAAATATCAATCATAGGTGTCCAAAAAGTGTGTATAAAAAATAAAATTTCTTTTTGCGTATTTTGCAATATGTTTTATATTTGTATCACAATTATGTTGCTAATTTAAACATTTGTTTCAATCTATGCAACTTCTCCGAAGAATCTCTCTTATGATTCTTAAAATTCGTTGTTAGAAAGGTGCAAACTCTTACTATTTAATCTCTATTCGATGATTATAAATCATCACTTCGTTAGGGGAAAGTTGCTAATTAATAAAGAGAATACATCAATGATATGATAGAGGCAAGTAGTTTCATTTTTCTAACAACCCAAAATAATTTTTTAACCTTTAAATACACTCATTATGGAAACTGTAAAAATTGCATTGACCCAATATGGAGTTGGTGAAAACATAGAAAAAGAAACGCATCCTCAAATTGCCAAGTATTTTGAGTCTATCGGAATCAACTTGCGTAATTTTAGTTCACAACCTTCTTGGTCGAGTGCGTTTGTAAATTGGGTTGCCAAAAAAGCAGGACTACAATTTTCTGGCAAACTTGAAGACAAGAGCTGGCTCTCTGTTGGAGAATCGACACATTACCCTAGTTGGGGAGATATAGTTGTCTTGTGGAAAGATTCTCCTCTCAGCAAAGAAGGCTATGTCGGTATTTTTGTCAAAGAAACTCGGCGCTATGTCTATATCCTAGGCGGAGATCAGCGAAATAAAGTCTGCATTAAAGCTTACCCCAAAAGTCGTGTATTGGATTATAGAAAGCTTAAAAAAGCTGCTTAGTCTTACATTTTTAAATAGAAGTCTTTCGTTAGATCGATATATTCCTGTGTATACTGATGACGAGTGATTTCAATGGTTAACTCCTCCTCAATAATCTCTATTTCTTTCCTAGAAAATTCCAATAAACTACGCTTGAATTTTGAGGAGGCAGTTCCTTTTACACGACACACCCTATTTAAGAAGAGTTTGTATTTTTCTGCACTTTTTACAAAAGAGATCTCCTCTTTATTGGGTATAATTACAGAAAGTATTCCTGATTCTGATAGCAATTTACTAGCTCCAGAAATTAGCTCTTCGAAAGATAGAGAAGAGACAAAACGAGCTTTGTTTCTAGCATCGTTTTGAGTTTCGTATTCCTCTGTATAGAAAGGCGGATTAGAAATAATTAAATCATAAGACTCTTCATCATCTCCCATTTCCTGAGCAAAATCCTGAAAGTTAGAATGATAGCAAAACAACCGATCTCCCCATTCTGATTGCTCAAAATTCTCTACGGACTGTTCGTAAGCACTCTCATCCACTTCTACTCCATCGATAGTCATAGCATCTGAGCGTTGCGCCATCATTAAAGCTATAAGACCTGTACCCGACCCGATATCTAATATGGATTCTGGTTGGTGAGAAAGAGAAGACCAAGCTCCCAGAAGTACTCCATCTGTCCCTACTTTCATCGCTGTTTTATTCTGATGAACAGCAAATTCTTTGAATTGAAATGGCTTATTACTGATAGTCTTGAATTTTCAGCAAAAGTATTCTTTTCTTTTTTACGGCCTATTAAAACTAGTAAGATTTAAGTATAAATAGCCTTTGTATAGTTTTTGTATAGCTCATTAATTACCTGAACACACCTGTTTTCTCTATTTTTAACCAAATTTATTATTTATGAAGTTTTCTTACAATTTACTAATCACATTTTTTCTCTCCTCTTTTTTATGTTTTTCGCAACAAACACCTTTAAATTTTTCAGATTCGTCTCATAAATTTACAGGCTTTAGTGGAAGTGGATTTTCTACAAGAGCAGATCCAAAGGACGCGAGTAATACCGTAGGGCAATTTTTTAACGATGGTTCTAACGCTTCTCAAGGGTTTTTTATTGACCTATCAAGACCGGTAGATTTTTCATCAAAGAAAGAGATTACATTATCTTTCTATTCATTCGATCCTAATTCTCACAGTATCTTATTGAAATTTGAAAATGGGAGCAATGCAAATGTAGAAGTACGAAAAACATTCAGCGTCCCTTCCCCTTCCGATTGGATTAATTTGACTTTTGATTTTTCGAATGCGAAATATAGCTCTGGTGGAGCATCGGTAAATGCTACTGGAACCTACAGCAGGCTTACCATTTTTATAGATGAAGGAACAACTACCGTAGGGACTTATCTTATTGACAATATAAATGACGGATCTGTAGCTACAGATCCTAATGCTTTAGATGTTGTTTACAATAATTTGGTATGGTCTGATGAGTTTAACACAGATGGACCTGTAGACAATACAAAGTGGCATCACCAGACAATAGGTCCTAATGGGGGGAAATGGTTTAATGGCGAATTACAACATTACACCAATAGTCAAACAAACTCATTTGTCTCAGGTGGTTTTTTAAATATCGTTGCAAAAAAGGAATCCATTACTCAAAATGGTGTTACTTTAGGTTACTCTTCCGCCAGACTTAATTCTAAGTTTGCTTTTACCTATGGTCGTGTAGATGTTAGAGCCAAACTACCCGCTGGAAATGGTACTTGGCCAGCTATCTGGACTCTAGGAAAGAATGTGAGTGAAGTTGGAGCCTGGTTTCAAACTCAAGGTTTTGGCAATACATCTTGGCCAGCTTGTGGAGAGATTGATATTATGGAACACGGATTGCACGCCAATAACGTAGTAAGTTCTGCTCTTCATACTCCTTCTAGCTCTGGGGCTACGGTAAACACCAAAACAAAGGCTTTACCTGATGTAGCAAATAATTTTCATGTATATTCTGTGAATTGGTCTCCCAATCAAATTACTTTTTTAATTGATGGAGTTGGATATTACACCTATAATCCTTCTACAAAAAACGGCAGTACCTGGCCTTTTAATTTAGATCAGTTTATTCTTTTGAACATTGCCATGGGAGGATTTTCGGGTAATGTAGATGCTTCGTTTACGCAGAGCAGCATGATAATTGATTATGTAAGGATTTACCAAAATACACTGAGTACTGAAGATACTTTTGCTAGTAAGTTTATGGTATATCCAAACCCAAGTTCAAATCAAGTTTACATTAATACAAATGAAAAGATTGATAGAATTGACATTTACAATACGCTAGGAAAAACTGTATTAAGCACTGACGAATATAATGGAAAGCTAAACATTCAATCGTTAAAAGCAGGTATGTATTTACTTCGAATTCATTCGAATAATAAAGTGGTAAACAAAAAAATAATCGTGGAATAACAATTACTATTTTAAACCTAATAATTTCTTTAAGTCTTCCTTATCTGATTTTAAATCTTCAATTTGACTCTTGAGCATTTTGATGATTTCATCTTTCTCTTCGCAGGAATTTTTAGGTTCGACATTGTATTGTAAAGGAGGTTCATTCAAATAATTTGCGGATGAACCTTTCTTTTCTCCAGTAATTAACCAATACAAATCTACTTCTGGATAGTTCGTAATTATATTTGCAACTGCATTGGAATTCAGAGGAGTTTCTTTTGCCTTTCCTCTAAAATTAGCAGACGACATCCCTATGCTTTCAAAAAACCTTTCTTTAGAAATAGATTGGCTTTCAGCAATTTGAACGACTCTTTCTTTTATATTTGAAAATTTATTTACCAAAATATTTTTGAATTGTAAATATATTTACGTATCTTGTTTACTACAAAGCTATAACAATATAATAACAAATATGTTAAAACTAACGAATAATTACTATGATCACAGAAATAGAGAGAAAAGAATTGCGAGAAATATTCCAAGGTCATTACGCTGAAGACGTGCTTAACATACTGAAAGAGAAAAAGATTACAAATCGTAATGGAAAATCATATAACATTCAGTATATTCGTATGATATTTCAAGGTGTGCGAAAAAATCTTGATATTGAGGCTGCCATTTGGCAGTTGGCTAGGGAAAGAAAAGAAGAGATTGATCAAAGAAATCTCGCAAAAGATAAGATTCTCAAAAGAACAATATAGAGTGTTGGGGTAATACTCTGGTAAAGTTGGGGTGAAACTACTGCTTCACCTCAGCTTACCAACACTAAAAATTTCATTTTTCTTTTTCACTAGTTCCTAAGCAAGAAACCGCAACGGTTTTTATATTGTTGCGGTTTTGTTTTTATTTTGGGACACATAAAGATGAGGCTGTCTAAAAAGGCAGTCTCTTTTTTATTACCTCCTTCAAAGACTATGACAAATAGAGACTTTCCTCAAAATTAAAATTTAGCTCACTATCAATTCATATGTGTGCTTGCTCCGATGTAGTTTATTCAAATTCCAATACATTTTCTGCTTCAATTAACTGATGTAAAGCGTCTACTTTTGCCATCATCTTATGATAAAAAGTATTTTGTTCTTTTTCTCCAGAAGTATTTAAGAATTTTGAATGTTTCAACTGTTTTTCAAAATACTTTTGTGCTTGATTGCAAGTTCTCTGATCGCTAGTTGTATAATAGGAGAGCACTGTATACGGTACAAATAATGATTTTTGGTGTTTTGTAACAATGAGTACGTTATTGTTCTTCGGTAATTATTCTTAGGGAAAAATTGCTGAAAGGAAAACCTCTTCTAGGCGAAGTTTTTGTTTTATATTGCGTTAACTACCATGTATACTGAAAATGACAGATAGGTGACATGCAAATGACGCTACAATTTCTAGGCTTCGATCCTAACTTTGTGGTATCAAAATTCAACAAATGAAAATAGCATCATTAAGTGAAAATCTGATTTATCAAAGAAAACTGAAAGGTTACACGCAAGAAGACCTTTCTGAAAAAACAACGGTAGGAATTAGAACAATACAAAGAATTGAGAAAGGTGAAACCCAACCGCATTTACAAACCATAAAACTTTTAGCAGCTGGACTAGATATTGAGGTAAATGATTTACTTCCCATTGACAATCCAAATGAGGAAGTCATTCAAAGAAAATGGATGTTGCTATTTCATGCCTCTCCATTTTTTGGCTTGGTGATCCCTTTTGCAAGTATCCTATTCCCACTATTTTTATGGATTCACAAATCCAATGACAATAAAATCTATGACCAGCATGGAAGAGCTATTGTTAACTTTCACAGTTCAATGATGTTGTATTTTGTTATTTCATTGCTACTCTTCTTCCCTTTTCCTGGCTACAATTTTTTCTTGACTGGATTTATTGTTCTTTTTAGCATTGTTATGACCATTAAAAACATCTCCACAGCTCTAAATTCTGAAACTTCTTATTACCCCCTTTCGATTTCATTTTTGAAATCGAAATCAATCTAACTTTTTAAAACAGACATATCAATGTTAGGATTATTAGTCATTATAGTAATCTCATGGATGCTGCTGCATTTTATTGAGAAAAAAGACATCGCTGTATTAGGCATAGTTCCGAATACAAGTAGAATTATTCAATTTGTCATCGGGTTTTTAGCAATGGCTGCTATAGTTTCAACAACTATTTATGCAGAAACTATATTTCAACAAATAAAGTGGAAATCAAATGTTATCAATTATTCATTATTATGGAATGCTTTTGTCTATCATTTAAGATCAGCCTTGACAGAAGATCTAGTTTTTAGGGGTGCGATTCTTTATATTTTGATTCAAAAGATTGGTGCAAAAAAAGCAATACTTATCTCGGCTCTTTGCTTTGGTGTTTACCACGTATTCTCATACGGAATAATGGGAGAAAGAATCTTTCTAATTATTTATGTAATTGTAGTTACGGGGTTTACAGGATATGTTTGGGCTTACGCTTTTTACAAAACAAAATCCATTATGCTAGGGCTTGGATTTCATTTGGGATACAATTTAATAATGAGTTGTTTTTTCGAAGCTCAACCTTATGGTGAGTTGATTTTAGCACAAATATCAAAAGTAAAATTAACTGGCTGGAACGAGTTTTATTTTTCAATTTTTAAAGGTTTGTTCCCTCCTTTAATCACCTTGTTATTTGTAAAACTGTACATTCAGCACAGATTCAATCAAAGAGAAAAAGATGACTAAAAGTGGTTATTCAACTTTAAAGTAACATCATTTAATTTTCTAGAAAATTCTAGGACATCTGGCTCCACCTGTTCTCGTATCGCCAAAATCATAGGTAATCATTATTTCATAAATTCCCCCTGTGTTTCCTATACTATTTGTAGTAAAATCCTGAGAGTAGCTAAACTTCCAACCTTCCCACTTAAATCCTGCTAGGACATTGACTGAAGCGAGAAAGTTATCATTTAAGGTGTTGTTTCTGTTTGGAGTCATTACCCCAACTATCCCAAGAGAAAAACGGTCGTACACCCATTGAGAGCCTAGGTCTATTCTCGAATATTGAGCTTGTTTCATATAATTCCCTAGTACATACAATTTATGATTATCCCCAAAGGAATTATTGAATGATGGAATAAAATCCATGACATTGATGGCACCATGAGCCGAGAAAAACATTTCTAAGGGTACATTGCCTTGAAATGTGAAAGCGATATCTGGTTTGGTTAAATGTCGGAGTGTAAAACCAAACCAAGAGCTTTCATTATTAAACAACATTGAGGCGCTAAAGTCTACAAACATTAATTGATCATTGAGCAAAGCGGGATCAATTGTTGCCGTATTGATAATCCCTGTACGAATGTTAATTTGATCTTCTAACAGCAAGTTTTGAAAACCAAAACTTTTCATTCCTAATCCAGCTGATATACTGGGTCTAAAATACCAAGAATTCGTAAGCTGAATTGCAAGAGAATGATTGTAATTGATTTGCGAAAAACGGTAGCGAGTTGTAGACTCTTGATGATTGATAATACTAACTCCAACCCCTGAATTTATGCTTTCTACCCACGTATCTGCAAATGCAAATTGTGTATTCATACTAAAGTTAACCCCAGGCCATTGTACTCTGTGAATAATTCCTGCTCTAAAACTTTCCTGTGAACCCGTAAATCCTGTATTGATTGTCTCTGGAATTAAAAATGACTGCGTAAATATTGGGTCTTGGGCAAAAGCAACTTTTGTAGCCACAAAAAGTAAAATTATAATAACCTTCTTCATCTCTAAATCTATTTAATCAATGTTACTGGACCGCTTTTTTCAATAACCAATCCATAAAAAACAGTTGCTTTTACTCGCATAATATAATTTCCATTTTCAGCTTCTTTTCCATTTTTCAATCCATTCCAACCCGACAAAGTGCCTCCTTTTTCTGAATAGATCAGTGAACCCCAAGTATCATAAATCCTCATTTCTACCTCACTCATTCCAAAGAACACGGGTCTTATTACATCATTAATATTGTCTCCATTGGGTGTAAATCCGTTGGGAATTACAAGATCGTATCCTAGTGTGATATCTAAAGTCTGAGAAACGGTATATGAACAGTTAAAAGGATAATTTACTGTTAATCGAACTTCATAACGACCTGGCCTTGAATAAGTATGTGTTTGGTCTCGTGTAGTCGATGTGGTTCCGTCTCCAAATTCCCATAAATAACTAATTGCGTCTCCAGTTGAGGTATTGTTAAATGTAATAGGATCTTCAATAGCCAATGCCCCGAACTGTGTTAGTCCTTGTGAAGTATACGTAAAGCTTGCCGATCCAATCACTGGAAGTTGTATGACGATATTTTCTATTCGTACACAACCCAATGCATCAGTAATTTCTGCAGTATATGTACCACTCTGAGTCGCCTCCATAATTTCATTATTTGTACCACTTACAGTTCCTCCTCCTGTCCAATTAATGGTATAAGGGGCTACTCCTCCAGTAATAGCAAGCTCGTTTCGCTGGGTTACAATTCGTGTATTACAATCTGCTGTTACAGTAGATGTAACTACTGCATTAATAGGTTGTGGACGGACAACGGTAAACTGGCGTGTTGCCTGACATCCTCTACTATCAGTTACAACTACTGTGTAGTTATTGGCTGAAATATTATTCAAATCTTCAGTGCTCGCAAAACCGTTATTCCAGTTAAAAGTATAGGGAGCAGTTCCCCCAGATACTAATAAATCAATTGCTCCACTATTGGGATCATTACAAGCTTGTGCATTGGTTATTACACCATCTAGTGTCAATGGCGCTGGCTGTTGTATAATGAATTGTCTATTTATAGAACACCCTCTTCCTTCTGTTATTGTAACTTCATAGGTTCCCGGAGCTAAATTAAATCGATTTATTCCTGCAGAAGCATCATCTGCCCAGGTAACTACAACAGGTGCCTGACCTCCCGCTAGATTCAATTCAATAGAACCATCATTCTGTCCAGAACACGAGATATTTCTTACAACAGGAGAGATATCAAAGAGTGGTGCATTTAAGATGTCTATTTGGCGAATTTGCTGACAGCCTACATTGTCAGTGATAGTAACGGTGTATGTTCCTGCAGCCAAATTTGTTCTTACAGGACCGCCTCCTAAATCACTCCAAGTATAGGTATATGGTGTTACTCCTCCAGATACAGATAAGTTAATAGACCCGTTATTACTATTATAACAAGTTAAATCTGTGGTAGTTATTCCTACAATAATTTCTGAAGATATCGTATCAATTAATATATTGAGCAATTGAGTAGAGTTTCCGTTGGCATCTGTAACATTTGCGTTGTAAGTGCCTGCACCTAGATTACTAAAAGTGTGATTCAAAGCGGTGATAGCTGGCACTGTCTGTTGTACAACAGCTCCTGTTCCTGCATTTGTTAGCGTGTATGTATAAGGAGCTACTGAGCCTTGCGTAATCCCTATTTCTATCACTCCCGTTGCATCTCCGAAACATCGCACATTTACATGGGAAGCTAACACTTCTTGTACTAATAGCTCTTGCGGTTGTCTCAGTGTCCATGATTGCCTATAAGTACATCCATTCTGATCGGTTACTGTTACTTGGTAATCTCCTGCTACTAGTCCTGTCAAATCCTGACCATTCGCCTGTCCCGTCGGAATCACTCCTCCATTACTCGCTACCCAAGTATAGCTGTACACTCCTGTTCCGCCTGCCGGGGTAATGTCTATGCTTCCGTTGCTCAAACCAAATCCAGAAATCTCAAATCCATTGTAATTCGAAACAGTCACTCCTGATAAGTTCACTACCGTAGGTTCGGTGATGGTATAAGGTTG
>JANQMD010000051.1 GCA_028280265.1 Flavobacteriaceae bacterium
GTTGTTGGTTGTTGGTTGTTGGTTGTTGGTTGTTGGTTGTTGGTTGTTGGTTGTTGGTTGTTGGTTGTTGGTTGTTGGGAAAATCGAAAATATATTTACAAACTCAAAATATTCTTTTCACTTTGAAACTTTATAACTTTCGTCTTTGTCACTTTGCAACTTTCTCACTTTGCAACTTTCTCACTTTAGAACTTTTTAACTCAAAACCTTGAGGTTCTCACGTCGTTTTCCATCCAGAAAACTCCCTGTCTGACGAACAGGCAGGCTCAGAATGACACAGCTTTATCAGTGATCAATTATCAAACTTTTTCACTTTGAACCTTTCTAACTTTCTAACTTTGTAAAGCATTCCATCCTTGCGCTTTCAATTCAATCTCTTGATTTGCCCTCGTCACTAAATTCATTCCTGCCGCTTGCTCTGTAATATGCCCTACAACAGTTAAATGAGGATTCGCTTTGATTTTATCATAATCATCAATCGAAACCGTGAATAACAATTCATAATCTTCACCTCCACTCAATGCTACCATTGTGCTATCTATATCAAACTCTTCACAAGTAGAAATGACCTGAGGATCTAGTGGAATTTTATCTTCGTAAATCTTACAACCCACTTTGCTTTGAGAACAGATATGCATGATCTCTGAAGAAAGCCCATCTGAAATATCGATCATAGCCGTTGGTTTTACTCCCAACTCCTGTAATAACTTTGGAATGTCTTTTCTAGCCTCTGGTTTTAACTGTCGTTCTATAATGTAAGAGTAGTTATCTAAATCAGGTTGATTATTAGGATTCACCTGAAAAACTTGTTTTTCTCTTTCTAAAACTTGTAATCCTAAATAGGCTCCTCCTAAATCTCCCGAAACAACAATCAAATCCGTATCTTTTGCTCCACTTCTGTATACAACATCTTCCTTATTGACTTTACCAATAGCAGTCACCGAAATTAAAATTCCCTTGGTCGACGAAGTGGTATCTCCTCCAATCAAATCAACGCCATACGTCTCGCAAGCCAATTGAATTCCAGCATACAATTCTTCAATTGCTTCCAAAGGAAAACGATTGGAAACAGCAATCGAAACCGTAATCTGCTCCGCACTTCCATTCATGGCATAAACATCGGAAAGATTTACCATTACCGATTTGTAACCCAAATGTTTTAGTGGCATATAACTTAAATCGAAATGAACCCCTTCTACCAATAAATCTGTAGTGATGAGTGTTTGTTGTTCTGAGGCTTCTAAAACAGCGGCATCGTCTCCAATTCCTTTGACGGTGGAAGTTTGTTTTAAAGTAAAATGCTTGGTAATATGATTGATCAATCCGAACTCTCCAAGTTCAGACAGTGATGTTCTTGCTTGATTCTTATCTTCTAACATGCTGCAAAGATAGTTACATCTAGAATATAAATTCGCAATCAATCTTTGGAATCTGTTATCTTTGTTAGGTTAAACCTTTAAATATGAAACGTAAATTACTCTTTTTAGGAGCGCTCTCTCTCAGTTTTATAATGTTCTCCCAAACCCCTTGCTCTGGAGGCTTTGCGGGATCTTATCCATGTAATGGTTATGATTTAATGGCTTTGGTTCCAATTTCAACATTGGCGAATACCATCGGTAATCCAGAAGGAAGTGATGTATGGGGATGGACCGACTCATCAACTGGAAAGGAATATGCAATTGCTGCGATGACAAATAGTACTGCTTTTGTAGATGTTTCTAATCCTACAAATCCAATTTTTCTAGGTCGAATCGATACTCAAAGTGGGTCTGCAAATTTTTGGCGTGATGTTAAAATCTATGGCAATTATGCCTTTATTGTCGCTGATAATGTAGGTTCACATGGGATGCAAGTGTTTAATCTTACTCGTTTGCGCGGTGTAACTTCTCCTCAAACATTTACAGCAGATGCTGTCTATAATGGTGTAACAAGTTGTCATAATATTGTTATTAATGAAGCTTCTGCAGTTGCTTATTTAGTCGATTGTAAAAACACTGGGAGAGGTATTCATTTTGTAGACATCTCAAACCCTACGAGTCCAACAAGTCTCGGTAATTATAATAACGAAGGCGTGACTCATGATGCTCAAGTTGTTACTTATAACGGTCCAGATACACAACACAAAGGAAAAGAGATTTTGATTGGTAGTAACGAAACAAAGGTTGTTATACTAGATGTAACGAATAAAAATAGTATCGTTAAAATAGCTGATATTACATACAACCAGCTTGGTTATACACATCAAGGTTGGTTTACGGAAGATCATCGTTATTTTATTTTAGGAGATGAAACAGACGAGCAAAATTTTGGAATGAATTCTAGAACACTTGTTTTTAATTTTTCGGATTTAGACAATCCAAGTCTTTCATCAACCTATTTGGGTCCTACAAAAGCAATTGATCATAATGGCTATGTGAAGGGAAATGAGTTTTTCATGGCAAATTACAGAGCTGGAATGCGGGTATTAAATATTGCAAACATTGCTGCCTCAACAAATTCTATGACTGAAGTTGGCTATTTCGATACTTACCCTTCAAGCAATTCAACTGGTTTTAATGGTGCTTGGAGCGTATATCCGTATTTTGCTAGTGGAAATATTATCATTAATGATATTGATTCTGGTCTTTTTATCGTTAGAAAAAGTGGAACGCTATCGACTTCTAACGAAGATTTTTTGTCCTCTTTTTCCATTTCTCCGAATCCTTCATCAGAAAAAAACCCAACAATAACAGCAACACAAAATAAGCTTATAAAAAATGTTGTGGTTTACAACATCTTAGGAAAGAAAATCCTCTCCTTTGAAAATATTAACCAACCTTCTTTCGTTATTCCTTTTGAAAACCAGCCTAGCGGCATATTTATTGTAAGAATTAACCATACAATTTCAAAAAAACTAATTCGGAAATAACGATGAAAAAAGCCCTTATCTCATTTGTTTTTGCAAGTTTTCTTTTTTCTTGCCAAAAATCTAATGATCCTTTTTGGGGTGGTAATAATGCAAATACTAGCAATCAGATTATTCCTTGTACAAATGGGGCAGCAGGACAATATCCCTGTAATGGATATGACTTAGTTGCTAATATTTCTAACTCCCTTTTAGGAGGTACTCGAGGAAATGATTGCTGGGGCTGGACAGATCCAACCACTCAGAGAGAGTATGCGCTTGTTGGCACAGATACAGGAGTTGCTTTTGTAGACATTTCTGATGCTGTGAATCCTGTAATTTTAGGACAACTCCCTACACATACGGTAAACAGTACTTGGAGAGATGTAAAGGTCTATCAAAATCATGCTTTTGTAGTAAGTGAAGCTAATAATCATGGAATGCAAGTCTTTGATTTAACGCGTTTGAGAAATGTTTCTTCTCCACAAACCTTTTCTGCAGATGCCCACTACAGTGGCTTTGGAAATGCACATAATATCGTTATCAATGAAAGTAATGGTTATGCCTATGCAGTAGGTACTTCTGGTTTTAATGGAGGTCCTCATTTTGTTGATATTTCCAATCCAAAAAACCCTATTGCTGCTGGAGGATATGGAAACGATGCCTATTCTCATGATGCACAAGTGATCACATACAATGGACCAGATACAGATCATACTGGCAAAGAAATTCTTATTGGCAACAATGAAAACGAAATTGCCATTGTAGATGTGACCAATAAAAACAATCCCACCAGAATTGCCACTATTGGCTATGATTTTGTGGGCTATACACATCAAGGTTGGTTTACTGAAGATATGAGATATTTCATTCTAGGAGACGAACTCGATGAGCAAAATTTTGGAATGGATACCCGGTCTGTTGTTTTTGACTTTTCAGATTTAGACAACCCTACTGTACATATGACGTATTTTGGACCTACGAAGGCCATTGATCATAATGGTTATGTGAAAGGAAATACTTTTTTCTTATCTAACTACACAGCAGGTGTTCGTATGATTGATATTTCAGGAATTGCCAATAAAAGCATGACCGAAACTGCTTTTTTTGACACCTACCCGACGAATGACAACGCTTCTTTCAATGGTGTTTGGAGTGTCTATCCTTATTTTGCCAGTGGAAACATCATTGTTAGTGATGTAAACGGCGGTCTTTTCATCATCAAAAAAAGTCAATAGGTAATGCAAAAAATCTCTGCATTTTTTCTCGTATTTCTCTTTTTGGCTTGCTCAAAACAGGAGATTAATACTGGAAGTCCTTTACCTGTAGTTTCTCAGGGGATTATTAGCAGTGTGAAAAATTATGGTGGTTCGAAGAATGATGTAGGGCAATCTATTGTTGCTACTTCTGATGGCGGCTTTGTGGTACTCGGTTACACGCAAAGCTCTGACGGAGATATCACAAACAAAAACAATGATAGTTTTGATTACTGGCTCTTAAAATTCGATCAAAATGCAAATTTGCTTTGGAATAAAACTTATGGTGGCTCCAGTGACGATCGAGGAAGAGATATCATACAAATGTCAGATGGCGGTTTTGCTATTTTAGGGTATTCTGCCAGTTCAGATGGCAATACCTCTACAAACAACGGCCTTAGAGATTTTTGGTTAGCCAAGACAGATGCGCAAGGAAATCTTCTTTGGCAAAAATCGTACGGATTCTCTGGAAGTGATGAAGGAATTACTTTAATAGAAACATCAGACAATCATCTAATGATTGCAGGTGTTTTAGATGTTACCGCCTCTGGTGGCTCAGGAAATAGTGGTCGAAACTCGAATAAACATGCGGGAGGCGATTATTGGGCACTTAAAGTAGATCTTGCAGGAGGTGTTGTTTGGTCTCGATATTATGGTGGGTCTTTTACAGACACTCCTTTTGGTATTGTACAAACTACATCTGGTGAATTTTTATTTGTGGGTTCTTCCGACAGTAATGACGTAGATATTTCAGGAAACAAAGGATCTTACGATTTTTGGCTTGTGAAGGCAAACAGCAGAGGGAATTTAGCTTGGGAAAAGTCCTATGGTGGTACTGAGATTGATGAGGCTAGAGGAATCATTCCTTCACAAGATGGAAATTTCTTAATTGTTGGAGATACTAGAAGTAACGATATCGATGTCAGTAAAAATAATGGCGCAGCAGATGTCTGGCTTATCAAAATATCAGGTACCGGTAATCTGCTTTGGAACCAATCTTATGGTGGAACAAATTTTGATGTTCCCAGATCTATAATAGCTTCCTCAGATGGTGGATATATTATTTCGGGAAGCTCAAGAAGTTCTGATATTGACTTAACTGAAAATAAAGGTCAAAACGATGCTTGGATTCTCAAAGTAAACAATCAGGGACAGCTTTTATGGCAACGATCTATTGGCGGTTCTGAAATTGATTTTGCCTACGACCATGCAGAACTCAAAAACGGAAGTATTATTGCCATCGGAGAAACGAGTAGCTCCAATGGAGATTTAACAGAAAATAAAGGATTTACAGATCTTTTACTCGTCAAACTAAATTGAAACATGAAATTAAAAAACTTAATATATCTATCTTTTTGTTTGCTTTTTTTAGGCTGTACAAACGATGCTGAAATCAATCTCAAACCAGTAAGTATTACCTTTAACTTTAGTCATTTTTGGCAAAGCACTGCAGTAACCAATGCCGATTTTAATACCATAAAATTCACCAACGAAAATGGTCAGCAAATCAGTATTGAACGATTGAGGTATGTCATTTCAGATATTGTACTCACTCATAAAAGCGGACAAATTGTCTCACTTAAAGAGCATAATTTAGTGGATGTTACCAATAATCAAAATCTAAGTTTTACAACCTCTAAATCCATTTTCCCTGGTGAATACACCCGTGTTACTTTTCGGTTTGGCTTCAGCAATCAAGACAATGTAGACGGGGCTTATGCCGATTTAAATACTGCAAATTTTAATGTCCCAAGTATGTTAGGTGGTGGCTACCATTACATGCAATTTGATGGAAAGTATTTAGATGTTAATAGCATGGAAGCTCCTTTTAATTATCACGCTATAAGAGCGGTAGATAGAGCCGATCCTAACAATCCTACTTTTTTAGACACTTCTCTCGTTGTCGATTTAGGAGCTGTAAACGTTGAGAGTAATACTCAAATCAATGTGAAAATGAATCTTTATGAGTGGTTCTCAAATCCTAATAGGTGGAATTTAAACCTTTTGAATACTGTATTAATGCCCAATTTTAGTGCTCAAGTTCAAATGAGTCAAAATGGAGCCAATGTGTTTAGCTTGGTAAATGTAACCCCGTAAAAATGTGTCAACGATTTCTTCTTTTGTGGTCTTTTTTGTTACTCATTTCATGTAGTGGTTCAGGGGTCAATCCTCCAGAAGAATACAAACCCGTTGCCGTTAATTTAGAAATACCTACTCTATTTTCACAGAAGCTAATTGCCCCAGTAATTCCCAATGACAATCCTCTTACTCAAGAAGGAATCGCTCTTGGGAAAAAGCTTTTTTTTGATAAGCAACTTTCTAAAAACAATCGACAATCTTGTGCAAGTTGCCACGATCCTAAAAAAGCTTTTACTGACCAACAGCAATTTAGTGATGGTGTAGATGGTACCTTTGGCACCAGAAACTCGATGCCCTTGTTTAATTTGGCTTGGAATTTCGACAATCGATTTACGTGGGGAGGAAAAGAATTAGGCTTAGAGCGTCAAGCTTTAGAACCTGTGAAAAACCCAATTGAAATGCACAGCAATTGGACGACTGTTGCGAACAAGCTGCAGCAAGACAGTGAATATCCTACTTTATTCTTACGAGCATTTGGGACCTCAAAAATAGACTCAGCTTCAATCACCAAAGCTATTGCACAGTTTGAGAGAACACTCATCTCTGGGGATTCAAAATTTGATCAGTACCTCTTAGGAAACGCTCAATTAACACCCGAAGAGCTAAATGGTTTCAATGTATTTATGGACGAAGCTCGTGGCGATTGCTTCCATTGCCATGGAAGTGAAAACAATCCTCTTTGGACTGATAATCAATTTCACAATAACGGATTGGATGCTACTTTTAAAGACTTAGGTTTAGGGGCTGTTACTGGCGATCCTAATGACAATGGAAAATTTCGATCTCCATCTCTCCGTAATCTTATTTTCACCGCTCCTTACATGCACGATGGTCGATTTGCAACCTTAGAAGAAGTCATCAATCACTATAGTGAGGGTTTAAAAAACTCTCCGACAGTTGATCCTCTCATGAAAAAAGTAAATCAAGGTGGTGTTCAGCTATCTCCTAAAGATAAAGCTGATTTGAAAGCATTTTTATTGACGTTAACGGACAATGACTTTGTAAACAATCCTTCTTTTCAGAACTAATAAATTTATTTAATCGTTAAATAAATCATTCTAATGTAAGTCTGGATGGTGGTTTCAGACTTATATCGTATCTTTGCATTCACAATTTAGATTTAATCTATATTAAAGTTATGATTAAAGTTTCCGATACCGCAAAAAAGAAAGTCATAGAGTTAATGACAGAAGACGGCTTTGATGCTACTAACGATTATGTAAGAGTTGGTGTAAAAAGTGGTGGTTGTTCTGGGCTTTCCTATGATCTAGACTTTGATAAAAGCCAACAAGAAAACGATAAAGTTTTTGAAGACAATGATGTAAGAATTGTTGTCGACAAGAAAAGTTTTCTGTACCTAGTAGGAACCACCTTAGAATATTCAGGAGGTTTAAATGGTAAAGGATTTGTATTCAACAATCCGAATGCCAATAGAACTTGTGGGTGTGGGGAGAGTTTTTCTCTCTAGTTTAAAAGTTTGAAAGGAAAAAGTTAAAAAGATAATTATGAAAAAAATAATGCTATGGGAAAGTTCAGTTCATTCGAAGAAATTCTCGCGTGGAAAAAAGCAAGAGAATTTAATTTAGAGATATACAAAATCGTAGAGAAAAGTAATTCTTTTTCTAGTGATTTTGGATTAAGAGATCAAATAAGAAGGGCTAGTATTTCAATATCTTCTAATATAGCTGAAGGTTACGAAAGAGATACAACAAAAGAATTTTTAAGATTCTTATTCATCGCAAAAGGTTCTTCTGCAGAAGTACGATCTCAATTGTATTTAGCAAAAGATTTAAATTACATATCTGATGGTATGTTTAAAAATTTGAATAAAAAGATAATTGAAATATCAAAGCTATTGAGTGGTTTGATTAAATATTTAAAATCCACTTTATAACTTTTATCTTTTCAACATTATAACTGAAGTATATGAAATATACAGAAGACGACTTAAGAGAAGAATTAAAAACCAAAGAATACGAATACGGTTTTTACACGGATATAGAAAGTGAGACCTTTCCCAAAGGACTTAATGAAGATATCGTTCGTGCTATTTCTAAAAAGAAAAACGAACCAGAATGGATGACTGAGTGGCGTTTGGAAGCTTTTCGGATATGGTCTGAGATGGAAGAGCCTGAGTGGGCAAACGTTCAGTATGCTAAACCAAATTTCCAAGACATCGCTTACTATTCTGCTCCCAAGCAAAAGCCGAAACTCAATAGCTTAGATGAGGTAGATCCTGAGTTGTTAGCTACTTTCGAGAAATTAGGAATCTCTCTTGAAGAGCAAAAAAGATTGGCAAATGTTGCTGTAGATATTGTTATGGATTCTGTCTCCGTAGCGACTACTTTTAAAGAAACACTAGCTGAAAAGGGAATTATTTTCATGCCTATTTCAGAGGCCATCCAAGAATATCCAGAATTGGTCAAAAAATACATTGGTTCTGTAGTACCTCCTAAAGACAACTTTTATGCAGCTTTAAATTCTGCTGTGTTTTCTGACGGATCTTTTTGTTACATTCCAAAAGGTGTGAGATGTCCTATGGAATTGTCTACCTATTTTAGAATCAACGAAGGAGGAACTGGTCAGTTTGAAAGAACACTCGTTGTGGCAGATAAAGGTAGTTACGTTAGTTACTTAGAAGGGTGTACAGCTCCGCAAAGAGATGAAAATCAATTGCACGCTGCTGTGGTAGAGTTGATTGCCATGGATGATGCTGAAATCAAATATTCTACAGTACAAAATTGGTTCCCTGGAGACAGTGAAGGAAAAGGAGGGGTTTTCAATTTTGTAACCAAGAGAGGTTTGTGCGAAACCAATGCTAAAATCTCGTGGACACAAGTAGAAACAGGATCTGCTGTAACCTGGAAGTATCCTAGTTGTATTTTAAAAGGAAACAACTCCGTAGGAGAATTCTATTCCATTGCTGTAACCAACAATTTCCAGCAAGCGGATACAGGAACGAAGATGATTCACTTAGGGAAGAATACAAAATCGACCATTATTTCAAAGGGAATTTCTGCTGGAAAATCGCAAAATAGTTATCGTGGATTGGTACAGATCAATTCTAGAGCTGAAAACGCACGAAACTTCTCTCAATGTGATAGTTTATTGATGGGGAATGAATGTGGTGCACATACCTTTCCATATATAGAATCAAAAAATAAATCCGCTCAGATTGAGCACGAAGCGACTACCAGTAAAATTGGTGAAGATCAATTGTTCTATTGCAACCAAAGGGGAATTGATACAGAAAAAGCCATCGCGTTAATCGTGAATGGTTTTAGCAAAGAGGTATTGAACAAGCTTCCTATGGAGTTTGCGGTTGAAGCACAAAAATTACTAGAAATAAGTCTAGAGGGAAGTGTTGGGTAATGATGAATAGATAAAAGTCTAAAGAGAAAAGGCCAAAATCTAAAGAGAGAAACTATTGATAAAAGGTCATTAGTTTATTTAAAAATTGAAGAAAAAGAAAAATGAAAAAGTTCAACTCGTTTGAAGACATTAATGCATGGCAGAAAGCCAGAATGTTAAACAAATTAATTTACACATTGACAAATGCAGAAGTGTTTTCTAGAGATTATGATTTAAAAAGACAAATAAGAAGAGCCTCCGTTTCTATCAGCTCCAACATTGCTGAAGGGTTTGAAAGAAATACAGATAAAGAGTTTAGTTATTTCTTATATGTTGCAAAAGCATCTGCAGGTGAAGTAAGATCACAATTGTATTTGGCTTTTGATTTAGAATATTTAAATAAAAGAGATTTTGATAATCTAAAAGAAAAGGTTCTTGAAATTTCTAAAATGATAAGTGGTTTAATAAAATATTTAAACAAATAAGTTTTAGCGCAAAGTCTTTAGTAATGTAACCTTTAGACTTTGGGAATTTAGACTTTAAGACTGAAATTATGTTAAAGATTGAAAATTTACATGCGGAAGTAGAAGAAAAAGCCATCTTAAAAGGCTTAAGCCTTGAAGTAAAAGCTGGAGAGGTTCATGCCATTATGGGTCCGAATGGAGCTGGGAAAAGCACCTTGGCTTCTATTGTAGCAGGAAAAGAGGAATATGAGGTAACCGAGGGTTCTATAGAGCTAGATGGTGAAGATATCAGTGAATTAGCTCCAGAAGAAAGAGCACATGAAGGTGTTTTTCTTTCTTTTCAATACCCTGTTGAGATTCCAGGTGTAACAGTGACCAATTTTATCAAAACAGCGATCAATGAGTCTAGAAAAGCGCGTGGTTTAGAAGAAATGCCCGCGAAAGACATGCTAAAAAAGATTCGCGAAAAATCTGAATTATTGGAAATCGATAGAAAGTTTCTTTCTAGATCTTTGAATGAAGGGTTTTCTGGTGGAGAGAAGAAGAGAAATGAGATTTTTCAAATGGCCATGTTGGAACCTAAATTAGCCATCTTGGATGAAACAGATTCTGGTTTAGATATTGATGCACTTAGAATTGTTGCCAACGGTGTCAACAAGTTAAAATCAAAAGACAATGCAGTGATTGTGATTACTCACTATCAGCGTCTGTTAGATTATATTGTTCCTGACTTCGTTCATGTTTTACACGATGGAAAAATCGTAAAAACAGGCGATGCTTCTCTAGCTTTGGAACTAGAGAAAAAAGGATATGATTGGATTAAAGAAGAGGTAATGAGTTAAAAGTATAAAGTCATAAAGTTGAGCCAAGTCTTGACTTTTACACTTTTTACTTTCCAACTTTAATACTAAAGTACAATGGATTTAAAAGAAAAATTAGTTTCATCATACGTTGCTTTTGAAGACGGAGTAAACATCAATTCAGATGTACATGATATTCGAACAAAGGCATTTCATGACTTTGAAAAGTCTGGCTTTCCTACGAAAAAAATGGAGGCTTGGAAATACACTTCTTTGAATTCTATTTTAAAGGAAGACTACAGCATTTTTCCTGACAAAGAAAAAACGGTCAACTTAGCGGATGTAAAGAAATATTTTATTCACGATATAGACACCTACAAAATTGTCTTCATCGATGGTAAATACAGTTCTTTCTTATCGGAAACTACACATGACCAAATAGATGTATGTTTAATGTCTTCGGCATTGACAAAATCAAAATACAAAGCCGTTATAGAGAATTACTTTAACAAGGCAGCGAAAGAGGAAAATATGACTTCTCTAAATACTGCTTTTGCTAAAGAAGGTGCTTACATTCACATTCCTAAAAATACTGAAGTAGAAAAACCCATTCAGATTATCAACTTTACTACAGGAACGGAAGAAGCCACTATGCTACAGCCTAGAAATTTAATTGTAGCAGAGCAAAATGCGCATGTTCAAATCATTGAGCGCCATCAGAGCTTAACAAAAAATGCTGTGCTGACAAATTCGGTAACCGAAATCTTTGCTGATAGACATGCGACCGTAGATTACTATAAAATTCAAAACGATGCTGTTTCTGCCTCGCTTGTAGACAATACCTACATAGAACAACAATCGGAAAGCACCGTATCTGTTCACACCTTCTCTTTTGGTGGAAATATCACACGAAACAACCTCAACTTCTTTCAAAAAGGAGAACATATCGATTCCATTTTAAAGGGAATTACGATTATTGAAGGAAAGCAGCATGTAGATCATCATACTTTGGTGCATCATATAGAGCCTAATTGTGAAAGTCATCAAGATTACAAAGGAATTTACGATGAGCGTTCTACAGGTGTTTTCAATGGAAAAGTGATTGTTGAAAAAGAAGCTCAAAAGACGAATGCTTACCAACAAAACAACAATGTTTTGATTAGCGACAAGGCGACCATCAATGCAAAACCTCAATTGGAAATCTTTGCAGATGATGTAAAATGTTCTCACGGATGTACTATTGGGCAATTAGATGATCAGGCGCTTTTCTACATGCAACAACGAGGAATTCCTAAGAAAGAGGCGAGAGCACTATTAATGTATGCTTTTGCGAACACGGTGTTGGAAAGTGTAAAAATTCCAGAGGTGAAAGAACGCATTACACGAATTATTGCAAACAAATTAGGTGTAAATATTGGTTTCGATATCTAACCCTCGCAAAGGGTTTTAGTATCCGCTCTAAGTGCTTATCAAAAACGTTTTTGATAAATCTCTTTAAGTTAGATACTGTAAAACAACATCGAAACACGTAAAAATATAGAAAATTAAAAACGGGTGAAATCACCCGTTTTTTTATGTTCTCTTGTTTCTAAATTTAATGTTTTAACTCTTTTGAAACATGGAAATTTCTACTTCTCAACCTCCTACAGATACACCTGCTCAAACAGTATCAAGTTCTTCTTCTACAAAAACCTATCAAGGGATTTCTAAAGAAATAATTCATGAACTAACCACTGAAATTAATAACATGATTGGTTTTGCTGTTTACAACGGCATTATTATCAATACACAAATCAATCAGCTAATTCAAGATAGTACTGTAGATGATTTGATCAATGCGCACAACCTTTTGTGTAAAAATGTAGCTCCTGCAACACCTAAGTCTATTGAGTACACCAAGAAAATGCATCAGGAAGGAAGTGGAAAATCGGTGCTAAACAAGATTCCTGTTTCACGAAATCTGATTATTGTCGCACTCTTGTTTCTGACAATATTTATTGCCACTGTGATGTCTCCAGAGGTCAATAACGATTCTCTTGACAAAGGAATTTTAGGAGCAAGTGGTTTGCCTTTACTCTTAAATTTAGGGTTTTTAAGTTCCGTTGCAGGTTTAGGGGTCATCTTCTTTTTACTAAAAGACGTAAGTAATTCCATTAAAAATGGAACACTAATTCCCGAAGAAACCATTTCTTATATATCCCAAATCTTACTGGGAATTATTGCAGGATTGTTAATGTCTGAAATTCTAGCATTGTACTTAAAAGATCCTGAAGATATCAATTTGTTTAATAAAAGTATTTTGGCTTTAATTGGAGGTTTTTCGTCGGATGCTATTTTTGGTATTTTACAGGGGATTATTACAAGGATAAAAAATATCTTTGTTCCTTCTCCAGGGCAAAAAACTTCGGTACAATAAGAACTCTATTTGATAGACGCTAGAACTTCCTTTAAAAAATCGTTTATATCCAACCCAGAAAGAGCCATCCTTACCACAACTAAATCTTGATCTGGAAAGACAAATACAAATTGTCCTTGATAGCCATCGGCATAAAACATGTTTCTCGGTAAATCTTTAAATTTTCCTTCTGCATTTAACCAAAATTGAGCTCCGTAAGATCCTCTAGAAGTGGGGGTAGGCTGTGCCACATAATCAGTCCACTCTGGAGCAAAGAGTTGTGTTCCATTCCAGTTTCCTCTGTGCAAATACAGCAATCCGAACTTCCCCCAGTCCCTAGGTGTCGCCCAAGCGTACGAAGAACCCACGTAATGCCCTTTCATATCTGTTTCAATGACCATGGTGTTCATTCCAATCTTATCGATAAACTCTCGATACCAATAATCTAAATACTCTTGTTGACTTCCTAATTTTTGACGTAAAATACCCGATAATAAATTCGATGTTCCAGAAGAGTAGTACCAGGTTTCGTTTGGTTTGCCTACAAAAGGTTTTTCTTTTTGCATCTGAGTCATGTCCTTCTCTAAAAACAACATCTTGGTAACATCAGAAATCTCATTGTAGTTCTCGTCCCACTCCAAACCGCTATTCATTTGCAATAAATTATGAATGGTAATCTCTTTTCGATCGTCATTTTTCCACTTCTCAACAGGCGCCTTGTCTTGCACATTGATTTTTCCTTGATATTGCATCACTCCAAATACTGTACTCATAATGCTCTTCGTCATAGACCAGCCCAAAATGCGAGAATCTTTATCAAATCCTTCTGCATATTGCTCTGCTATAATCTGATCTTTGTAAATAACAACAACCGCTCTTGTTTTGTTCACTGGATTAAAAATGGAATTCACTTTTTTATTCAGTTTCTCATAATCAACATTGGCAAAAACAGTATCCTTTTGCGTAGCATTTCCATAAGGATAAGGAGTCATCATATCTGGTTTTGTTCTTGCTGGAACAAGAGGCGGAATACTTTCATCAAAATCTTTTGTTACTAGTACACTTCCTAAACCTTTTCTATAAACTGCCTTTCTTGTTAACAGACCTAATGAGGAAGACGTTGCATATTTCTCTGCTAGATTTACTTTATCAGTAGCAAGATTTACTGGAGAGAAATTATTATCTGTAGCATCTGTAAAAGCCAACGTTCTTTTGGCTAAAAAAACGGATGAGCTTGTGTTTTTTGCAGAGTATCCTGAAAGAATATTCAGCTTTGGATAATTTACAATGACAAATAAGATTAAGACTACAGATAAAAGAAGGAGGATTCGCTTTAAAATTTTCATTCTGAAAGGTTTGGGTTTTCTACAAAAATAGGAAATAAAGAATCGGTTTGTTGTAAGTTTTGCATTTCAAGCCCTACCTTTGTATTGTAAAACCTTAACGATGTTTCCAGTCGATCAAATTCGTAACGATTTTCCCATTTTACAACGAAAAGTAAATGGAAAGCCTCTTGTTTATTTTGACAATGCTGCTACGTCTCAAACTCCTCAGCAGGTGATTGATGTTATTGTAGATTATTATACCAATTACAATGCAAATATCCATCGTGGTGTACATACTTTGAGTCAAGAAGCAACTGACAAATACGAACAAGCTCGAATTATACTGCAAAAGCATTTTAATGCCCGTAATCCTTACGAAATGATTTTTACTTCAGGAACTACGCATAGCATTAATATGGTGGCTTCAGGCTTCTCTAAGCTGCTTCAAAAAGAAGATGAGGTAATTGTTTCGGCTTTGGAGCATCATTCTAACATTGTTCCTTGGCAAATGCTGTGCGAAAAAACTGGAGCGTTGTTGAAAGTAATTCCGATGAACGATGAGGGAGCCTTAAAAATGGACGTATATGAAAATCTTCTTTCAGAAAAAACAAAACTAGTTTTCTGTAATCATATTTCGAATGCACTGGGAACCATTAACCCTATAAAAGAGATTATTGAAAAAGCACACAATGTTGGTGCAGCTGTTTTGATTGATGGCGCACAATCTGTGCCTCATATGAAAATAGACTTTCAGGAGTTAGATGTTGACTTTTATGTGGCTTCTGCTCACAAGGTTTGTGGTCCTACAGGTATCGGATTTCTCTATGGAAAACAAGAGTGGTTAGAAAAATTACCTCCCTATCAAGGTGGTGGTGAAATGATAGAGACGGTAACTTTTGAAAAGACTACTTATGCAGGTCTCCCCCATAAATTTGAAGCTGGTACACCTGATATTTGTGGTGGAATTGCCTTTGGTGCTGCCATTGATTATGTAAATAAAATTGACATAGATGCTATTGCCAACTACGAGCAAGAGTTATTGGAATATGGAACTGAAAAGTTACAAGAGATTCATGGCTTAAGAATTTTTGGAACGTCCAACAAAACCTCTGTTATTTCCTTTAATGTAAATGACATACACCCATATGACATTGGTTCTATTTTAGACAAACTAGGAATTGCTGTTAGAACTGGTCATCATTGTGCACAGCCTATTATGGACTTCTATAATATTCCTGGTACTGTAAGGGCTTCCTTTGCTTTTTACAATACAAAAGAGGAAATAGACATTCTTGTTGAGGGACTTAAAAGAGCCATTTCAATGCTTTCTTAAAAAGAAAAAATATTCTTTTTCTATCTTTACAAAAAACATCCCATGAAGAATCTTATTTTTTTATGCATCGCTTCTCTTTTCTTAACTGCTTGTCCACCTAAAGCAGAATCTGTTTACGATAAAGTAGAGTACTCCGCTATTACGAGAGGTTTCAGTGAAAATATCATAATAGATAGAGAAAACAACGAAGAGGTAAAGATTACTTATAAATCCAATGACCAAGTAAAAGTACAGCGTTTACTTACAAAAAAAGAATTCCAATCCTTGTTATCTGCTCTCAGATACATTGATGTAAATACGGTAGACAAGATAGAGCCTCCTTCTAAAAGACATGCTTATGACGCAGCAAAGTTTACCAGAATAATTTTTACAGTGAAAGACAAAGAGTACAAAAGTGTAGGTTTTGATGACGACAATCCTCCTAAAGAATTGTCGTCTTTAATTCAATTGCTCTACTCTTTTACAAAATAGAGAGCATAAAAAAAGCGGCAATTATGCCGCTTTTTTTATGTGTATCAACTTCTCTAATTATATTCCATTAGGATAATTTGTTGGGTAATTATTTGGGCTTGGTACATTACCCGATTTTTTAAAGTTTGTTCCATATTTAGCATCAATCGCTTCTAACATTTTATATGCTATGAAGGAATAACCTCTTGCAGTTAAGTGAACTCCATCTAAAGAAAAAGCTCCTCCAAATACAAGGTTTGAAGTGAATGTAAAGTCTCCAAACTTTAGCCCAGTAGTAGACATTTGAGTTAGCAATGTATTTGCATCAAGCAAGGCTAGGTTATTAGCAGTGGCAAGGTTCGCTATTACAGCATTGTATGCATCTGTTGCATTTTTTATTGCAGTTTGTTCACTTGGAATTAATACGTTTGAATCTCGTAATGGATAAGTAACTCCTATAGTATTAAAGGGTGCAGGAACAAAAAAGTTTGTCGTTCCAATACTAGACGACGTTGACAAAGTAACTAAATCAGAAGCCGTTGCATGTCTTGCTCGTCCGTAAAGATTCCCCATCAATTGTGCTTGTGCAGCAGGAACACCGTTCAACTGTAATGCTCCAGTAATTTGAGCGGACAAATCCGTTAAGGTTTCGTCAAGAATCAATAAAGGATTGTTATTTCCTGCTTGTAACAACGACAATCTATTTGGTTGTCCTAAAGCTGTTAAAATTTGAATTAGCGGTCCGAATAATGCTGTATTTAATTGAGTTACACTTGCAGCGTTTAAAGGAACTGGGTTATGAGCTACCGTTGTAAAATGTGGAATGGACGTTACGTAAGGAATATTAGCAACAATTCCTTTTGCTCCTCCAGAAGTCAACGTAGTTACTAAAGCTGTATATGCTTGCGTAAACATGGCTACATCCGTAATTGGGTTTGAGCCGTCTCCTCCAGAAGTCGCATACCCCAGAACATCATTATTTCCAATCCAAAGAGAGAAGAACGTTGGACTCATAGCCATTGCATCTCCTATTACTGTTGCACTTGGACTAGAGGCAAATCGGACAAAATAGGGATTTGCTGAGTTTGTAGCTAAATTTACAAGATTACCATAGCCTGGAGCCAATAAATGAAAGCTTTTTGCTCCTGGAACCCCTACATTATTAAATGGACCAGATAAAATATTGGTTACTTCGGTTGTGGGTGTTCCTGTAACAGTAGCAGGCCCAGTCCCATTGAAATACAATCTAGGGCCTAAAATCTGATTTCCATTTAGCAACATTCCTCCAACGTTATCGGCCATCATCGGTTGCGTAAAAGAGCCTCCTCCAAAAGGAGCCATCATTTGCGACATGATATTTGGAAAAGAATTTACCTGACCGATTTGAAACAATGCGTTGTCTGTAAATCCAGCTGTTAAAGAGTTTCCTACAGAAACGAATTTAGAAAAGTCTGCAGTTCCCTTATTTGGGTTTTCTAAGACAACTGGTGTCTCAGGAATCGGATCTAATTTGTTATTTACATCACAAGCTGAAAAACTCACAGCAAGTAACACCAATCCTATATATTTTAAATTTTTCATCTTATTCTGTTTTAGTTGTTAATTGTCCAAGAAAAGTAATATTGTGAACCAATTGCTCCAACACCTGGAGCACTAAAATACTCTTGACCTGTTAAGTTCGCTCCTCCTATTTTGAAAACAGATTTCCATTCAGGAACTGTATAGTTTACTTGAGCATCGATTACAGTACGTGATTCAACTATTGCATCATGGAATGTTGATTCCCATAAATAGTCATCTTGCCATCTTACATTCACATTAAATCCAAAGTTTTTAAACACATTTGGGTTCCCAAATTGAACTTTCACTTTGTGCTCAGGCGTGTTAAAAGATGGTTCAAAATCTGGATCTGAAGCTTGATTGAAATCAAACTTAGCATACGTGTAGTTCACTCCAAGATTAAAGTTTTCAAAAATCTTTGTGTTAATTGCAATCGCTGCTCCATAAGAGTTTACGTTAGCTACTGAGTTTGTATACACAGAAAATGCTTTGAAATCTCCATTTTGAAGAGCTAATAAAGACAATGCATTGTCTCCTGCAGTTCCATAGAAGGGTACTAATACTGCTTTTGTAGAGATGAAGTCTTGGTATGTGTTATAATATCCACTTAAATCCACACTTACTTTAGTGTCTTCTATATCTAACACTCCTCTATATCCTACTTCAAAAGCAGTTACTTTTTCTGGAGATACTAATGGTGTGACTACTGCTGCTGGTGCACCAGCGGTAACAGAAGCTGCGGAAAAAGCATTCTCATAAGCAGATCTACCTGATAATTGAATGGTTGTTGCTCCTCCAAGAAATGCCTGACCACCTCCACTAACGGCTAATGGATTACTTGTGTATCTGTCTAAGTTATCTGGCGCAGAACCTACTAATAAAGCTCTACCTGCATCCAATCCAATGTATTGGTCTTGTGTCGTTGGGTAACGGAAACCTGTTTGGAAAGAAGCCCTGAAGTTGTGCTCTTTATTTTCTCCTGCTGCATAAGCTAACGACAATCTTGGAGAGTAGTTCCCATCAAAGTTTTGCGCTCCATCGTAACGAATAGAAGCTGTTAACTTTAATCGATCTTCTTCCATAAACTTCTTTTGAAGTTGAGTATATACACCGTATTCATCGTAGTTAATAGGGCCATCAAAGTCGGTAAAGATTGTTCCTTTCGAGTTTAACGAATATCTTCTAAAAGAAGCTCCCACTTGAACTTCTCCCCAGTCGATAACATCACGTAAGTTATAGTTAGCATCTGCGTGATACAATTTTGTATTGTCTTGGAATCTCGATCCAGTAACTAAACTTGGATCGTTCGTTACATCATTAAAAGCAGCTTGGAATTCAGGTGTTCCTGGTAGGAATCTTCCTGTATCGGCAACCTGTCTTCCTAAAGCATGTGCTTGTGCTGGTAATGCTCCTCCTAGAGTTGCTTGAACAAATGCTCCTACATACTGACCAAACCAAGTATTATCAGTTTTCCATCTTCGGTTGATGTTGATTGCAGCAAAACGCGTATCGTAAGAATTTCCTGCATCTTCACTTGTCACATACCCTCTTACGAAGAAGTTCTTTCCTCTCACTTCCAAACGATGTTGCTCTAAGAAGAAATCTGCAATATTGTATCTGTTTAATCCTTGGTAAATTGTGTTTCCTCTACCAATTTTAGAGTTCCAAATAATTTCTAAATCATCATTTCCAAAGGGTCTATAATGCAATGCCCCATTGAATTTTACACTTCTTGCATTGTAAGTCATCAAATCTCTTTCCTCATAACCAGTTCTACTTACATCAACACTAGGAACCAAAGCCTCTGCACCAGAAGGTAAAACTCCTAATCCTACCAAAGTTTGGGCTACTCCTCTAATGTTTGTAGAAACTTCATCTCCATAAATGTTCAAACCATCATAGTTGATGTCTGTGCTTCTGTCTCCAGCAATGTATTTTCCATCTCTTGTGTTTCTATAATCTGTAGCGAACCATTCTGTTCCATCCAAAACAGATAATGTAGCTTTCGCTGCAAATTTTTCAGAAAAAACATAGGCCATTCTTATGTTGTATTCTGTGAATTGGTTTGTTCCAGCTGCATCCTGAACTGTAACTCCTCTCTTATGAGAAAAGCTGATTCCAGCATCATCAAAAGGACTTCTACTTCTCATGAACATGATCCCGTTGAAAGCATTCGCTCCATATAATGCAGATGATGCTCCTGGTAAAATTTCTACTGTAGCAACATCTAATTCAGACATTCCCAATAAATTTCCAATGGCAAAGTTTAACGCTGGCGAAGAGTTATCCATTCCATCCACCAATTGCATAAAACGCGTGTTTGCAAATGTTGCAAAACCTCTTGTGTTTACCGACTTAAACGTTAAACTGTTTGTGTTAATATCTACCCCTTTTAAATTTTCTAACCCATCGTAGAAAGAAGGAGCAGATGTGTTTTTAATCGCTCTTGCGTCCAATCTCTCCACCGTTACAGGTGATTCCAAGATACGCTCGGGAGTTCTAGATGCAGAGACCACGACTTCGTCTAGCGCTGTTGCATTCTCCTGTAATTCTGCATTAACAACTTGTCTGTTTTGGGTAATCTCAACTTTTAATGTTTGAAACCCTAGCATTGAAATTTCAATGGTAAAAGGAGGATTGTCATTTACTGTCAGTGAAAAGTTTCCATCAAAATCTGACGTTGTCCCGACAGCCTTTCCGGTTACCTTAACATTGGCTCCAAAAAGTATCTCCCCCGTTTTTGCATCTTTTACTGTTCCTGTAATGGATGTTTGTGCCACTACCAGCGATCCGCTGAACAATAAAAAGGCAAAGAAAATTATCTTTTTAATCATAATGTGAATTATTTGTTAACTAAGACGAAAATACAATTTTTTTTCTTTCATTTTGAACAACCTTTGTGTTTTTAGGATATTCGGAAGGGCCTGATTGTCATTTTTTCAAATCATTGACTCTTTTTTTCAATAAAATAAAATTTAGGAATTGTACCTTTGTAACTTAAATTTGTCTTCATTGGAAATTACCCATTCAATTGAGAACTTTTCTCCTAAAAAAAAATCAGTTATAACGATTGGCACTTTTGACGGAGTACATATAGGTCACCAGAAAATTTTAAAACAGCTTATCCTCTCCGCAAAAGAACAAGGCAAAGAATCTGTTTTACTTACTTTTTTTCCTCACCCAAGAATGGTTTTACAGAAAAGTGTTTCCATTGAGCTTTTAAATACCATAGAAGAGAAAGCAGATCAATTGAAGATGATGGGTTTAGATCACTTAATTATCCATCCCTTTAGTAAAGATTTTTCTCGACTCACGGCTCTTGATTTTGTTAGAAACATTCTTATTAATCAATTAAAAACCTCCAAACTAATTATTGGCTATGATCATCACTTTGGGAAAAATAGAGAGGGAAACATCGATCAATTACGAGAATATAGTGAATTGTATGACTTTGCTGTAGAAGAAATACCAGCTCAGGATATCGACGATGTCTCTGTGAGTTCCACCAAAATCCGAAGAGCTTTGCAAGAAGGAAATCTAAAGACTGCAAATCGCTACTTGGGCTATAATTATATGCTCACAGGTAAGGTTGTAGATGGTAAAAAGCTAGGTGGACAGATTGGGTTTCCAACAGCCAACCTCCATATCCCTGAAGATTATAAACTCATCCCAAAAACAGGCGTTTATGTTATCCGTTCAATTATAAATGATACACTTTATTTTGGAATGATGAACATTGGATACAGGCCAACTGTTAATGGTAAACATCAAACTATAGAGACTCATTTCTTCAATTTCGAAGGAGATTTATACGGATCAACACTTCGAATTGAACTCATGTATTTCTTAAGAAAGGAAAAGAAATTCGAATCCGTTGAAGATTTAATCGCTCAGCTAAAAATTGACAAAAAAGATACCGAATCTTACCTAAAAAACAATCTTCTTTAAGCATTGTAATATTTACACACTTCCTGTATCTTTGGTGCCTTATTAAGAGAAACTATCATGTTACAGGTTCAATTTATCAGAGAAAATAAGGAACGCGTTTTAGAAGGTTTGGCAAAGCGAAATTTTGCCAATGCAGAAGAAATTGTTGAAACGGTTTTGTCTGCTGACGAGACTCGAAGAAAAACACAAGTTTTACTAGACAATGTTTTGGCAGAATCCAACAAACTTTCCAAAGAGATTGGAATCCTTTTTAAATCTGGTGAAGTTCAAAAAGCGAACCTAGTAAAGGAAAAGACAGGTCAATTAAAAACTCAGTCAAAAGATCTTTCTGAAGAGCTTAATAATGCTGCTGAAAAATTGCAAAGTTTATTATACCAAATTCCTAACATTCCGCATCCATCAGTTCCTAATGGACAATCTGATGAAGACAATGAAGAAACGTTTCGAGAAGGAGAAGTGCCTCAATTAAGTGAAAATGCACTTCCTCATTGGGAGCTAGCAAGAAAATATGATATCATCGATTTTGAGCTGGGAAATAAAATTACTGGAGCTGGGTTTCCAGTTTACAAAGGAAAAGGTGCTCGCCTGCAACGTGCACTGATTCATTATTTTTTAGATAAAAACACTGCTGCTGGATACACCGAATATCAGGTTCCTCATTTGATTAATGAAGCTTCTGGAATAGGCACTGGTCAATTGCCAGACAAAGAAGGGCAAATGTATCATGTGGGAGTAGATGATCTCTACCTTATTCCTACTGCTGAAGTACCTATTACCAACATGTTTCGAGGTAATTTGCTAAAGGAACAAGACTTTCCAATTACATGTACAGGTTATACTCCATGTTTTAGAAGAGAGGCAGGTAGTTATGGTGCTCATGTAAGAGGATTGAATCGTTTGCATCAGTTTGACAAAGTTGAAATTGTTCGTATAGAACATCCTGATAATTCTTATCAGGCTTTAAACAACATGGTAGAACACATTCAAGAAATTTTAAGAGAACTCAAATTACCTTATCGAATTCTTCGTTTGTGTGGAGGTGATGTAACTTTTGCTTCTGCACTTACTTATGATTTTGAAGTATTTTCTACAGCGCAAGACAGATGGCTAGAAGTAAGCTCTGTTTCAAACTTTGAAACATTTCAAGCAAACCGATTAAAACTGCGATTTAAAAATAAAGAAGGAAAAAGTCAATTAGCACACACGCTTAATGGAAGCGCACTGGCTTTGCCTAGAATAATGGCAGGAATTTTAGAGAATTATCAAACTGACGAAGGAATTCAAGTTCCGGAAGCCTTGATTCCTTACACTGGTTTTGATATGATTGATTAATTAGCAGCAATCGCTACCATTAATCTTTTGTATTTGTTCATCTCTAATAGAGCATTCAAGTAGTTACTTATTTGACCTGATCTCATAAACTCTATCGAGTCTTGTTTGGCTAATTCGTATTGTTTAGTTAAGTCTTTCATGTTATTATCAGTTGGTTATTTATCTATAAGACAATTATGATGCCAAAATGTTACAAAATGAGGCGCAAATACCTCACGGTTTAATAAAAAATTAACATCTGAGTTCCCTATCTTTGATTTGTTCATGAAGAAACTTATCGTCATAATCGCCTTATTTTTTGCGGGTTTCAACTACGCACAGAGCAATTTTTTTCTTGCAGAAGATTATTTTCGCCAAGGAGAATATAACAAAGCGGCTCAGCTTTATGAAACACTCTTAAAGAAAAGTCCTTTTAACACCACCTATATGAAAAGGTTGGTAACTTGTTTTCAGGAAACAGATCAGTTTCAAAGATCTGAAGAAATTTTAAGAAGTGCATTGCAAAAGAATCCGAGTCAGAAATATTTGTTGGTTGAGATAGGATTTAATTTTGAAAGGCAACAAAAAAAAGAGCTTGCACTCAAAGAATATGAAAAGGCACTTCTCGCTATTGATAAAAGCCCGAGCTTAGGTGGAATGATTGGTAGAATGTTTCAACAAAACAATTTGCTAGACAATGCTATTGAAGCCTATAATAAAACCATGACACTCAATCCCAATTTGAACTATCAGTTTCAAGTGGCGCAGATTTATGGTGAAAAAGGAGACTTTGATAAAATGTTCAATTCGTACATTGCTTTGATCGAAAAAAATGAAAACTACATTGGAACCGTTCAACGATTTGCTAGTCGATACATTACTGATGATCCTTCAAACAAAAACAATATTTCTTTTAAAAGAGCTCTGTTAAAAACTTCCATAAGCAACCCAAAAAATGTGTGGAATGAATTGCTGAGTTGGCTGTTTACAAAACAAAAAGAATACTCGAAAGCCTTGATTCAAGAGAAAGCCTTATTCCGAAGAAACCCCGATTTTATTGGCGGTATCTCTAAGCTTGGAAAGATTGCTTTTAACGATAAAGACTTCAGTGCCTCTAAAAAATGTTATCAATTCTTCTTAGAGAATACAAACTTTATCGATGCTAAGATTCAGGCTGAATTGTACATTTTGAAATCGAGTATTGAGCTCAAAGAAGAAAATCTCTCCGATCGTTTTCAACAGGTCTTTTCAAAATATGGATTGAATAAAAACACCATTCCCCTTCAAATCACCTATGCTGATTACCTCACTTTTCAACGAAACAAGCCAGAAGAAGCAGAAAAGGTACTTGAAAAAGCACTGACTTTTCCATCTTCTAAATTTCAACAAGCAAGAATCAAATTAAAAATTGGAGAAGTGTTGGTTTTTACCAATCGCTTTAACAAAGCATTGATCTACTTTTCTCAAGTGCAAACAAAGCTTAAAAACCATCCCTTGTCTCAAGAGGCGCGATTTAAAGTCGCTCAGACTTCTTATTTTAAAGGAGACTTCAAATGGGCAATGGCACAGTTGAAAGTACTGAAAGGGTCTACCACGCAACTGATTGCAAATGATGCTGCAGATTTGTTCCTCGTTATTTCAGACAACGAGCCCAGAGATTCTATTCCCTCTGGATTGAATGAGTTTTCAAAAGCCGACTTACTCTCTTTTCAAAACAGAAATCAAGAGGCAATTGCATTGTATTCTGAACTTATTAAAAATTATCAAGGAAGAGAGATAGAGGACGAATCACTCTACAATCAAGCACTCCTTTTTGTCAAAGAAAATCAGATTGAAAATGCCATTACAAACTTGTTAAAAGTTGTTGCGATTAACAAAGAGGGAATTTTGGTCGACGATGCCTATTATCAACTTGCGGAGATTTATAGAATTCATAGAAAAGATCAAGAAAAAGCTTCAGAATACTACCAAAAAATTATCTTTGAATACCCTTCGAGTATTTATCTGGTCGATGCCAGAAAAAAGTATAGAGAACTCAGAGGAGACAACGTCAATTAATCAATTTGACAATGTGTTAATGTAACAATGGAAACGTTTTTATAAAAACTCATTGGTGCATTTAATCATTTCATTATTAATTCATTAAACATGTACATATACAACGTAACCATAAATATTGAGGAAAGTGTTCATGATGAATGGCTTTCTTGGATTCAAGATCACATTCAAGAAGTATTAGATACAGGAAAATTTGTAGCCGCAAAATTGACGCAAGTTTTGGTTGAAGAAGAAATGGGGATTACATATTCTGTTCAATACACCGCAAAAACCCGAAAAGATCTCGACGAATATTATCGAGTCGATGCTCCTAAGCTAAGAAGTGATGGCTTGAAACGGTTTGCTGATAAAATGGTTGCTTTCCGTACCGAATTAAAAGTTGTCAAAGAGTTTTATCCTTCCAGTACAAAGAATTAACATGTCTGTAAAAGCAAAAAAGCATCTTGGTCAGCATTTTTTAAAAGATGAAAACATCGCACAAAAAATTGCCAATTCACTCTCTGGAGAAGGATATAGGCAAGTCCTTGAGATTGGGCCAGGAATGGGTGTTTTGACCAAGTATTTGTTAGAAAACACCTACAAAACGACTGTGATGGACTTGGATGCTGAATCCATTGCGTATCTGCACCATGATTTTCAACAAGAGCACTTGAACTTAAATACGTCAGAAGAAAAATTTCAAATTGTAGAGGGTGACTTTTTAAAACTAAACTTCACCCAGTTTTTTAACAACGAACAAGTAGCTATTGTTGGAAACTATCCCTACAACATTTCCTCTCAAATTGTATTTAAAGCTCTAGAAAACAGAGCTTATGTTCCTGAATTTTCTGGAATGTTTCAAAAAGAAGTCGCTCAGAGAATCGCTGCCAAAGAAGGCAACAAAACCTACGGTATTTTATCTGTTTTAACACAAGCATTTTATGATGCAGAATACTTATTTACTGTACCTGCATCTGTTTTTAATCCACCTCCAAAGGTAGAATCTGGTGTCATTCGTTTGACGAGAAAAAAAGACTTCTCCTTACCTGTAGATGAAGCCCTGTTTTTTAGGGTGGTAAAAATGGCCTTTAACCAGAGGAGAAAAATGCTGCGAGGCAGTTTAAAATCTTTCAATCTTTCGGATTCCTTAAAAGAAGATACTATATTTGCGATGCGTCCAGAACAATTAACTGTAAACGAGTTTATTGAATTGACGCAAAAAATCGCAAATCATGTCGGTTGAAATCACCAAAGAACTTTTAGAAAACATTACTTCATACATTGAAGCTTCCAATGATGCTGCATTGGTTGCCTATTTTGAAGAGATTCACCATGCCGATATTGCTGAAATTTTAGACGATCTTTCTTTCGATGATGCGGTTTATATCATCAAACTTTTGGATAGTGAAAAGACCTCTGAGGTTTTAATGGATCTCGATGATGATGTCCGTGAAAAGATCTTACGAAACCTATCTGCCAAAGAGATTGCCGAGGAAATTGAAGAGCTAGACACCGATGATGCCGCCGATATTATTGGAGAACTTCCCGAAGATCGTCAGGAGGCCGTAATGTCTCAGATCGAAGACGAAGAACACGTCAAAGAAATTGAAGAATTACTTTCATACGACGAAGATACCGCAGGGAGTCTCATGGCAAAAGAATTGGTGAAAGTGAACGAAAATTGGACGGTTTTGAAATGTGTTCGAGAAATGAGAACACAAGCAGAAGAGGTAACTCGTGTACACTCTATTTATGTCGTTGATGACTCTGGAAAATTAAAAGGGCGTTTGTCTTTAAAAGATTTACTAATTACCTCAACCAAAACAGCCATCTCCGAGGTATATATTCCCAAAGTAGACTATGTAAATGCAAACGACGATTTGGATGAGGTTTCCAACAAAATGAGAAAATATGATTTAGAAGCCATTCCTGTGGTAGACGATGAACATGTTTTGTTGGGAAGAATTACCATCGATGATATGGTCGATGTCATCAAAGAAGAAGCAGACAAAGATTACCAATTGGCAGCAGGTCTGGTAGAAGATGTAGAAGCCGATGATACCATTTTAGAATTGACAAAAGCAAGACTTCCTTGGCTTATTTTAGGTCTGTTTGGTGGTCTAGGAAGCGTTTTTATCATGGAAGGTTATGAAGATGCCATGAACAATTACAAAGAACTGTTTTTCTTTACTCCCTTAATCGCTGCGATGGCAGGAAATGTAGGCGTGCAATCTTCGGCGATTATCGTTCAAGGTTTGGCCAATGACAATGTAAAAGGGAGCCTATGGAAACGCCTCTTAAAAGAAGTAGGATTGAGCCTAATTAACGGTGTTGTTTTAGGTGTTATCTTAATTGCTGTAGCGCCTATTATGGGACTCGAAACACAATTAAGTATGACCGTTTCTATTTCTATGTTGTGTGTAATTATAGTGGCTTCTTTGATTGGAACTTTTGTTCCCATCGTTCTCGAAAAAAGAGGCATTGATCCAGCCATTGCAACGGGTCCTTTCATTACCACAAGCAACGATATCTTTGGAATTTTCCTCTTCTTTATGATTGCAAAATCTATGCTCGTTTTTTAAAAAAAGCCTTTCAACCGAAGCTGAAAGACTTTGCCTTTTTCTTTTTTCCTGATTACCGTCCCCTTTTGTAATCAGCAATATTCCCTGTTTGGTAATTATTTATAAAACATCAGAGAGACAAACATAAGGACAGTAATCAAGATATCATTGCGGGTTTCCGCAACCCAAAAAGCGGATTTCCGCACATTAATCGATAATTCCTAATTCTTTGGCTTTTAAAATTAAATCTGTATTGTTTTTGGCTCCCAAATCGATGCGCAGATTGGTCAATTTGTGTTCAATGGCTCTTTTCTTCATAAAATTTCCGTCCGACTTTAGAATCTTGCCTTCTAAATTCGTAATCTTAGCGTGCTTAGGAAATTCTTTTAAAATTTGAATCGCCGCCTCGTCCATTTGAATCTGAACAATAGTTCTTCGCATGATTTTCTGATGTACTTCATGCGTGTAAAATTTATCTCCTCTTAGCATCTTTTGAACCGCAAAATGAAGTTCCTCTCCCGTGCAATGGCTTTTTAAAATATAAGCATCTGGCTTTAGGTTATTGATCACATTGTAAATGCGGTTAGTTTCGTTGTGTCCCGTGATGACTCCTACTTTAATAGTAATTCCTTCGTTTTTAACTTTACAAATCAGCGATTCTCCACCATCGATTTGAGAGCTTTGTGTGAGGTTGTCAAAACTTAAATCGGTGAATAATACATCAAAAGGATTTGTGTCTTGCTGTTCTTTTATAGCGGCAAATGCTTCATCGCAGCTACTGTAACATTCTGTTTCGTAATTGGCATATTCACCTAAAGAATTGCAAATTCCTTTCAACATCAATTGGTGGTCGTCTACAACAGCAATGCGAATCTTATTTTCCATGAAGGGGTATACTTATATTTGTCTGTGTTCCTTTGTCTGAGCTTGCTACGGAAAATATTCCGCGGATTTCTTCCACTCTTTCCTGTAAATTTTTCAGACCAATTCCCGTTTTCTTTTTGTCTTTTTCAAAGCCTTTTCCGTTGTCTTTCATTTCAACAAAAACTTCTTTTTTCTCTTGAGAAAAAGAAATGACAAACTGTGATGCCTCCGCATGTTTTAGGGTGTTTTGCAGACTCTCACGAATACAAATATAAATAGTTCTTTTGATGCTATCGTTAATTTCTCCCCATTGAATTGTATCGATACTCTCTACTTTGATTCTAAAATTAGGAGAAAAAGCATCAGAAATAAGATTAATGATTTGATCTTTAAACGACACCTGATCAAAGCGAGTGCTGCTTAATTGGTGGGATAAATTTCGGACGTTTTCTTTGATATTTTCAACGCTTTTTGCTTCCTCTGCATTGTTCTTTGTCAATTTTTGATGTAGCATTCTTAAGTCTCCTGCCACTTCATCGTGTAATGATTTTGCAATTTGCTGACGCTCTTTTTCTCGTACGGCTGCTTTTTGTAACTGCGTCTCATACACCAACTTCTTACGACGATTTCGAAAATATGTTATTACTACAAGCAGACCTATAGTCCCTAATAGTAGGACAATAATTTTCTGTTGGCGTTGATTTTCAATTTCCCGCTCGTTTTGCTCTTTTTGAAGCTTTAATGTTGCATTTTCTTTGTCTTTCTTTTCGGTTTCATAGCGAACCTTGGCAAACTGATTTTTTAAATAGCGCTCTCTGTTGTTGAGACTGTCACTCAACTGCGCATATTCTTGGTAATAGCTCTTGGATTCGCTCCCCGAAGTTAAAGCTCCTAACTTTAACAAAGCAGATAAACGAGTTGCGTTGTTGTTAACTTTTTTTGCTAAATCATAGCCTTTTTTAGCATGGTAAAGGGCTTTTTTAAGATTGCTCTCTTTTTGATGATAAAATGCAATAGCGTTGTGAGAGAGACTCTGCCCATAAAGATTATTAATTTTCTTTCTAAAATCAATTAAAGATAAGAATCCATCCCACGCTTCTTCTTTTCTATCAACTAAATAGAGACATTCTGCATAGTTCCCTAACAAACTTTGATATTGTCTTGGATACTTTTCTTTGGTTTTAATTTGATCTAAACCTTCTTTTAGAAAAATCATTGCTTTCTCAGGATTGCCCTCAAGTAAATATGAATTTCCAATGTTATTTAATATATATAGTTTCCATATTTTCTTAAATTCTTCAGAATCACTTTTGTTGTAAATTGTCCTTGCATAGTTAAATTTTTTTCTGGCTTCCTCATAAGCCCCCATGTTCACAGAAATATTTCCTAAAATATTATAAAAATCAACTGTATAAGTAATCTCATTCAAAGGTTCTATATACCGCAAACCTTCTATACCAGAACTCTCTGCTCCAAGGTAATCTCGCTCATCATTTTGCATATATGCCATGCTTAACAACCTTCTAGCAACTTCTGTAGAATCTTTTACGCGAATAGAAATATTTTTTGATTGGTTATAATAATAATAGGAACTATCTAGTTTGTTTTGAATCCTAAAAATCAGTGCTTTGTAATGATAAACCTTAGCTAAAGAAACTGAGTCCGAGTTAGAGTGATAGATTCTTAGAAGTCCTAAATACGTTTTTTTAAGATTTATGGTATCTCTATTGCGATATTGTTTTAGGCCTACATCTATTAGGGAATCTCTTTGTTTGTTTCGTTTATCATCATTTTGACTAAAGCAATGAACTGAAAAAAGAAAAAGTAGTAAAAATATTCTCATAAAAAGAAAAACATCCCGAGGGATGTCTGTTTTTATTTGTTGTTTCCGCCTTCTCCGCCTCCTGTTCCAGCTCCGCCACCGCCTCCTCCTGTTCCAGTTCCTCCAGAACCGTTTCCATCTCCATTACCGCCAGGAAATTTACCCATAAATATTGTTGTTGTGTAATCCTTTTTACTTTTCATAATCGTTTGGTTTTAGTGTTAAAAATAAATACACAAATCTCCCTCAAGAGAAACTTGTAGACTAAAAGTAGGGGAATCATTAGAGAAAATCAAAAAATTATAGCTTTTTGTATGTAAACATCCTTAAAAATCACTACTTATCGGTAGCGTAAAAAAGGGAAGATATTAGCTCATTTTATTTAGTAAATCCCACAAAACAACCCCGCAGCTTACGGAAATATTTAAGGAATGCTTGGTGCCTTTTTGTGGAATTTCCAGACAAATATCGGAAGCAGAAACAATCTCTTGCTCTACTCCTTTTACTTCATTTCCAAAAACTACAGCAATCTTCTTTTTGACGTCTGGAATAAAGTCGTCTAGCATGGTGCTTTGTTCCGCTTGCTCTATTGAAGCAACAACCACACCTTGCTTCTGAAGCTCTTTAATTAAAGTCAAACCATCTTCTGCATATTCCCAGTCCACAGAATCTGTCGCTCCCAAAGCTGTCTTGTGAATCTCTTTGTGTGGCGGGGTAGCCGTGATGCCACAGAGGTAAATCTTTTCGATGAGAAAAGCGTCACTTGTACGAAAAACAGAGCCTACATTGTTCAAACTACGGATGTTGTCGAGTATTACAATAATGGGTGTTTTTCGAGCCTGTTTAAACTCGTCAACTGTGATTCTTCCTAGCTCATTATTGCGCAGTTTTCTCATAAAAAGTTCTATCTTTAATCGCTCGTAAAGTAACACGGTAAAGCTAACTGAAAATTTCCAAAATCTTGGCAAAAACAAAGGCAAAAAAGGAGACTCCTTTAATGAAACAATACAACAACATCAAGGCAAAATACCCTGATGCTATGTTGCTCTTTCGCGTAGGAGACTTTTATGAAACTTTCGGAGATGATGCAAAAAAAGCTGCCGAAGTTTTAGGAATCATTCTTACCAAGAGAGGGGCGGGAAGTGAGAGCGAAACGGCTTTAGCGGGTTTCCCTCATCATTCCTTAAATACTTATTTGCCAAAGCTTGTAAAAGCGGGAATGCGAGTGGCGATTTGCGATCAGTTAGAGAATCCTAAGCTCACCAAAAAGATTGTAAAGAGAGGTGTCACCGAATTGGTAACTCCTGGTGTTTCTTTGAATGATGAAGTATTGCAATCGAAATCCAATAATTTTTTGGCTGCGGTGCATTTTGGAAAGCGTTTGTTAGGAGTTTCTTTTCTAGATGTTTCTACAGGGGAATTTTTGGTTGCTCAAGGAAATGAGGAGTATATTGACAAATTGCTGCAGAACTTCGGTCCATCTGAGGTCTTGGTTCAAAAACAGAACAAACAACGTTTTAAAGAATTGTTTGATGATCGTTTTTACTCTTTTTACCTCGACGATTGGGTGTTCCAACAAGACTATGGTTATGAAACACTTAACAATCATTTTCAAGTAAAATCACTCAAAGGCTTTGGTATAGAGGAGTTAGAAGAAGGAATTATTGCTGCTGGTGCTGCTTTGTACTATTTGTCTGAAACACAGCACAATAAAGTGAAACACATTCAAAATATCAGTAGAATTGCTGAAGATCATTATGTGTGGATGGATCGTTTTACGGTTCGAAACTTAGAATTGTATCAATCTACCTCTTTGAACGCTGTTACTTTATTGAACGTGATTGATAAAACCGTTTCTCCCATGGGAGGTCGTTTGCTTAAACGTTGGTTGGCACTTCCACTAAAGAATATTGAACAGATTCAACAACGTCACGATTTGGTCAAATACCTCATTGAGAATGATGATTTTCATGAACTGTGCGATTACCAACTTCAGCAGATAAGTGACTTAGAGCGGCTGGTTTCTAAAGTTGCTACAGGAAAGGTCTCTCCTAGAGAGGTTGTACTATTGAAGAACTCATTAAAAGCTATTTTACCTGTTAAAGACAGTGCGCTTCAAAATAAAAATACTTCTGTAAAACAGATTGGTAAGGCCTTTTTAGATTGTGATAAGGTGATTGAAAAGGTTACAACTACCTTATTTGAAGATGCTCCTGTAAACATTGCCAAAGGGAATGCTATTGCTGATGGAGTTTCTCAAGAATTGGATGATTTGCGTGCCATTTCAAACTCAGGAAAAGCCTTTTTGGACAACATGCTCACCCGAGAAACTGAACGAACAGGAATCCCAAGCCTCAAGATTGCTTTTAACAATGTCTTTGGGTATTATATTGAAGTAAGAAACACCCACAAAGACAAAGTTCCAGAGGAATGGATTCGAAAGCAAACTTTGGTAAACGCCGAGCGTTACATCACAGAAGAATTGAAAGAGTACGAAACCAAGATTTTAGGAGCTGAAGAAAAAATTCAAGAGCTAGAACAGACTTTATTTGCTGATTTGGTGCAGTATATTATTGGTTTTGTACACCCGATTCAGCAGAATGCCCAAGCCGTTGCCAAAGTGGATACTTTGTTATCTTTTGCGAAACTCGCTATTGAAAATAATTATATTCGACCTATTGTTGATGATAGTACAGATATTGAAATTAAGAATGGGCGTCATCCTGTGATTGAAAAGCAATTACCCATTGGCGAGGAGTACATTGCAAATGACATTGTTTTAAATCGCAATCAGCAACAAATCATGATGATTACCGGGCCTAATATGTCTGGTAAGTCTGCTATTTTGAGACAAACCGCTTTGATTGTTCTCTTAGCTCAAATGGGTTCTTATGTACCTGCTCAAAACGCACGCATTGGAGTCGTTGACAAAATATTTACTCGAGTAGGAGCAAGCGATAATATTTCCATGGGAGAGTCTACGTTTATGGTAGAGATGAATGAAACGGCTTCTATTCTGAATAATATCTCTGAGAGAAGTTTGGTGTTGCTCGATGAAATTGGTCGTGGAACTTCTACTTACGACGGAATTTCTATTGCCTGGGCGATTGCCGAATATCTTCATGAACACCCATCAAAAGCAAAAACCCTGTTTGCTACTCACTACCACGAATTGAATGAAATGACCACTTCATTTGAGCGAATTAAAAACTTTAATGTCTCAATAAAAGAGTTGAAGGATACGATTATTTTCTTAAGAAAATTAGTGGCGGGGGGAAGCAACCACAGCTTTGGAATTCATGTAGCAAAGCTGGCTGGCATGCCTAATCAGGTGGTGCACAGAGCGACTAAAATTTTAAGACAGCTTGAGAAAAACCATACCAATGAAGAGGTAAAAGACACCTTAAAAAATGTACAACAAGAAGACATGCAATTGAGTTTTTTCCAATTAGATGATCCTTTGTTAGAGGATATCCGAGAGGAAATTTTATCGACCAATATCGATGTTTTAACGCCAATTGAGGCTTTGATGAAGCTCAATGAAATCAAGCGGATGTTGACCAAGAAATAACTATCTTTGTAGCGATATTATGGGAACATTTTTATTTATTAGCGGACCAGAAATCTTTTTTGTTTTGGTCATTGTTGTGATGCTTTTTGGTGCAAAACGAATCCCAGAAATTGCTCGTGGTTTAGGGAAAGGAATGCGTCAGATTAAAGATGCTACAAACGACATTAAGAAAGAAATCAATGATAGCGCTAAGAATCAGGGAATAGATACAGATTTGGCTCAAGACATTAACAAAGAGATTAATGAGGTGAAAGATAATATTGATGATATGACGGGTCCAATCAAACGGAATCTCTAACGTTGAAATCTTTTTTCCGCTATATCTTCTTATTCCTCATCCTTGCTTGTCAGAGTTCAGAAAACATCTCAACACCTCCGCAAGAAAACAACTCAATTTTTATCAATGCTGTAGACATTTCTTACTATCCTAGAATTGCTACAAAAGGCTTGACTTTTTTCAACAGAGCGGGTGTTTCCCAAGATTTTTTATCCATTCTAAAAGACAACGGTGTAAATACAGTTCGATTGCGTTTGTGGCATACGCCTGTAGATGAACATGCAAGTTTTGAGGAAGTAAAAGCTTTTTCAAATCAATTGAAAACTATGGGTTTTCAGGTATGGTTAACCGTTCATTATTCCGATAGCTGGGCCGATCCCGGTAAACAAGTAGCTCCCAAAGATTGGAACGTCTTATCTTTTGAAGGTTTAAAGGTCCATGTTTACAATTACACCCAAAGAATAATGAATGAAATCAATCCTGATATCATTCAAATCGGGAATGAGGTTGATAATGGTTTTCTGCATCCTCTTGGAAATATTCACACCAACCAACAACAATTTCTCTCTTTAATTTCGGAGGGTATAAAAGCTGTACGAAAGGTGAATTCTACAACGAAAATCATGATCCATAGAGCAGATCCTAATAACTCTCTTTCGTTTTTTAACCTCCTAAAAGGTTTAGACTATGATTTGATTGGCATTTCATTTTATCCTCAATGGCATGGGAAAAACTTGAACCTTTTAAGGTCTCAGTTAAAGCAGTTAGAAAACGCCTTTTCTCAGAATATTGTCTTGGCTGAAACCTCTTATCCCTTCTCTTTGGGATGGGTAGATCAGACAAACAATGTGATCGGGAATCTAAATCAAATTATTTCACCTGCATATCCGCCAACACCTGAAGGACAGCGTTCTTTCTTGTCAGATATAAAAACAACTGTAAAGTCTTTGGATAGAGGAGTTGGAATTTGCTATTGGGGTGCTGAGTGGGTTGCTTTTGAAGGAAAGAATGCTCAGTTTAATGGATCTCCCTGGGAGAATCAAGCGCTCTTTGATTTTAGTCTCAAAGCAACTCCTGCTCTCGAAGTTTTTAAGGATTAACTTTTGACTCTACTGATGGTTAATCCATCTCGAATGGGTAATAGCACAGTCTCTATTCGATTGTCATTATTCAGTAATTCGTTGTATTCCAAAAGAGCCTTTGTATCAAGGTCTTTTGGGTTTAATTTTTCAATCACTTTACCGCTCCAAAGAACGTTATCAGAGAGTATAATGCCTCCTTTTTTCATTTTGTCGATGATCAAATGAAAATAATTAGGATAGTTTGATTTGTCTGCATCGATAAATACCAAATCAAATTGGGTTTCGAAAGAAGGAATGATCTCCAAAGCATTTCCAAAGTATTGTTTGATCTGATTTCTATACCCCGATTTTTCAAAGTATTTATTTTGAAGATCTTCTAATTCTTCATTTTTATCTAACGTGTGAATCACACCTCCTTCGGCAAGCCCTTCGGCAATACAAATAGCAGAATACCCTGTATAAGTGCCTATTTCTAGTACACTCTTTGGCTGAATGAGTTTGGAGATCATGGAAAGTACTCGCCCTTGAAAAGCACCACTTAACATTCTTGGATTTAACACCTTCTGCCAAGTTTCCTTGCTAAGTTCTCTTAAGATTTCGGGCTCTTGTTGGGAATGTTCAACAACGTATTGATCTAGTTTTTCGGGTAGAAAATTCATATATAGCGCATAAAAAAACGAAATCTAAGGTATAAATTTCGTTTCGTTTTATATTGTGTTTTAAAAAACCTAAGCACTCAATTTCTCAAACTCTTTCCTCAATCTTTCTTTCTCATCATGGCTCATGCAAAGTGTTGCTTTTTGAGCACGATCAGATTTTGCTTTCTTTTTGTAAATCTTTGTCAGCAATGTATTGTGCTTGGTATACATCCTACAAATTTTACAGCTTAAAAAGTGAAGTTGTAACTTCACCTTTTCTACAAAAGTCGCTTCTCCATACTGGTTTTTATCGCAGATGGTAGTCGCTTCGTCACATGTTATTTTAAAGTTCTTAAACATTACTTCTTTAATTATTGAACCAATTTTCTTCCAAACATTTTCTCAGTTGTGTTCTGGCTCTGTGAATGATCACCCAAAGGTTTGACGGTGTGATGTCTAATTCCTTACAAATATCTTCAGTATCAAATTCTTGAATGGTTTTCATTCGAAAAACCATGGCATATTTCTCTGGAAGGTGATCTATACAATCGTCGATCTGATTGTGTAATTCTTTGGATTCAATTTTTTTCTCTGCTTCATTCTCCCAAGACTGTGGTACTCTCTCTTCAATCCAACTCCCTTCGTTTTCTCCATCTTCATAGAAATTCATTCGAACCTCTGCTTGTCCTTTTTTAGAGTTGATCTTACGATAATAGTCAATGATTTTTCGTTTTAAAATGGAAATCAACCATGTTCTTTCAGTAGATTTCCCTTCAAAGTTTTTCGCAGATTTTAGCCCAGCAAAAAAGGTTTCTTGCACTAGGTCTTTCGCTAAATCATGATTGTTTACACGAACAATGGCATAATTGAAGAGATAATCTGAGTAGTTATCAATCCACTTGTTAGGTTCTAACTTATGTACAACAGCTGTTGGTTCGCTCATTGAATTTGAAAACTCAAATATACATTATTTTTTGACTTTCAAAGCGTCGCAATTTCCTCTTCTCCTCATGTCTACCAAATAGATGATTTCCCATTTTCCATTGTTGTTAAAAAGCTGAAATGAATTCGCTCCACAATGGCTAAAATTATCGTTCAAGTAAAACTCATAAGGAGTCCATACAGAGGCAAGGTTTCCATCTACTTTGATATCATAAGAAAGTAACTTCTCAAAATATTTGTCCGATGGTTTTTTCTTGCTAACGTTCGTTAAAATTTGCTCTCTAGTCTCAGTCACCAACTTTTTTTCACCTTGTTTGTTGGTAAAAGTAGTTTGAATTTTAATCTCCTTGTGTAGGGTAGTTTTCAATGTTGTAGAGTCACCCTTGTGAAGTCCTTTGAAAAAAGTTTCAATCACATTTTTTATGGCTTTTTTCTCCGTGTCTTGTTGTGCATTCATAAAACTTGTTAAAACACAAAGCATGAGTGTGGCAATAGTTCTGGTCATTTTGTTGATTTTTAAGGCATAAAGCTATTTATTTTTCTATCATTTTACATTTATCACGTGGAACATTAACGTAAGATTAACTGATTCTTATTCCTGTGATATTTACTACTTTTACAAAATCATAAACGAGTAAAGAATGTCTACTGCGAAGAAATCCTATAAAAGAATCACAACAAAATCTCTTGTTGAAATGAAAGCCAATGGAGAGAAAATTTCCATGTTAACAGCTTACGATTACACGATGGCAAAAATTTTAGATACTGCTGGAATTGACGTGATTTTGGTTGGAGACTCTGCTTCCAATGTCATGGCAGGACATGAAACAACATTGCCCATTACACTAAACGAAATGATCTATCATGCGAGTTCTGTGGTTCGTGCTATTGAACACTGTTTAGTAGTGGTTGACCTCCCTTTTGGAACCTATCAAGGAAACTCTAAAAATGCTTTAGATTCTGCTATTCGTATCATGAAAGAATCTGGCGGACATGCGGTAAAATTGGAAGGAGGAGGTGAAATTGCCGAGTCTATTTCAAGAATTTTGACTGCAGGAATTCCTGTTATGGGACACTTAGGTTTGACTCCTCAATCTATTTATAAGTTCGGCACATATACGGTAAGAGCAAAGGAAGAAGAAGAAGCAAATAAATTGATAGAAGACGCCAAATTATTAGAACAACTAGGGTGCTTTGGTTTGGTTTTAGAAAAGGTTCCTGCGAAGTTGGCTGAAAAAGTAGCCAAGTCAATTAGCATTCCAGTGATTGGTATTGGTGCTGGAGGGGGAGTAGACGGACAGGTGTTGGTAACTCATGACATGTTAGGAATGACCCATGAGTTTAATCCTCGTTTTTTAAGAAGATATTTGGATTTGCACACGGAAATGACCAATGCTTTTAAAGGGTATATTTCCGATGTAAAATCGCAGGATTTTCCGAGTGAAAAAGAGCAATATTAAGTTAGTTTATTCGATTCTTATATTGTTAGATCTTTGGAGTCTATATAACTGTAAAATAAAATGCTAAAAAAAAAGAAAATATTATGCACCGTTTTAAAGATCTAAAATTCTGGCAGTTGAGTAGAGAATTCTGTATAGACATTTATGATATTACTTCAGAATTTCCAGAACATGAAAAGTTTGGTTTGATTTCTCAGTTAAGAAGAGCAACGGTATCCATAGCTTCAAATATTGCTGAAGGAGCATCGAGAAAGTCAAATAAAGATTTTAGTCGTTTTTTATCAATGTCTCTAGGCTCTTGTTATGAGATTGAAACCCAACTTTTGATTTCTAATGATCTTGGTTTTTTGTCAAAAGAGAATTTATCTCAGCTTCAAAAAAAGTTAGATCAAATTATCAAAATGATGTCGAAGTTCAATTCAACATTAATCTAATGATCTAAAAATCAAAGAATCCAACAATCTAAATATTCTGTTATCTATAAAAATGAAAATCCTTCATCTCGATACAAATCATCCTCTGTTAATTCAACAACTTTCTGAACTTGGGTTTGAAAATCATGAAGATTATACTTCTACTAAATCGGAAATCGAAGAGAAAATTCACCTGTACGATGGAATAGTCATCAGAAGTCGCTTTTCAATTGATCGATTGTTTTTAGACAAAGCAACAAACTTGAAATTCATCGGTCGAGTAGGGGCTGGGCTGGAAAACATTGACTGTGACTACGCAGAATCATTAAATGTGTTATTAATTTCTGCTCCCGAAGGAAATAGAAATGCTGTGGGTGAACACGCTTTGGGCATGCTGCTTTCACTATTCAACAAATTAAATAAAGCAGATAGAGAAGTTCGAGATGGCCGCTGGTTACGAGAAGAGAATAGAGGCATTGAATTGGATGGAAAGACTGTTGGAATTATTGGTTATGGAAACATGGGAAAAGCTTTTGCAAAAAAGCTCCGTGGTTTCGATGTGGATGTTATTTTTTATGATCTCAAAGAAAATATCGGTGATGAAAACGCCTCTCAAGTTTCGCTAATAGAGTTTCAAAAAAGAGCGGATGTTGTAAGCTTACATACACCTCAAACGCCACTTACACTCAATATGGTGAACCATGATTTCATTGACCAATTTCATAAACCTTTTTGGTTGTTAAATACTGCTCGAGGAAAAAGTATCGTCACCAAACATTTAGTCGAAGCATTAAAAACTGGTAAGGTTTTAGGTGCTGGATTGGATGTTTTGGAGTACGAAAAATCCTCTTTTGAAAACCTCTTTACCAATGATCTTCCTGAAGAATTTGAGTTTCTCATTCAATCCGAAAACGTCATTTTATCACCTCATGTTGCTGGGTGGACCTTAGAGAGTAAAGAAAAATTAGCTCAAGTCATTGTTGACAAAATCAAAGAAAATTTTTGTTAACTTTCTTCAATGAAGAAAACGATCCTGATCTTCGGCTCTTTGATCATTGCCTTTCTGGTCTTGTTTCAGCTTAGTAAGTATTCTCTCATCTCTGGAGAACTTCGACTAGAATTCATCCTCATTGCCATTGCGGGTTCTTTTTTTATCATTGGGCTTTACTTTTATCGCCGCTTTTTTCAAAAAGAACCCACCAATCATCAAGAAATCGATCACCAGAAAATTAAACTGCTGGAAATAACAGAAAGAGAATATGAGGTACTTCAACTCATCTCCGATGGATTGTCTAACAAAGAAATTGCAAATAAGCTCTTTTTAACGGAAAGCACGATTAAAACACACGTGTCGAACATCCTTGTAAAACTCGACGCAAAAAGAAGAACCCAAGCAATTCAAATCGCAAAATCACTGAATATTTTGTAGCTTTCCTACTTTAGAATGAGTGCTTTGGTACTTTCGTATGAGTCACTTTTTCTATTTCAATTCTAATTTTGGACCAACTTTAAATCTTTACATTATGAAAAAAATAGTTGTTCGTTTTGGTTTGCAAAGCTTTCTCTTTGCTGCCGTTTTATTTCTAATCATGCTTCTTGTTGGGAAAGACATGTCTTTTAAAGTACAGGAAGTTTTAGGCTACTTAAGTATTGTTGCTTCTCTATCTTTTGTTTTCTTTGGCATCAAACACTATAGAGATAAAGAAAACAGCGGTCTCATCTCTTTTGGAAAAGCGCTTGGTTTGGGAATGTTAATTACCGTTTTTGTTGCTCTTGGATTTGCTGTCATTGATTTTATATATACCGCTTATATCAATCCAGATTTTCTTCAACAATACACGGACTATTCTATTACTGAGTTGGAAAAAACGCTCTTCGGAGAAGAATTAGCTACAGCGAAACAAAAATTAATTTCCGATATGGAATCGATGGGTTCTCCTTCTTTCATGGCCGCTATGATGTTTGTCACGGTTGTACTTGTTGGTTTTATCATATCTTTATTATCCTCATTAATCTTACAGAAAAAATAGAAATAGTATGAAATACGAAGCTTCTTCACCTGAAGACTACATCAGTCAGCTACCAGAAGAGCGTAAAGCTCCAATGACAAAGCTCCACAACCTTATAAAAAACCACATGCCAGAAGGTTTAGAGTCAGGAATGGGTTATGGTATGCCAGCTTATTTTGTTCCCAAGTCGATCTATCCTGCAGGGTATCACTGTAAGCCATTTCCTCCTTTACCTTTTATCAACATTGCTTCACAAAAAAACTTTATCGCTCTGTACCACTCAGGTTTGTATGCCAAAAAGGAGCTGCATGATTGGTTTGTAGGAGAGTATCCTAAGCATGCTAGGTACAAATTAGACATGGGAAAAAGTTGCGTCCGGTTTAAAAAAGTTGATGATATCCCTTATGATTTGATCAAAGAATTATTGGGAAAAATGTCCGTCGAGGAATGGATCAATATTTATGAAACTGCCATCAAAAATAAGTAATATACAATCCTTATAGAAGGTTTATTAAGCCACAGGAAAGTTTGCTGCAAAAATTAACACACTAAATATCAATTAGTTATTTTAAATTAAGCACATGAAAAAAAGAGTTACAGGAATTGGAGGGTTGTTCTTTAAAACAGAAGACCCTAAAAAGACAAAAGATTGGTACCAAAAACACCTCGGGTTCAATACAGACCAGTGGGGTTGTACGTTTTGGTGGAAAGATAAAGAAGGAAATAATGCTTCCACACAATGGAGTCCTTTTCCAAAAGACACCACATATTTTGAACCTTCTAAAAAAGATTTTATGTTCAATTACAGGGTAGAAAACCTTGTTGAACTTCTCGCTGAGCTGGAAAAAGAAGGCGTTACCATTCTCGGTAAAATGGAAGAATACGATTATGGAAAATTTGGTTGGATATTAGATGGAGATGGAAATAAAATAGAACTATGGGAACCAAAAGATGATGCTTTTTTATAAATTTACTCAACGAACCAATCTGAATATCTCATGCAAATTGTAGATGACAATGGCAATCCCATACAAGAACAAGATAGTAAACGAGTGGTTGCTGGCATTCTGGCTATTATTCTAGGGTGTTTAGGAGTTCACAAGTTTATTTTGGGGTATACAACAGAGGGAGTCATCATACTTTTAATCTCTGTGATTGGATTTTTTATTACTTGTGGGCTTTCTGCTTCAGCTATGGGAGTCCTTGGATTAATTGAAGGAATTGTTTACCTAACAAAAACCGACGAAGAGTTTATTGAGTTATATCAGTTGAATAAAAAACCTTGGTTTTAAATATGGAAATACTTGTAAAATATGCAGCAGAAGTTCTTGTCCTTTTATTTCTTATCGTTACTTTTTTACAATCTGGTATCGATAAAATTACGGACTGGAAAGGGAATGTAAATTTTATCAAAGAGCATTTTAAAAATTCTCCCCTTAAGAATGGTGTTAATCCTTTGTTAGCTATTGTTGTTCTGACAGAAATTTTTGCAAGTCTATTTATGATCTACGGATTGTATGAAATTTTCTCATCGGGTGTTAAAACATTTGCTCTCTACGGAGTGATGCTTTCTTCTTTAACACTTATCTTTTTATTGATTGGTCAAAGACTTGCAAAAGATTATGCTGGGGCTATGACTTTGGCAGTTTATTTTATCATAACCATTTTAGGGATTATACTCCTAAATTAGAAGTATAATCAAATTCTATATTGAAAACCTAATTAAATAGTTAAAAACTATATTTAAGACTTTTTTTTAAGCTCTCTAATGCCTTTTCTTTTTTTTAGAGGGTAATCCCACAAATAAGCTATAAAAACAGCTAAGAAGTGTTTATTTTAGGTTAATGGTTAAATATTGAGTGCGAATTCAGATAAATAACGGATACTGATCAATGAATTACGATTGATGAAGTATGAAAAGAAAAATTATCAGAGAATAGACACACAGAATCAGCTTAAATTGTTTGTGTACAAATCGCTCCTTTGTTACTTCTTAGACCAATAACACGAACACTATGACCGTAACATAAACCATTGTTACTTTCAATACAGAAGCTATGATTTTTAATGTTCATCATTCAAATATCGTCAATCTAAAATCATCAATAACAAATGCAACAATTGATCTCGATTCTTCTTCTGTTTTATTTATGTTTTATCTCATAAATTAGAGAGGAATACTCCGAAGTTCTTCGAGCTTTCTTATTTGAACTCCATCCAACACGAAAAGCCTTGAAATAGTTTTGTTTTCCTGTTTTATATTTTTCACTTAACAGCGATACATAAAATGAATCAAACTTCATTGGATATGTATTGGTAACGGTCATGTGAAATTTTTCAAAAAGCTTATGAACCGTGTTTTGTGAGAAGTGCCATAAGTGCCTTGGAACATCATATGCTGCCCAAAATTCTTTGTAGTATTGAGCATCGTGACTTTTAAAATTAGGAACCGCAACCAATAATTTTCCATCTTTTTTTAAGTAATTTCTCAAATTATCTAAAAAAGTGTACAAATCTGGGATGTGTTCTAAAACATGCCACATAGTAATGACATCAAATTTTTCTTTTTTAATGTCCTTCACTGTTTCTTTTAGGTGTACTCCTTTTTCTAATGCAATTTCTCGAGCGGAAGAACTTGGTTCTACACCTACAACTTCACATCCTTTTTTTCTACAATAAAGAAGAAAGTCTCCATTTCCAGCTCCGATATCTAAAAGTTTTTGTTTTACTCCTTTCTTATGAAAAAGTTTTCTTTTTTTGGAAAACGAGATTCCTTTAGCAGTGTTGTAAATTAAGTTAAAAAAAGACTTTTTTGAATTGTAGTGAGACTGATAGTTTTCCGACTCATAATATTTTTCCAATTCAACTGGAATAGGTGAAGTAACCAACATATCATGCTCCTTGTTTAGCATGACCTCATACGTCTCATTTGAAACCAAATAATCTTTACAAATTAAAAAAGGAACAACCCCTCTGTGAAGTTCTTTTTCTTCCATATTGATAAATTTTGACAAATGTTCCACATGGAACATTATATAAAAACCATCATTCTTACCTACCCATATACACTAATAATACGGAAATATCACTTGGTGATACACCACTGATTCGACTTGCTTGTGAAATGGTTGTTGGTTGAATTTTAGTTAGTTTTTCTCTTGCTTCATAAGAAAGTGATTTTACGTTGTTGTAATTAAATGTTTGTGGAATTACAACATTTTCCAAGCGATTTAATTTATCGGCATTGGATTTTTCTTTCTGTATGTAACCTGAATATTTTAAATGTATTTCTACTTGTTCTATAATCTTCGAATCGATCTTTTCTTTTTCAATAAAAGCACTCAACTTTTCAAGACTTTTAAAGTCCAAAAGCGATAATTGAGGCCTAGCAACAATCTTGTAAAACTTCATTGATTGCTTAATTGTTGCCAATCCTTTCTCTTCTAAAACAGGATTAATTTCTTCTTTTGACACGCTCAGTTCTTGTAAAAAAGAAATGAACTTTTGCGTTTTTTCTTCCTTCTCTCGTACCTTATCCATCCTTTCTTGGGAAGCCAAGCCTAGCTCGTATGATATGGGTGTCAATCTTAAATCGGCATTGTCTTGCCTCAATAATGTTCTGTACTCCGCTCTTGAGGTAAACATTCGATACGGCTCTTCCGTACCTTTCGTGATTAAATCGTCGATTAAGACACCAATGTAAGCTTCACTCCTTTTTAAAACAAAAGGATCTCTTTCTTGAACTTTTAATGCTGCATTTACCCCTGCCATCAAACCTTGAGCAGCGGCTTCTTCGTAACCTGTAGTTCCATTAATTTGACCCGCAAAAAACAAGTTCTCGACAAGTTTAGTCTCCAAAGAATGTTTCAGTTGGGTTGGAGGAAAGTAATCGTACTCGATCGCATAACCATATCGAAAGAATTTTACATTCTCAAATCCAGGTATCAAACGAATGGCTTTGTCCTGAATGTCTTCAGGCAAAGAGGTAGAAAAACCATTCACGTAAATTTCAACCGTATTCCACCCTTCTGGTTCAACAAATATTTGATGTCTTTCTTTAGTAGCAAAACGATCAATTTTGTCTTCAATAGATGGGCAGTATCTCGGCCCAGTGGATTGGATTCTTCCGTTAAACATCGGTGACCGATCGAATCCATCTCTCAATAAGTCATGAACTTCTTTATTCGTATAAGTGAGATAACAAGATCTTTGGTTCGTTAAAACTTCGGTGTCTAAATAGGAAAAGGTTTCTGGATGAGTATCTCCTGGTTGCTCCTCCATTTTAGAATAATCTAGAGAACGGCCATCTACTCTAGGAGGTGTTCCAGTTTTCATTCTGCCAGACTCAAAACCTTTTGCTACCAAGTCTTCAGTAATTCCAGTAGAAGAACCTTCTCCTGCTCTTCCTCCTCCAAATGTCTTTTCTCCAATATGAATAAGACCATTTAAAAAGGTTCCCGCTGTGACGATTACCGTTTTTGACTTGATCTCTAATCCTAAGGCAGTTTTTACACCTGCAATTTTATTTTCTTCAAAAAATAAACCGTTTACTGAATCCTGGTAAAAATCTAAATTCTCCGTTTGCTCTAACATATTTCTCCAAGTTTCGGCAAACATCATTCGGTCAGATTGAGCCCTTGGACTCCACATAGCGGGTCCTTTTGACTTATTCAGCATCTTAAATTGAATGGCTGTTTTGTCTGTGACAATTCCGCTGTAGCCACCCAACGCATCAATTTCTCTTACGATCTGTCCTTTGGCGATACCTCCCATAGCAGGATTGCAACTCATTTGTGCAATATTCTGCAAATTCATGGTAATCAAAAGAGTCTTCGCGCCCATGTTTGCACTCGCAGCAGCAGCTTCGCTGCCCGCATGACCTCCACCTACTACAATTACATCATATATTGTATCAAACAAACTCATAGTCGTTCCACGTGAAACAAACTAATTAATTGATTGATAATCAATTAATTAGTTAGAAAAGTTATCGCTAACTCCTCTTTGTTCCTCATTACATTTTTTTCTTCCTTAGTTTTATCTTTATATCCCATGTAGTGCAATACTCCATGGATCATTACTCTATTCAACTCGTTGTCAAAGGTAGTATTAAATTCTTTTGCATTTTCCTCGACCCTTTGCACAGAGATGTAAATATCTCCACTGATAACTTTTCCTAGCGTATAGTCAAAACTAATGATATCTGTATAGGTATCATGCTTTAAAAACTCCATGTTAATTTTATGGAGGTATTCGTCATCACAAAAGATATAATTGATCTCACCTAAATTAAACCCTTCTTTTTGAACAACATCATCTACCCAAACTTTCGTTTGGTTTTCATTATTTAATTTAAAATCAGTTTCGTAATGAAAAGTAATCACTGTTTATTTTTCTTCGAAAAGTACTCTTGTACCTTTTTTTCGAAATTTTCCTGCAAAGGTAGTGATTGTCTGTTTAAAATCTCTATTTGATTGTAAAAGCGTTTTTTAAATTGTAATTCTTTAATTTTTCGCTTTGTATAGGAAGATTGGTTTGTGTTTGACTTTCTTTTTTTGTCTTTTCCTTGTTCAAAAGCTGCCTTGTCTAGTTTTAATAATTGATACTCTAATTGCTGCATTCTCTGTAACGTTCCTTGGTTAAATCCTTTTTCTAAGATTTCATTTTCTAGTTCCTCCATCGTCTTTAATGCACGCTTAGCATCTCCTGCCTTTTCTCCTCCTTCTTTAATCGCATCTTGCAACTCTTGCCTTAATGCATTTTGTAGCTGGTAAATTTTAAACAATTCGCCACTCATCTCCTCATCTCCTTGCTCGTTCCCTTCACCTTTCTTTTTGTTCTCTCCCTTCTGACCTTTCTTACCGTCTTTTCCATCTTGATTCTCCTTTCCTTTTCCTTTTTGCATTCCCTTTTGCATCTGTTGAGACAATTGTTTCTGCTTTTGAATGAGGTCGGGCAAACTAAATGATTTCCCACTTCCTTTGCCTTTACCAGAAGAACTCATACTGTTTTGCATATTGTTTAACATGTCACTCAAAAAGTCGGAGAGGTTGTTCGCTGCTGTCATGACATATTGCTGATTTGAAATCCCTTTATTGAATCGATTTTCAGCAAAGTTTTCTAGAGATTCTCCTAGGTTGTAGTGAGCATCTGAAAGGTCGGTTTGTATTTTTGCCGACAATTGAGGAACTCTCATTGACAGGACATATAAACTATCATCTATGTGTTCGAAATACGATTTTATTTCGTTTTGCTTTTTCAAGTTCTTTCCAAAATCGGGATGTCTTACAGAAATCTCATCAAATTGCCCCATTAAGTCTTCTTGTTGAAAAGAAAAGGTAACCAGATTCTCCAAAATCTTCCTTAAATCATCTATGTTTTCGTCAATCATATTCGATTGCATTTCCATCATTGCTTGCTGCATCTTTTGACTCATCTTCTTCATGTTCTTAGATGCTTTTTTCTGATTTTGCTTGGCTTGATTTTTTTGCTGCTTTTGAATACTTTTTTGAGACTTTTTTAGATCTTCTTTCGTTTCTTCCTGTTCTTCTTCCATCTCAGGAATATCCATCGGTTCTTTTAACTTCTCATTGTCTTTTTGCAACTCTTGAAGCTCTTTAGAGATTTGATCAAATTCTTTGTTGATCTCTTTTTGCTTCTCTAATTGTTGCTTTTCAGCAGTAATAACACTGTCTTGCTTTTGAGCTAATTTTTCCAGTTTGCTGGAAATTTGCATCGTTTTTTCTTCGACATAAAATCGTTTGGTTAATTCTAAAATTCGCTCTAAACTTCTTTCTTGCTGTTTGTTTTGTTGGGCCAGCTCTTTCGCTTTTCTCACGAGATCTTCTTTGTTTAGCTTTTCAGCCATTTTTTGAAGTTCTTCTAACAACTTTTTTTGCTTGTTTAATTGCTTGAGTTCTTCTATTCTTTTTTGAAGTTCTTTTTTCTTTTCAGTCAGACTCTCATCTTCTTCTTTTATTTGATCGAGATTTTCTTGCAGATTTTCCGTCTGACGCTCCATCATCTCTTTGTATTGCTCTTGTCTCTTTACAAATTCTTCAACCTTCTTCTTATCATTCCAATTGATGTTCTTTTTGTTTTGGATTTCGTTTTGAATCTCTTTTAAAACATCTTTTTGTTTCTTCTGATCCTGTATGGTTTTTTCTAAATCATTAATCGTTTTTCGTTGGTCTTCTAATGCCTCTTGTGTAAGCTCTTCCTCAGTCTTTTGCCGAAAACTAAACTTTTTACTAATCGCTTTCTTTTTTCCATTAACGCCATCGTTATCAAAAACCTGAAAATACAACTCATAATCAACTCCTTTTTCCATTTCTAATTGATCTGGAAATTGATAAAAAAACGTTTGAACTGTTTCTCTGCTAGTGTTCAACAATACTTTTTTTACATTCTCTGGAGCATCTTCATTGTAATAGACCAACTCAAGTTTGCTGATCCCGTAATCGTCAGAAATTTGCCCTGCAAATTGAGCCAAGTTTGTTTTGTTATTAAGACTGTCTAGATTAGATTGTACAAGGATGGTTGGAAATTCATCCTTAATGACTTTTACAGAATAAGGAAGCTTTTCATAATCTGATAACTCTTTGTTAGAAGAGGAGATCTGGTAAAATAGGTTCTTAAATATTTGCTTCTGAAAAGTAAATACATCGTTGTTTTTCCTTTCAAAAGCCTTTCTGGTCTGGCTTTCTATGAAAGAAACTTCTTCTGTTTGATGGGTAGTTACCTCCCACTCTATTTTTGTTCCCTCTGGAATGATGAGTGTTCCCGTATTGTTTACTCGTTCGTCTTTTTTTCTTATGTATGAGGGATAATCTAAGTTGGTAATGATGTTTTGTATGGTGGGCGTTTTTATCACCTTGAGCGTGTAATTAAGAGATCTTACACCATTGGCCTCTAGATGAAAATTCATTGGCTCTAAAACATTCGTAAATGTAAAAGAAAAAATACCTTCTACTTTTTCTTGCATGAAATAGGCTTGGTCCTTGAAAAATATTTTTACAGCTTCAGGGGCCATTTCTCCCACTGTTGTAATCGTTACATCAAAAGAATTTCCTTGAATGACCTCTAATTTTTCGGTTTCTAAAGCAAACTGAAAAGGAGCTGGAGGAACATACGCCTTCTGATAGTTGACAACTCTTTTCAAGCTGTTAGATAATTGAGATGTGTTGCCTGTAAGTAGAGAAATCAACCAGATCGCTAGTGGAATGGCCAAATACTTGGTGTATTTTACATTTTTCTTAAAATTAATGGCTTTAGCAAAGGGAATGGGTTGTATCTCTTTTGATTTTTGTTCAATACTTGCTAAAATTAATTCTGTTTCCTCATGTTCAGTTTTAAGCTGTAAAATGTTTAATAGTTTGTCTTTTACTTCAGGGAAAAAATCACCGATGATCTTAGAAGATTGTAGTGCAGAGATTCCTTTTCTAATATGAATCAATTTCGATATGGGAATCAAAATGAACCGAAACAATAGAATTCCCTCTACTGAGATAAACAACCAGAAAAGAATAGTTCTCGATAACGGACTTAGCCAAAGTAATAGCTCAACATAGAGTGTAAAAAGAAAATACAAGAGCCCTAATGAAAGGAATAAAATACTTCCTTTGATCAACTCATTGGTGTAGTATTTCTTGTAAAATACTTCTAGCTTTTTTTGAATGTTGTCAAATGAACTCATGAACTTATAAAAATAGTACTTTTTAAAAAGTCTTTTTTGAAAATTTATGTTAAAGCTGGTTTCCTTTTATTTCTTGCCTTAGAAAAGTATCTTTGCCATCTAAAAATCATACTGATGAGTCAAAGAGTACGCGTTCGTTTTGCGCCTAGTCCTACAGGTCCACTTCACATAGGAGGTGTAAGAACTGCTTTGTATAATTATTTATTTGCTAAAAAACACGGAGGAGACTTTATTTTAAGGATAGAAGATACCGATCAAACACGATATGTCGAGAATGCAGAACAATACATTATTGATTCCTTAGAATGGTGTAATATTCCTTTTGATGAAGGTCCTGCTTCGACTGCGCTCAGCAACCCTTCTAAAGGAAATTACGGTCCTTATCGTCAATCGGAAAGAAAACATTTATACAAAAAATATGCTGACTTACTATTGGAAAATGGTTGGGCTTATATCGCATTTGACACCTCTGAACAATTAGACGCTCATAGAAAACAGCACGAAGAAGAAGGAAAAACATTCATCTACAATTGGCATAATAGAGAGAAAGGGCGTTTGGTAAATTCTCTTGTCTTATCTGACGAGGAAGTGCAAAAAAGAATTGAATCAGGTGAAAATTATGTCGTTCGTTTCAAATCACCAGAAAACGAAACATTGATTTTAGAAGATGAAATTCGAGGGCAAATTACCATCGATACAAACATTTTGGATGACAAAGTTTTATTCAAATCTGATGGGATGCCCACTTACCATTTAGCAAATATTGTGGATGATCATTTGATGGAAATTAGCCATGTGATTCGAGGTGAAGAATGGTTGCCTTCTCTCCCACTTCATGTTCTTTTATATAGAGCTTTTGATTGGCAAGCTCCAAAGTTTGCGCATTTACCACTTATATTAAAGCCTGTGGGTAAAGGAAAATTAAGTAAGAGAGATGGCGATAAATTAGGTTTTCCTGTATTCCCATTAGAATATAAGAATGAACAAACGAATGATGTTTCACGTGGATATAGAGAAGATGGATACTTTTCTGATGCATTTGTGAACATGCTTTCTTTGTTGGGTTGGAATCCTGGTACTGAGCAAGAAATCTTTTCGTTAGAGCAATTGATTGAAGCTTTTGATTTGTCTAGAGTGAGTAAATCTGGTGCTAAGTTTAATCCTGATAAAACCAAATGGTTCAATCAGCAATACATGCAACAGAAAGAAAACAATGAATTGGCTGATTTATTTGCTGCTATTTTAAAAGAAAAAGGAATTGAAACGGAACTTTCTTTTGTTGAAAAAGGAATTGCTTTGGTAAAAGAAAGAGCTGTTTTTGTATCAGATTTTTGGAAGTTAAGTCATTTTCTATTTCAAACTCCAGAGACTTATGATGAAAAAGCAGTAAAAAAGCAATGGAAAGAGCAAACAGGCTCAATTCTTGAAGAAGTTTCTTCTGTTATCGAAAGTATTGATGAATTCTCTTCTGGTCATATCGAAAGTATAGTAAAAGAGTGGATCACGAATAAAGAAATAGGATTTGGTAAAGTAATGCAGCCTTTACGTTTGAGTTTGGTAGGTGCTTTGCAAGGACCTCATTTGTTTGATATTATAGAAATGATTGGTAAGCAAGAAACCTTATTCAGAATTCAAAAAATAAGATCTGAATTATCGTAAACTATATCGGTGCAAGCCCCAGGCTATTAAACCTTTTGTTGATGCCAATAAAATATTTATTTTTAGCTAGTTAAAACCATTTTTCATAAAATGAAAACGAAATATATCATTCTTCTTTTATTATTGACTTCCTTTTCTATCAACGCTCAATTTGGAAGAAGACCTGTAAACAGGACTCCTGTAAATACCAGAGCTCAAAAACCGCCAGAGGTAAATATTGAAAAATTGGTTGGTATTTATTTTTATGATATTGAAAAAACGACCAAGAAAATTGGTATCAAAAAATCGGATAAAAATTACAATAAGATTGTCTCTCTTCTCAATACTTTTAACAAAGAGCAGAGAGATATCACTCGAATCAATAGTTTTCTACTTTCTGATTCTAAAAACAATTTAGAAGCTGCTCAAAAAAGTGCACAAGCTGCCAGAGATTATTCCATCATACAAAATGCTTATACAGCAGTTGCAAAAAAGTTGAAACCACTTATAGATCTTACCAAACAACGAACGGAAAAGCTCACAAAAAGTTTTGAAGAAATTCTTTCTAAAAAACAATTTAAAAAGTGGAATAAGTATTTAAATAAATTAAAAAACAGTCGAAAATAATTCGGCTATTTTTTTTCTGTAACATTTTCATTTTTCTGCGTCTAGTAAATAGATACAATTTCTTGTATCTTTAACCAACTGTATTAATTTAATTAAAAAACAACGTTATGAATCCTATTTACTATGCTTTTGCTGCTCTAGCTGTTATTATATTCATCGGAGCATTTTTTATTGTGAAACAACAAACTGCTGCGATCATTGAACGGTTTGGAAGATACCAAAGCATTCGCCAATCTGGTTTACAAATGAAAGTTCCTCTAGTAGACCGTATAGCAGGAAGGTTGAGTCTAAAAATTCAGCAATTAGATGTCATGGTTGAAACAAAAACCCTAGATGATGTGTTTGTAAAAATCAAAGTTTCTGTTCAATACGTTGTTTTGAAAGACAAAGTATACGATGCTTTTTACAAATTAGAATACCCTCATGATCAGATTACTTCTTTTGTATTTGATGTGGTTCGTGCTGAGGTTCCTAAAATGAAATTAGACGATGTCTTTGTAAAGAAAGACGACATTGCCATTGCAGTAAAAAGAGAATTGAAAGAATATATGTTTGAATATGGGTATGATATCATTAAAACATTGGTGACGGATATAGATCCTGACTCTCAAGTAAAAGCTGCTATGAACCGAATTAATGCTGCTGAACGTGAAAAAATTGCTGCTCAATTCGAAGGAGATGCGCAACGTATTTTGATTGTTGAAAAAGCAAAAGCGGAAGCTGAGAGTAAGCGATTGCAAGGACAAGGTATTGCCGATCAGCGTAGAGAGATTGCCCGTGGTTTAGAAGAGTCTGTTGAAGTATTGAATAAAGTAGGAATCAACTCTCAAGAAGCGTCTGCTTTAATTGTTGTAACACAACATTATGATACTTTACAATCTATTGGTGAAGAAACCAATAGTAATTTAATATTACTTCCTAATTCGCCTCAAGCGGGAAGTGATATGTTAAATAACATGGTCGCTAGCTTTACGGCTAGCAATCAGATTGGTGAGGCTATGAAACAAGCAAAAAACAAGAAAAAAGATGAATAGAATTATTTTAACAACTACCAATGGTGTAGACGGAAAAGAAGCAAAAGAATATTTAGGAATTGTTACTGGAGAAACCATTATAGGTGCCAATATTTTTAAAGATTTCTTTGCCGGAATTAGAGATATTGTAGGTGGTAGATCAGGTTCTTACGAACGCGTTTTAAGAGAAGCAAAGGATACTGCTTTGAGTGAAATGACAGATCATGCGCTTCGTTTAGGAGCGGATGCTATCATTGGAATTGATTTAGATTATGAAACAGTAGGTGCACATGGTGGCATGCTTATGGTGACTGCCTCTGGAACTGCAGTTAGATTTTAATTTCCTAACTTCTTTCTTAAGTATAAAAAAACCGAAGAGTATTCTTCGGTTTATTTTTTATCTTCAATTTTGTTGTCTTGCGGGTCTTCTTTGGAAGCATTTTTAAATTCTTTGATTCCACTTCCTAAACCTCTCATTAATTCAGGGATTTTTCTTCCTCCAAATAATAATAAAATGACTACCACAATAATGATAATTTGTGGTCCTCCAATCATCCCTAAAAATATAGTTGCACTCATTGATTGCTTATTTTATGCCACAAAGATACAAAAAGGATTCAATTAATTAACTTGTTTAATAATACCTCCTATTACCTTTTTATCTTTAATAATTTCTGGTGTTCCTTTATAAAAAATAGATCCTCCAAAGCTTACTTTTGCATTTAAAGTTTCTCCTGCTTTTACTTCTGCTTTTGCTCCCGAACCAGCTCTAATGGTTGTATTGTCTGAAACCTCTAATCCATATCCATGATAAACTCCATATAAATCAACATCAATATCTTGATTCTTAGAGGAACCTGTTAATTTGATAATCCCTCCTGATGATGATTTCACTTTTAAGTGCTTAATTTTAACTACCAGGTTAATAAAAGCTCTCTCTTGAGATTTTACTTCTAACTGTAATTGTTCAATTTCTTTTCCAGTAATCGTTGCTCCTTCATTCGCGTCAATCACTTTAATTTCTTTATTGTAATACAGTTTTATATCTACTTTTCCATCCGCAGAAAGATCTGGAAACTTCAATGTAAGTTTCAATGTGTTATTAGAGTTTTTAACTTTTACTTTTTCAGCTTTTTCACCCGTAATTTCAATTTTTTGCTCTTCAGACTGTATCAACTCAACATTGATACCATTGTAGACTTTAATTTTATCAAAATCACCCAGTGTCTTTGTAATGACCGTCTGACCTATGCTTGAATAGCTAATAAAGAGAATAAATAATAGCAATACTTTTTTCATTTGATGTTGTTTTTGGTTAGGAAACTTTAGTTATATACTATTTATAAAGTCAAACTTCGGAAATTATTGTGGAAAGTAGGGTTAAATAATGCTTAATCTTCTATCAATTCAAAATCTAAGTGTTTTCTCTCTAAATCTGTGTGCTTTACTTTCACAACCACTTCATCTCCTAACTGATACATGTGTTTAGTAGACTGACCTACAATGGCAAATTGCTCTTCATCAAAAATGTAATAATCGCTTTTTATATCTCTAATTCGAACCATGCCTTCACATTTATTAGAAATAATTTCCACATAAATACCCCATTCGGTAACACCTGAAATGACACCTGTAAATTCTTCATCTCTATGATCTTCCATATATTTTACCTGCATGTATTTAATGGAATCTCTTTCGGCTTTTGCAGCCAACTCTTCCATTTTAGAGGAATGCTTGCATTTTACTTCGTAATCTTCTGCCTTTGGAGAATTTCCTCCATCTAGATAATGTTGTAATAAACGATGTGTCATCACATCTGGATAACGACGAATTGGTGATGTAAAATGAGAATAGTAATCGAATGCAAGTCCGTAATGACCAATATTCATGGTTGTATAAGCAGCTTTGCTCATAGAACGAATCGCTAAAGTTTCAACCATATTTGCTTCTGCTTTGCCATGAACATCTTTTAAAAGTTGATTTAAACTTTGTGTGGTACTCTCTCTAGTCTGGGTATTCATTTTGTATCCAAACTTAAAGACCATATTTTGCAAAGCAGCCAGTTTTTCAACATCCGGCTCGTCGTGAACTCTATAAACAAATGTTTTGTTTGTAGGTCCTCTTTTTCCTTTTCCTATAAACTGAGCCACTCTTTTATTGGCTAACAACATAAATTCTTCAATTAATTTGTTTGCATCTTTTGCTTCTTTGAAATACACTCCAGTCGGATCCAAATGTTCATTCAAATGGAATTTTACTTCAATGCGATCAAAGGAAATGGCTCCGGATTTCATTCTCTTTTTTCGAAGAATTTTTGCAATCTCATCTAGTTTTAAAATAGCCTCTAAAATAGATTCATCTACTTCATAGGTTTCAGAAGTTAAAGAAACATTCTCTGGAACACTATTTCTTTTCGTCTCGATAATTGCTTGAGCTTCCTCATAAGCAAATCGTTTGTCGGAATAAGTGACTGTTCTACCAAACCATTGATTAACAATTTCAGCTTTGTCACTGATTTCAAAAACTGCTGAAAAGGTAAGTTTTTCTTCATTAGGACGAAGAGAACAGACACCATTTGATAGCATTTCTGGTAACATAGGTACTACCCTATCTACCAAATAAACAGAAGTCGCCCTATTGTAGGCTTCAGTATCCAATATTGTTTTTGGTTGTACATAATGGGATACATCTGCAATGTGAATTCCTACTTCATAATTTCCATTTTCTAATTTTTTAAAGGATAAAGCGTCATCAAAATCTTTAGCATCTTTTGGATCTATGGTAAACGTTAAGATATCTCTCATATCTCTACGTTTTTTTATTTCTTCTTTGGTGATCTCAACAGATAGTTCCGATGCCGATTTCTCTACTTCTTCAGGAAATTCATAAGGCAAACCATATTCTAATAAAATAGAATGAATCTCAGTATTATGATCACCTGGTTTTCCTAGTACTTGTGTAATTTTTCCAAATGGGTTTTTAGAATTGTCTGGCCAGTCTGTGATTTTAGCAACGACTTTGTCTCCGTGTTCTGCTCCATTAATTTTACTTTTTGCAATAAAAAAGTCTACAGGAATTCTCGCGTTGTCAGGGATTACAAAACCAAAGTTTTTACTCATTTGTAAAGTTCCAACGAACTCTTCTTTAGATCGTTCTATAATTTCAACAACATCTGCTTCTAACTTATCACTTCTGCGCTTTTTGTACACATACACTCGAACCGTATCTTCATGCAATGCCTTTCCTAAATTTACAGAAGGAATAAAGATATCTACATCAAAAGAATCGCTGATAAAATATGCATTTCCAGTTCGAGTAACATCTACAGTACCTATGAAATATTTCCGATCTTCATTAATTTGAAACTTACCTCGATCGATCTCTTTTATTTTTTTATTCGCTGTGAGTTCAACTAGTTTCTGAAGAATTTGTGTTTTTCCGTCAGTATCGGTAATACCCATTTTCGCAGCAATCTGTTTGTAGTTGTAATATTTACTGCTATCCTCATTGAGGATTTTAAAAATATTTCTCGTTAAATCCTTGATTACTTTTCCTTTCTTTTTATAAAATTTTTTACGCTTTCTACTCATAAATCTTTCTTCTTTTTAAGATACGTCCAAAGTACAAATAAATTAAGAGTTGGTGTTTTCTTGTACAAAAAGTTAAAATTTTCCTAAGGAAAATGTAACAATTGTTAAAATACCACGTCTTTATAGTAAGAAACAGCTTTAAAAGTGAAAGACTTACGTAAAATAATCGCTTTATTCATCCTCATCTTTGTAGTCGGTACAACGATTACATTGGTTTCTATCAACCAAAAATTAGATAAGAAAGAGAAAAAGGAAAGAATCGTTGTATCCAAAGATTCTACCAAATCATTTACTTCAGAAAAGAAAGCGATCTAAACTACTTTTTCATTATTCCCTTTTCTCAACTTTATCAACAATAGGTATTATTAATATTTATTTCTTCTTTTTTTAAAATTTAAATATGATGATAATAATAGCTTGTTAATTTCTACGATAAAAAAATAGGCTAGAATTTTGATTCATCACTTATCAAAAAACATTCACAGTTTATAAAATGATTAAACGCTTTAAAATCAAACTTCTTTGTACTTTATTAACAAAAGTTATAAACAACTCTCAACAGATTTTTCTGAATTTTTTTCAGAAGATTTGATGTAAATAAATTGTAAATTCAATGTTGATAAATGTTCATTAAAAAAGCAAAACTTTCATTGCATATTTAAAAGAAACTCTTGTATTGTAATAATATTCATAAGAATCAAATTTATTTTTTAAAAATTACCGATAGTTCTTAACATTTAAGAAAAATAGTGCAATTGATTAAAAACGAATCACTTATTAAGAATTGATAAAAATCAAATTAGGAAAGCTGTTAATAACGGTATTGATTTGTATTTTTGTGTCAGATAATTCCATTAAAACCAATAAATTATGACGATCGCCATTGGAAATGATCATGCAGGACCAGATTATAAGTTTGAAATTGTAAAATACCTAGAATCAAAAGGAATCACTGTGAACAACTATGGAACAGATAGTACAGATAGTGTAGATTATCCGGATTTTGTGCATCCAGTGGCAAAAGATGTTGTAGAAAAGAAGGCTGATTTTGGAATTCTGATATGTGGAAGCGCCAATGGAGTAGCAATGACAGCTAATAAATATCAAGATATAAGAGCTGGACTATGTTGGACAAAAGAAATTGTGGAATTGATAAGACAACATAACAATGCAAATGTATTGTGTATTCCCGCTCGTTTTACAGCTATTCCGCAGGCCATTAAGATGGTAGAAACATTTTTAAATACTGAATTTGAAGGAGGTCGTCATCAAAAACGCGTTGATAAAATACCTGCTTGTTAATGATTGTATTTAGTATTAAAACTTTCGACGAAATTTCAGCTGTAGAAATGTATGAAATGCTGAGATTGCGATCAGAGGTCTTTGTTGTTGAACAAGATTGTGTGTATCAGGATATAGATAACAAAGATCAAAAAGCATTTCATGTTTTCGGATACAAAGAAAATGAGCTGATTGCATACTCTAGAATCTTTGATAGTGGCGATTATTTTGAATTACCAAGCATCGGAAGAATTGTAGTGAAAGAAAACCAAAGAAAGTTTAAATATGGTTATCAGCTTGTAGAGGAATCTATTAAGTGTATAACAGATAACTTTGAGGAAAAATCCATTCTTATTTCCGCACAAACCCACCTAATAAAATTTTACAACTCTCTTGGTTTTATTCAACAAGGAGAGGAGTATTTAGAAGATGGAATTCCACATATTAAGATGTTGTGTGTAATTTGAGAAATGAAACAAACGATAACCAAATCTGACAAAAACTTAAAAATCTTAAACAAGCTAATCGTGAATCGATTTTACCAATTGTTATTATAATTTTCGGACTGATATTCTTTGCGGATTTTAAACTAAAAGAGAAAAAAGAAATAAATCAATTAACTGAAAAAATTTTAGAATTCTATAAATCGGAATATGACTAAATCAAAAAAACTACACACAACAATATATAATTGTAATTACAGTACCTGCCTGCCGCAAGCGGGGATTTGACTACGTTGAGCGCAGTCGAAGGGTAAGTTATAACCCAGTCGGAATAGGTAAGTTTGCTAACAAAAGAATAAGAAACATTAACCCGTAACTTAGGGTTATACTAGACCCGTTAAGAAAGTGATATACTACGCTTCTTTAGATCCAAAAATTTTCTTTTTAAAAGCTGCAAAAATACCTACAGCACCAATAGCTATAAACTTCCAAAATTTTAGAAGCAATGCAAAGAAACCTGCTTTCGCTAATATTTTTCCAGCAATCAATCCTCCAATACCGTAAGCAGCAACTTTATCAATACTAGGATCGAAGTCTTCATAGGTATTTCCTTGAGTAAATTCAACACTATCTAAAATAGTATTTACATCTTTCTTTACGGCAGGTAAAATAGTAATATCACCTATGGCATTTAGATTAAGAAAACCACTTCTTCCTAAAATTCTAATATTATAATTAAGTGTATTAACATCATAATCTTCAAATTTCAGATCTTTTGCCCAGTGTAATTTCTTAGACTCTTGATTGTAAAAAGGAGGTGAAGCCCAGCCAACCAATTCAATTTCTGGATACCCGAGTCTTTTTCTCTCTTCATTACCCAATCTAGTATCTTCTTGCATTTGCTCTAGAAGATCAGTATAATCTAAATTTTTAGTATCCTCATCATCTATATAACCTTCATCTGAATAAGTAACTTCAACAGCATAGGTAAAGTTATCACCTATAGGGTCTACATCTTCAGGAAATAAAAGACCTAATACATCTTCTGGAGGATTTCCCCATAGATCAGTTAAAACAATTTTACTTTGTTGAGCATCTAGAAACTTATAACCTTTTGGAACATTTAAAACTGCAATACTATCAAGAAAAGCAATGGTTCCATGCTGATAAGTAAATGATTTATTAATACTGTCAATTTTTTGTAGATAGATTTTTTTCTCCTCTTCAGTCAACTCATCTGTAGATTCCTGACTGTAAGAAAAAAATGAAAAAAGTGTAAGCGTAAGAAATAGAATTAAACTTCTCATAATCAATTTTTTTAGTTAGTAATAGGCAATAATAAACAAAAAAAAGTAAATAAAAAGATAAATGATCTTCTTTCTGTTTTTCGTACCTTGCTTTCTCGTATTTTTAACTTAAAAATTAGCAAAAGAAACATGTCAACAGATAAAGAAAAACAAGCCAAACTCAAAGCATTACAACTAACTTTAGATAAGCTAGATAAGACATATGGTAAAGGTGCTGTAATGAAAATGGGCGATAGCGTTGTAGAGGATGTAGAAGCGATTTCTTCTGGATCATTAGGATTGGATTTAGCATTGGGAGTTGGAGGATACCCTAGAGGAAGAATTATTGAAATTTATGGACCGGAATCTTCAGGAAAAACCACGTTGACATTGCATGCCATAGCAGAAGCACAAAAAGCAGGAGGAATTGCCGCATTTGTGGATGCAGAACATGCTTTTGATCGTTTTTATGCTGAAAGTTTAGGAGTAGATATTGACAATTTAATTATCTCTCAACCAGATCATGGAGAGCAAGCACTAGAAATTGCAGATAATTTAATTCGTTCTGGAGCGATTGATATTGTAGTGATTGACTCTGTTGCTGCATTGACACCAAAATCGGAAATAGAAGGAGAAATGGGAGATTCTAAAATGGGTCTTCACGCTCGTTTGATGTCGCAAGCACTTCGTAAGTTAACAGGTACCATCAGCAAAACAAAATGTACAGTAATATTTATTAACCAGTTACGTGAGAAAATTGGAGTGATGTTTGGAAATCCTGAAACAACCACAGGAGGGAATGCACTAAAATTCTATGCTTCTGTACGTTTAGACATTCGTAGAAGAACTCAAATCAAAGATGGAGATCGAGTGATTGGTAATTCAACGAAAGTAAAAGTGGTAAAAAACAAAGTAGCACCACCTTTTCAAACAGCAGAATTCGATATTATGTACGGAGCTGGAATTTCAAAAGTAGGTGAAGTTTTGGACATTGGAGTGGACCTTGGAATTATTAAAAAAAGCGGATCTTGGTTTAGTTATGGTGAGACGAAACTAGGTCAAGGAAGAGATGCTGTAAAAGGATTGATTAAAGACAATCCTGAGTTGATGGAAGAGCTAGAAGGAAAAATCAAAGACGCAATTAACGAACAAGAATAACAAACATACATTTTAAACTAAAAGGCGAAAAGAATTTACTTTTCGCCTTTTTTGTTTGTTTAGAAGCAGGAAAACTAGCAGATTTTGTAGTTTTAGATAGAGATATATTTACGATTCCATCAACACAAATAAATCAAACCAAAGTAGTTTTAACTGTTTTTAATGGAGAAGAAATTTTCAAACGATAATCCGATTATTATTTCAGAGAAACTTATCTTGAGAAATATTGAAATTCAAGATTCTTCTGTTTTGCGTGATTTAATGCAAAGAATTTATGCACCAGCCTATTTAAATTATTGGAAAGACAATGGAGAATGGTATGTAAATGAGCTTTACAACATTGAAAATATTGAGAAAGAATTAGGAAAAGATAATGCGGATTATTTTTTTGTATTGTATGAAAGCAGGGTGATTGGAATTGTTCGAATTGTTCATGGAATAGATACAAACTACAGAAAGGACAAAACCTTTGTAAAGCTCCATAGAATTTACTTAGATCAGTCGGTTCAAAACAAAGGAATCGGATACAAAATCATGTTTTGGTTGATCAATTCTTCCCGAAAAAAAGGATATAAAAAATTGTGGTTAGAAGTCATGGTAAGACAAGATCAAGCACTGTATTTTTACAAAAAACTAGGTTTTAAAGAAGTAGGTAAAGTGCAAGTTCAATACCCTCTTTTAGTTGATAGTTACAGAGGAATGTATAAGATGGTCAAAGAGTTAAGCAAATAATTTGATTAGTTAGAAAGGACCTTCACAAGAAATAAAATAAGGTACAAACCCACACCGAATCCTGCTAAAAGAACAGCAAGAACAAAAAAGACTCTAATTTCTTTTGCTTGAAAATTTGTTTTGGTACTTAACCATTCACAGACACCTAAGATCATAATATTTTTGAATTAGTTGGTAAGGTGAAAATAAGAAAAAAGAAGGATTTTAGCTACCTGCAAAAGAAGTTCCAAAAATACCCACAGCTAATTCTGCCCATACCAAGAATAGAATAACGATGATTAATACAATGATGAGTCTTTTTCGATTTTTTGATTTCATTTCTAGAGAATATTTAAGATTGTAAAGTTTCTTTCAACGCAGGACCAGCAAAAGTAATAATCTCTGTATCATTAAACTTTACAGTTTTGTATGGGTAGTTTATACTTTCGAACAATTCTTCAACTTTTAAATAAGTAGGTTTTCCATTGATAATATGGTAAGATGCTATTGAAAAATTGGGCTGATATTTTTCAATTGTTTTCATCGCTCCCTCTATAGCCTCAACCTCGGCACCTTCAATATCCATCTTTATAAAACTAACTTTTTCAAGTTTCTTTTTCTCGACCCAAGAATCAAGAGTTACGGCATCCCTAGTGACAGTTTTAGCCTTCTTTGCTTTGTAGAAGACTGAAGAAGCAACACTCGCACCTTGATGAAATTCAATAGCTGTATTTTCATTCCAAATAAGACTATTATCAATTTCAACTTTAGGAGAAAGAGACGAGTTCAAAGACAAATTAAAATTCAATTTATTAATATTCTGCGGATCAGGTTCAATGGTATAAATTCTGCCGTCATCATTTAACAAAGTTGAAAAATAAAGAGCAAGAACACCAATATTGGCACCAATATCTAAAACAACATCGTCTTTTTTTGGTTCGTAGAAGTGGGTATAGATTCCAAAATCTTTATACAAATAATAAAGCGGGATATTTGTTTTTATAAGAGATCTATTATATCTACAATGATGATGACCCTCTTTTTTTAAGGAAGAAAAAAGAAAAGAAACTTTTCTAGGAGTTGATATATTGAAATAACATAGTTTAAGAAACTCCTTTATATTACTTTTTGGAATAATATTGGAAAGTATTTTTCTTGTTTCTTTCTTCATCATTAAAAGTATTAAACACCAGTACTCCCAAAACCTCCTGAACCACGGTCAGTTTCATCTAAAACAGAAACTTCTTCCCAAGATATTTGTTCATGCTTTGCAACGACCATTTGGGCAACGCGTTCTCCATCTAGGATAAGAAAATCTTCATTAGAGAGGTTTACTAGAATTACTCCAACTTCTCCACGATAATCGGCGTCGATTGTTCCTGGAGTATTTAAAACAGTAATTCCCTTTTTTGCCGCGAGACCGCTTCTCGGTCTAACCTGAGCCTCAAAACCAGCAGGCAATGCAATGTATAAGCCTGTTTTAATGATCGCTCTTTCCAAAGGTTTTAATAAGATGGCTTCATCAATATTGGCTCTTAGATCCATTCCTGCGGAAAGAGCCGTTTCGTATGCAGGAATTTGATGCTTGGATTTGTTAATGATTTGTACAGTCATTTTTCATTTTCAAAATAGGTAAAAACAAATATAATAATTCAGGTATGCTTTGGATGTAAGAAATAAGAATTCTTACTTTTGACAGATTCAAAATATTTAGTTTCATGGATACACACCCGAAAATAGCCGTTTTAGGAGGAGGAAGCTGGGCTACAGCCATTGTAAAAATGTTATCTGAAAATGTAAGCACGGTAGGGTGGTACATGCGAAGTATTTATGCTGTTGAGCATATCAAAAAAAACAAACACAACCCAAACTATCTAAGCTCAGCGGAATTACATCCTGAACAGCTAGACCTTTCCTATGATATCAATGAAACGGTAAAGAAATACGACTATCTTATTTTTGCTATTCCTTCTGCTTTTTTGAAGTCGGAACTAGATAAACTAACAGAATCCTTAGAAGGAAAAATCATTTTCTCTGCGATTAAAGGTATCGTGCCAGAATCGGGGTACATTGTTGGAGAGTACTTTTTTGAGGTTTATAACATCCCATTTGAAAATATTGGAGTGATTACTGGACCTTGTCATGCTGAAGAGGTGGCTATGGAAAGACTCTCATACTTAACGATAGCTTGTCAAGATCAAGAAAAAGCGAAGATTGTAAGCGGCTGCATAAAAGGACGTTATATAAGAACAAAAATTTCTGATGATATTATAGGAACGGAATATGCAGCTATGTTAAAAAATATTTATGCAATAGCAGCAGGTATTTGTCATGGTTTAGGCTATGGAGATAATTTCCAATCAGTTTTAATGAGCAATTCTATTCGTGAAATGAAACGGTTTATACGTAAAGTACACCGCATGAAAAGAAACATTAACAACTCTGCATATTTGGGCGATCTCTTAGTAACTGGCTACTCTACATTCAGTAGGAACAGAATGTTTGGAAATATGATTGGTAAAGGATACACCGTTAAGTCTGCCATGTTTGAAATGAGTATGGTGGCAGAAGGGTATTATGCGACAAAGAGTGCCTATAAGTTAAACCTCGAAAAAGGAGCAAGAACACCCATCATAGATGCTGTGTACAAAGTTTTATACGAAGGAAAAGAAGCTAAAAAAGTTTTCGAAAAACTCACCTACAAACTAAACTAAACAAGAACATTAGAATGATTTCTAAATAAACAGGTATTTAATGAATTTAAGGCCTTTACTTTGTGTTCTTTTTTTACCAATAGAGAAATGTTATAATTGCTTCCACCGTAAGAAATCATTCGAATAGGAATGTCTTTTAATGCAGAGAAAACCTGAGCACTCTGACCTTCCTTGTTTTGAGAAAAATCGCCTGCAACACAGATGATACTTAAGTCAGAATCTACTTCTACAGAACCAAATTCTTGTAACTCATTTACAATACTTTCTAAATACTGAGGGTTGTCAATGGTCAGCGAAACGGCAACTTCTGAAGTTGTAATCATATCAATAGGTGTTTTGTATTTTTCAAATACCTCAAAAACTCTTTTTAAAAAACCATAAGCCAAGAGCATTCGATACGATTTTATTTTTATGGCAGTAATGCCGTCTTTAGCAGCTACAGAAGTAACACCTTTGTTTGTAATGTTATTGCTAATCGTCGTTCCTATATGATCTGGATTAAACGTATTCTTAAGAATCACAGGAATGTCATTATTCTTTGCAGGAATCAAGCTTTGTGGATGTAAAATTTTAGCGCCAAAATAAGCTAGCTCAGCAGCTTCATCAAAAGAAACTCTTTCCACAGAAAAAGTATCGTTTACATACCTTGGGTCGTTATTGTGCATTCCATCAATATCTGTCCAGATTTGTATTTCATCAGCATCCAACGCAGCACCAATAAGTGATGCTGTATAGTCACTTCCACCTCTTTGTAAATTCGAAACGTTTCCTCTGTAATCCCTACAGATAAACCCTTGGGTGATATAAAGATTGGAACTATTGTTAATATAATTAGAAACGCTATTTGTAATAGCATCCAAATCAGGTTCTTGATTTCTATCCAAAGACATAAAACTTAGTGCAGAAACCAAATGAGACTTGATCTTTTGCTCTTGCAAATACAACTGGAAAATATGTGTAGAAATGATTTCTCCTTGAGCTAAAACATGTTTTTCTGTTTCATCGCTGTAAACATTACTTGTCAGATTTTCAATTTCATGAATTTTTAAGTCTAAAAAATTTACTGCAGATTGAAGATAAAAAGAGGATCGAAATAAAGGTTTAACAACCTCCTCACAGCGCCTCTTTACTTCAAAAATAAGGTCTAATATCCCTACTTCTTGTGCTCCATGCTTTTTGTTAATAGCCACTAGAAGGTTTGTTACCCCTGAAAAAGCAGATAAAACAACCACTTTATTTCTTTTTTCTGCAAGTATAATTCTAGTAACCTCTTCAATACTATTTGAACTCCCAACGGAAGTTCCTCCAAATTTCATAACTACCATAACACCTAAAATTTTCACAAAAGAACGTTGAGAAAGGAGAAAGCGCAATTTTATTCTATATTTTTACAAAAAAATAACAAGATGTTTATTTTAAAACAAATAGGTCTAATTTTTAATTCATGAAAACAATTCAGGAAGCGGTAGAGAGAACCATCAGAAAAACACCTTTTATTGAAGAAGCACTCAATGAAAAGCTGATTAATGTTTCTTCTTTAGCAAGAGTAATTTTACCAGAAGTATCAAAGCTTCTTCGCAAGGATGTGAAGGCAGGTGCTGTAATGATGGCAATTAACCGATTGTCTCCAGCGAGTGAATTAAGAATTCGAAAAAACATTCGAAAATTTTCTCTAGCTCTTGGAGATTATATTGTTCGGTCAGACTTAAATGACTATACATTTAGAAACACACCATCTTTACTAAAAGAGATTGCCAGAATACTAAACAAAGCATCTGAAAACAATGACTATTTCATTACTGTTTCTCAAGGTATTTTTGAGACAAATATTGTCATTAGCGATAACTTAAAACAGGATGTCGAAGAGTTTTTTAAACAAGAAAACTTAATCAATCATGTAAGTAATCTAGCATCTATTACAATCAAATTACCGAAAGAGAATCTAGAGCAGTCAGGTATTTACTACTTCATTTTAAAACAATTGGCTTGGGCCGATATTTCTCTTCAAGAAATCATTTCTACAACCAATGAAATGACTATTGTTGTGAAAGAGAAAGACATCAACGAAACCTTTTCCATTTTAATGGATATGAAAGCCAAGTAACTTTTTTATGGAAAAAAGAGATCCGTACGCGGCCCTAAGGTTTAAAGAATTCAATATTTTTTTAATCGCTCGATTTGCACTCGTTTTTGGATGGTCTATGCAATTTGTAGTGATTGAATGGCAAGTTTATTCATTAACCAACGATGAACTCAGCTTAGGAATCATTGGAGCTTGCGAATTCATTCCTGCTTTTTTTATGGCTCCTTTCGCGGGACATATTGTCGATCGAAAAGAAAAACGAAACTTATTTGCTCTGTGCATTGTGCTCTTTTCACTAATCAGCTTTTGTCTTTATTGGATTACATCAATTAGTGTTGAACAGTCTTGGTCTAAAACAACCATCCTTTACTGTATTTATGCTTTGGTCTTCTTTGGAGGAATTTTACGAGCCTTTTTTGGACCTACGATTTTCTCTTTAATTGCATTGATTGTTCCTAAGAAAGTATATCCAAATGCAGCGACTTGGAGTAGTAGTACATGGAAAGGAGCAGCAGTTACAGGGGCTTTATTTGGGGGTTTCCTCATTGCTTGGATGGGTGTTCATTATACCTTGGGTCTTGTATTTTTATTGGTCATTTTTTCTTTAGGTCTAGTATCTCTAATCAGGAGAAAGCCTATTTTAAATAAGGAAAGTCAAGAATCGATAAAAGACAGCTTAGAGGCTGGGATTCGATTTGTGTTTACCAATAAAGTAGTTTTAGGGGCTTTAACGTTAGACATGGTTGCCGTGTTGTTTGGTGGTGCAGTTGCTATTTTTGCTGTTTTTGCCAAAGATGTCTTAGATGTAGGCTCTGAAGGATTTGGAGTCTTAAATGCCGCGCTTTCTTCAGGAAGTATATTAACCATGTTGGCAACAACCTATCTTCCGATTACAAAAAACACTGGAAAGAAACTCTTGTTTGCTGCGTTTGGTTTTGGTTTAGCAATGATTCTGTTTGGAATGTCTAAAATCTTTTGGTTAAGCGTGTTTGCATTGTTTTTAGCAGGAGTTTTTGATGGCATCTCTATGGTAATAAGACAAACCATTTTACAACTCAAAACACCAGATGAGATGCGTGGTCGGGTGGGAGCAGTGAACTCAATGTTTGTCGGATCATCAAACGAATTAGGTGCTTTAGAAAGTGGAATCGCAGCCAAACTATTTGGTGCACCTTTAGCTGTTGTCCTAGGAGGAACAGCAACACTGTTTACCGTAATTATCATGAATGCTAGGAATAAAAAGTTGAGAGCATTGGATTTAACAGAAGACCTAAAAGAACACGAAAAAGAAAGGAATTAAATATCAGGCATGGTATTTGCAGCAAAATATTGAAACCCTTACCTTATGAAAAAAATCACCTTACTCTTCATCTTTCTTATTTCTATTACGATACATTCTCAGCGAATTAGAGGAGTTGTATTAGATATTGAAACCAACAAGCCCATAGATGATGTTCACATTCAGGTTGATAAAGAGATCATTGTTACCAACAGAAAAGGAAAATTCTCATTCAGAGTTCCTAAAAAATGGAATAAAAAGCTTTTTGTTTCACACGTTTCTTACCAAGAGAAAGAAATTGTGTACCAACCAGAAGAAGAAAAATTTAAGATCTACCTAGTTAAAAAGAGCATTTCTTTACAAGAAGTATTTGTTGTTGGAAACAAGCCCAATGAGAAATTAAAATATGCTGAACTCCCAGACATGCCCAAAAGATTGCACTCTTTTGCATCTGTTGTAAATGATGATAAAATCTACGTTTTTGGTGGAAATAAATCCCAAGAGTTTGATGTAGCAAAAAAAGCATTGAGGGATGCTGATGAGAGATCGATAGGAGCTACACTCGATTTGGGAATCTTTTTGAGAAGAATAAGAGAATTAAACTCTTACCAAGGTTATAATGATGAAGTCTATGTTTACGATGTAAAGAATAAAACATGGCAAAAAGAAGACATCAAGGTTCGAAATAGAGCCAGTCATAGCGCCTCATTAATTGGAGATAAAGTCTACATTTTAGGAGGAAAAAGATTGACAAAAAACAGACGCAAAGTATATTTAGATGGAAAAGTGGAAGTGTTTGATGTTCAGAACAAAACCATACAAGTTGATGACGCTAACCCACACCAGGCAGTTGATTTAGAAACGTTCACCTATAAAAACAGACTCATCGCTTTAGGAGGGTCGGTGAAAGAGAAAAGAAATGGTAAAAGGGTCTACACCAAAAAAGTGCACTCTTACAACCCTAAAACGGGAAATTGGTATAAGTTGGCAGAACTGCCTATCAAAGGAGAAGTATCAACTTGCTTAATTGAAGACAAGCTGTACTTTTTTCACAGTAATGAAGACAAAGAATCAAGTACGATCGCATCGGTAGATTTGGTAACCGGAAGGTTTAAAAAGGAAGGAAAGTTGTTGTATCAGTTTGAAAAGCCGGCAATTGCCAAAAAAGACAAAACAATTTTTCTCTTTGAAAATGGAAAACTATTGACGTATCATACCGAAACTAGAGAGCTAAAAAGTTATTTGATAGACTTAAGATTGTACGCGTCTAAAAGCTACTTTTTCAATGATAGCCTGTACATACTTGGAGGCTTTATAGACGATAAAATCGACTTTGAATTAAGGCCCTCTCAAAAGCTGTACAAAATAGCACTAGAAGAATTCAAAAAAACAAGGATTCGCAAGTATGTGAAACTATAAACAAGCGGGGCTATTTTAGCCCTGTTTCTTTTCCATCAATACTCAACCTATTTTTTTCTTTCCAATACTGCTGTATGCCGTCTTGTCCCTTTTCTTTTGCCCAATCATTGAGCTGTTCACGCTCACCTTTGTAGTCAAAATAAGGAATAGACATGCCGCAGGAAGTCTGAATAGAATCGATGCTTATATCAAATATTTGACGCGTTCCTGGAGTTTTAGGAAAAAGATCTACGACATCGCTCCATTCCTCATCAACAGGATGAATAGATCTTCCTTGTCCATAAATTCTTAAAATATTGGGAGCACCCTCAAAAGAACACATCATGATGGTAATTCTTGGATTTTCTAGCAAATGAGCTGCCGTTTCGTTTCCACTTCCAGTAACATTCAACCAAAGAATTCGATCGTCATCAAGAACTCGAAGCGAGTCCATTCCTTTGGGAGATAAGTTAATTCTTCCTTCTTCCGGAGCTGTGGCCACGAAAAATATTTTTTGATGCTTAATAAATGTTTGAAGTCGAGGAGTGAGTTTGTCGTAGAATTTTGCCATAACAAAACAAATTTACTCATTTTACAAACGAAAAAGCTGCGCCAGATCTTTGTTTTTTTGATACGGATTGGCTCCGTCTCTCTGATGGTATTGATCAAAAAAAGAAAAAGAAGAATGGTATAGATTAATTTGCGAAGACACCTCTTTTTTGTAATGAAGAAATCATCCGCAAACTTCCTTCTTTGATCGAATTTTTTGGAAACAAAAAAGTTTTATCAAACAAGGTGTTATCAGCAAAGAAACTCACTTGAAATTGATTGTTCAATTTGAAAAGTTCAGGTTGAATCAATTCAATTTTCGCAAAAGAATTAGCTGGCAAAACCTTCAGTTTTTTTCGCATCACAGAAGTTTGATCTTTTTCATCAAAACCCTTAGAGACAATGACAACCATTTCTAAGTCAACCTTCTTTTCATTGATGATGTAGATATTCCAATCATCTGTCTTGTACACATCATTGTATTCCAAAACAGCAGCAACTTTGACTCCAGAAACTTCAGGAATTTGAATGTCTTTTTTCATGAATAAAGTTTGAAGGTTGAAAAGTTATAAAGTTTAAAGGAGTTATGAAGTGAACGCACCTCCTTTCCAACTTTTTAACATTAAAAGGTTTAACTAAATAACAGACTTAAATTGCTCTAAGAAACGCACATCGTTTTCATAAAACATACGGATATCTGGAATTTGATAGAGCAACATGGCAATTCGCTCGATCCCCATACCAAAAGCATACCCTGAATACGTAGAGGAATCGATGTTGCAATTCTCCAAAACATTCGGATCCACCATACCACATCCCATAATTTCTAACCAACCCGTTCCTTTGGTAATTCTGTAGTCTGTTTCTGTTTCCAGACCCCAGTATATATCAACCTCCGCACTAGGCTCCGTGAAAGGAAAATAAGAAGGACGCAAACGTATTTTCGACTTTCCAAACATCTCTTTTGTAAAATACAAGAGCGTTTGCTTCAAATCGGCAAAAGAAACATCAGTGTCTATATACAAACCTTCAACTTGGTGAAAAATACAATGTGAGCGAGCAGAAATGTCTTCATTACGAAACACCCTACCAGGAGAAATTGTTCGTATAGGAGGTCTGTTGTTTTCCATATAACGAACCTGAACAGAAGAGGTATGTGTACGTAAAAGTGTATCAGGGTTTTTTTCAATAAAGAACGTATCCTGCATGTCTCTTGCTGGATGGTATTCAGGCAGATTTAATGCCGTAAAATTATGCCAATCATCTTCAATTTCAGGACCTTCAGAAACAGTAAAGCCAATACGATTGAATACCTCAATAATTTGATTCTTCACCAAAGAAATGGGATGTCTCGAACCCAAAGAAATAGGCTCAGCAGGACGAGTTAAATCGCCATAAACCCCTTTTTCTTCTTGAGAATTTTCAACAGCGTCTTTTAAATCCAATACCTTTTGCTCTGCTGTTTTTCTTAAATTGTTTAGTGCCTGACCAAAATCTTTTTTCAGCTCAGCATCTACGTTTTTAAACTCGGCAAACAACCCTTTCAACAAGCCCTTACTTCCAAGATATTTGATTCGGAAAGATTCTATTTCTTCTTTCGAAGCCGAATGAAAAGCATTTACCTCTTCTAATAGTTCTTTAACTCTATCTAGCATTGTGATACAATCAATAATCAGTTGACAAATTTACATTTTTTAAAAAGATTGGTTTCATGAAAATTTAAGAAACTATAATAACTAGCGAAATCGTTTGAAATAAGTACCTTAGAGGTAAAACAAAAAGAAAAAAATGATATCATGGTGTATGAAAAAAACTATCTTTGCGTCTTAAAACAAATAAATTCATAATCAATCATACAATATGGAAGCAAAAATCAATGCTTTTATGGAAATGGTCAAGCAAAGAAACGGCCATGAACCTGAGTTTTTACAAGCAGTACAAGAAGTTGCTGAGACAGTAATTCCTTACATTGTAAAGCACGATATTTATCATGGTAAAAACATTCTATTAAGAATGGTTGAACCTGAAAGACTCATTTCGTTTAGAGTTTCTTGGGTTGATGACGATGGTGAAATTCAAGTAAACAGAGGATATAGAGTTCAAATGAGCTCTGCAATTGGTCCTTACAAAGGAGGATTGCGTTTTCACCCATCTGTAAATGCAAGTATTTTAAAGTTTTTAGCATTTGAACAAGTGTTTAAAAACTCATTAACTACGCTTCCAATGGGTGGAGGAAAAGGAGGCTCTGACTTTGATCCAAAAGGAAAATCCGACAATGAAATCATGCGCTTTTGCCATGCCTTTATGAGTGAATTATTCAGACATATTGGACCCAATACAGATGTTCCTGCAGGAGATATTGGAGTAGGAGGAAGAGAGATTGGTTTTATGTTTGGAATGTATAAGAAATTAAGAAATGAATTCACCGGAGTACTTACTGGAAAAGGTTCTACTTGGGGAGGTTCATTAATCAGACCAGAAGCAACAGGATATGGAAACGTATACTTTGCTCAGAATATGATGGCTACGAAAAATGATTCTTTTGACGGAAAGGCGGTTGTTATTTCTGGATCTGGAAACGTTGCACAATACGCCGCTGAAAAATCCATTGAACTAGGAGCAAAAGTGCTCACACTTTCCGATTCTGGAGGGTATATCCTAGACGAAGAAGGAATCGATACGGATAAATTGGCTTTTGTTATGGACCTTAAGAATAACAGAAGAGGAAGAATTAGTGAGTATGTTGAAAAATATCCAAATGCAAAATATTTCAAAGGAGAAACACCTTGGGGAGTAAAATGTGATATCGCATTGCCGTGTGCTACTCAAAACGAATTGGACGGAGAGGATGCAAAAACCTTAGTTACGAATGGATGTATTTGCGTTTCTGAAGGAGCAAACATGCCATCGACACCAGAAGCCATTCACGAATTCCAAAAAGCAAAAATTTTATTTGCTCCAGGAAAAGCGTCGAACGCAGGTGGTGTTGCAACATCAGGTTTAGAGATGAGTCAAAACTCATTGCGTTTGAGCTGGTCTCGTGAAGAAGTTGATGCTAGATTGAAGGATATCATGCAAGACATTCACAACTCTTGTGTAGAATACGGTACAAATGATGATGGAACCGTAGACTACGTTCGAGGAGCAAACATTGCAGGATTTGTAAAAGTTGCAGATGCAATGTTGGCGCAAGGAGTTGTTTAAAAATAAATTATATCAATATGAAAAGGCACTCTATTTAGAGTGCCTTTTTGTTTGTAGAAAAAGTAACATCTTTGTAATTGACTCGTTGAACGATCGACCAAAAGGCCCCATGGAAGCACTACAGCATTTACTACTAGGATTTATCACCTCTTTTTTAGGAACTATTTTTCCTAGCATGCTTAGTATGACTACCGTGAAAATAAGTCTCAAAGAGGGTCAAAGAAAGGCAGTAATATTTGCTTTCGGTGTCTCAACCATTGTAATTGGACAAGCCTATTTGTCTGTCGCTTTTTCAAAAATTTTATTGAAAGACCTTTCTTATCTAGCAACACTACAGAAAGTGGGAGTGGTTATTTTTACAGGGTTATCCATTTATTTTTTCATTCAGGCAAGCAAACAAAAGAAACAGCAAACAAACGCAAGCAAACACAAAACAAATAAATTTGTTCTAGGGATCTTTTTCTCTTTACTAAACATGTTTGCCATCCCTTTTTACGTGGGAGTTTCAAGCTCTTTAGCCTTGATGGATTGGTATACTTTCAATCCTAGCAATAATATTGGTTTTGTCATAGGGTCAGCTTTTGGAACATTTAGTTTGCTTTCTTTGTACACAATAATTGCTCTGAAGATTGATACAAAAATGAAATGGCTTGCTCAAAAAATGGATCTTATTCTAAGGGCTGTTATCGCGCTCGTTGCTTTGATCAATATCATAGATTTACTCGCCTAAGTTTTGTAGCTTTATTGAGTGACTGACGTTTCTCAACATAGAAAGATTATTCATGTAGATATGGATGCATTTTATGCTTCTGTAGAACAATTAGACAACCCCGATTTACGAGGAAAACCAGTAGCTGTTGGCGGAGGTGGTAAAAGAGGTGTTGTTTCTGCAGCAAGCTACGAGGCAAGAAAGTATGGCGTAAAATCTGCCATGAGTGGGGTACTGGCTGAAAAAAAATGCCCCCACCTTATTTTTGTAAGACCACGCTTTGATCGCTACAAAGAAATCTCGAATAAGGTTAGGGAAATTTTTTACGATTATACCGATTTGGTGGAGCCACTATCGCTAGATGAGGCCTACTTAGACGTGACAGAAAACAAGAAAGGAAATCCTTCTGCAAGCTTGATCGCTCAAGAGATTCGAGATCGTATTTGGGAAGAGTTGGAATTGAGGGCGTCAGCGGGAATTTCTATTAATAAGTTCATTGCAAAAGTAGCTTCTGACATCAACAAACCCAATGGACAAAAAACCATCTCACCAGAAGAAGTCATCCCTTTTTTGGAAGAACTTCCTGTGAACAAGTTTTATGGCGTGGGAAAAGTAACGGCTGCCAAAATGCACAATTTGGGAATTTTTAAGGGCGTTGATTTAAAGCAAAAAACAGTAGAAGAACTTACAAAGCTCTTCGGAAAGTCGGGAGGTTTTTATTACAATATCGTCAGGGGCATTCACCACAGCAAAGTCAAACCCAATCGAATTCGTAAGTCCATTGCAGCAGAAAGAACCTTCTTTGACAACATCTCTTCTGAAATTTTTATGCTGGAAAAATTAGAGAAAATTGCGGAAGAGTTGGAGCGGAGAATGGTCAAGTCAAACACCAAAGGAAAGACGATTACTCTAAAGATAAAGTATAGCGATTTTACACAACAGACACGCAGTAAAACCGTACAGGAATTTGTTCAAAAAAAGGCAGAATTCATGCCGATTGTAAAAGAGCTTTTGTATCAAGAAAAATTAAAAGATTCTGTTCGGTTGCTTGGTATTTCTTTTGGTAATTTAGACACAGAGAAAAAGGAACCTGTTTGGGTGCAATTAAAGTTTGATTTTTAACCAAATTACTGTTTCGAACCGAATGTAATGCGTGTGAGAAATCTTGAAAAAAATAAAAAAATGATAAAACTCATCAGAACCAATGCATCAAACCAAGACTTTGTGAATTTAGTCAAAGAACTAGATGCCTATTTAAAAGTCACTGATGGAGAGGACCATGATTTTTACAATCAATACAATGGCTTAGAAGAAATTCACCATGCAATTGTTTTGTATAAAGAAGACGAAGCCATAGGCTGTGGCGCATTTAAGGACTTCGAATCTGGCGTTGTTGAGGTAAAAAGAATGTATGTAAAACCAGAACAGAGAGGTAGTGGAGGGGCATCTAAAATTTTATCTGAGCTAGAAAAATGGGCGAAAGAGATTGGAAATAAAAAATGCATATTGGAAACAGGAGACCGACAAGTAGCAGCAGTGCGATTCTATCACAAATCAGGATACAAAAGAATTCCTAACTACGGTCAATATGCTCAAATGGACAATAGTAATTGTTTTGAGAAAGTGCTGTAAAGATGGAAGAGTTAAACCAAATAAAAGGAAACGAAATTTTTTCCCAAGGTTATAAAAAGAAGAAATTGATTAGATGGTTCATTAGAACTTTTATTGCTACGATATTGTATGTTATTTTTTGGAAGTATCAATGGGTACAGTGGTCACTTTGGGTCTATGTCCCTATGAACCTAATGGGATTAGCGTTAATTTTATTTTTGCCAAAAGTTTTGAAGAAAAGACAAGAAAAAATAGAGAATCAATACAATGAACTATAGCTACTGGGAATACAAAGAATGGTTTGCCCACAACAACTTTGCAATTGTAGGAAGCGGAATCGTGGGTTTAAATACAGCCATTCAATTAAAAAAACGATTCCCAAAAGCGAGGATTCTTATTCTAGAAAAAGGAATGTTACCTCAGGGAGCAAGTACAAAAAATGCTGGTTTTGCTTGCTTTGGAAGTGTCTCTGAGCTTCTTAGCGACTTAGAAAGTCACTCGGAACAAGAAGTCTTTCAACTGGTGAAAAAGAGGTGGGATGGATTGCAATTGTTACGAAATTTATTGGGAGATATCAGCATTGATTACCAGCATCATTATGGATATGAATTATTTGTTGAGGAGCGTTTTTATCAAAAGTGTGTTGAAAAAATTCCATTTTTAAATGAGCTTCTCAAACCATTGTTTCACAAAGAGGTCTATTCGGTAGAAAACAATCACTATGGTTTTCAAAATATCGTGCCTAACTATATCAAAAATCATCTTGAAGGACAGATTGACACAGGCAAAATGATGGGCAAGCTACTATCTCTTACCCAAGAAATGGGAATTAAAATCTTGAACAATATCGAGGTGAAAAGCTTTTCAGAAGATGAAACAAATGTAAAAATAGACACCAATCAAGGGACCTTTGTTACTGAAAAACTATTATTTACGACCAATGGTTTTTCAGAGAAATTATTAGGAGAAGTTGTAGAACCCGCTAGAGCTCAGGTTCTTATTACAAAACCCCTTAAAAACCTTCACATAAAAGGAACTTTTCATCTAGACGAAGGCTATTACTACTTTAGAAATATTGACAACCGAATTCTCTTTGGAGGAGGAAGGAATTTAGATTTCTCAGGGGAAAAGACAACAGTATTTGGTCAGACCAAACCCATTCAAAACAAATTAGAAGAGTTTTTAAAAACAGTAATCTTACCCAATATAGCACATGAAATTGAGCATCGTTGGAGTGGAATTATGGGTGTTGGAAATCAGAAAAAGCCCATTGTAAAACAAATATCCAATCGTGTGTATTGTGGAATTCGACTGGGAGGAATGGGAGTTGCCATAGGATCAATTGTTGGGAAAGATCTTGCAGATTTGATTGAGTGATATGAAATTAGGCGTAAAGGCTGTGTTTGAATAGATATTAGTAGTGAGAATTGAGATTAAAAACAATGTAGTAATGTAACAGTATACCAATGACACAATTTGAAGATTTGATAATAGGGTAATGTAAAAAATGCAAGAATGTAGCAATAATTTAATTCTGAGGATAAAAGTGAAACTCTAAACATTAAAAGATTGAAAGGGATAAAGTTTTAAAGGGAAGGCTTTTTTGTAATATCAAATGCCCAAGGGCTAATAGCCAAAAACGAATAACTTAGTGGTGTTATTTCAATCTTTCAGTTTTTGAATTTTTCAATCATAAGATTATAAATACAATATTTCATCTTGATTCGTGATATGATAAATATCATAAAACAATTCTAAAAATCACTTTTATTTTGGTGCTTTTATCATAAGTATGAGAGTGAAACAAATAGAAATTAACGAGAAGACAACAGACAGGGGGTCTTCCGAGAAAGAATGTAAAAAGAATTGCCCAACATGTACATGCATGTTGGTGAATAAAAACGAACATGAAGAAAAATCATCCATTTCAACTCAATAAAGAGCAAATGAGATCTTATGGCTATCAGGTAATAGATGCCATCGTAGATCACTATCAAAATGAAAAGAATAAAAAACCCGTATCACTGGCAACTCGGAGAGAGATGGACAATCTTTTTCTGGAGGAAGTCCCCAAAAAAGAGCACGATTTTGAAGACGTACTAAGCAGTGTTCTAAATGATGTAATGCCTAAAAGTAATATTCCTTCACACCCAAAATTTTATTCGTTTGTTCCGGGACCAAGCAATTATGTGAGCGTATTAGCAGATACACTTGCTACAGGATTTAATGTTTTTGCTGGCGGATGGATGGGCTCTCCAGCAGCAGCAGAAATAGAAATTATTACGATTAACTGGTTGTTAAAAATCTTTAAGTTTCCTGTAAAAAAAGGAGGTGGAATTTTTACTAGCGGAGGTTCAATGGCCAATCTGACAGCTCTGGTTACAGCCAGAAGACAACTCTGTGGAGATGATTTTTCTGATGCGGTCATTTATATCTCTGATCAGGCACATTCATCGAATATCAAGGCAATTAGAATTTTAGGTTTTAAAAAAGAGCAAGTAAGAGTTATTCCTACTGATATTGAATTTAAGATGGCGATCAACAAATTAAAAAATGCGATCGCCAAAGATAAACTAAACGGCCTCAGACCTTTTTGTATCATTGCATCAGCAGGAACTACGAATACAGGAACCGTAGATCCGTTGAATGAAGTTGCTTTGATTTGCAAGAAAGAGAAAATCTGGTTTCATGTAGATGGGGCTTATGGAGGAGCTGTGATGCTCTCATCGAGAGGAAAAAAGTACTTAAAAGGAATTGAAAAAGCAGATTCTATAACGATTGACCCACACAAATGGCTATATCAACCGTATGAAATGGGATGTTTACTCGTGAGAGATTTCCGATGGCTCAATAAAACATTTAGTGAAAAACCAGAATATTTAAAGGACATAGAAGGCAACACTTCAGAAATTAATTTTTATGATCATGGAATTCAGTTAACACGACGTTTCAGAGCATTAAAACTGTATATGTCTTTAAAAACTTTTGGTCTGAAAACTTTTGAGGAAGCCATAGATTATAACATACGTCTTGCCGAAGAAACAGAAGAATTTCTTAGAAACAGCTCTCACTGGGAAATTGTATCCCCAGCAACTTTGGCGGTGATTAACTTTCGTTACAATCCAGTAGATAAGAATTATACAGAAAAAGAACTGAATTTATTGAATCAAAAAATATCAGAAAAGATTACTGCCTCTGGAGAAGCTGCCCTGGTAACCACGATTTTAAATAAAATGACAGTTCTCAGAATGTGTTTAATAAATCCGAAAACAACACATGAAGATATTCGTGAAACTCTTCGACAAGGATTGGAGATAGCGAAAGATATTTAGTCTTGAAATGGAGATGCTATTTTGTATCTTTAGGAAGATGTTATCAAAAGCAACATTTCTCTTTTTTCTCCTGTCATTTCATGCTCTTTTAGCCCAGGAATTTGAGCAAGAAGATGTGAAAACCAAGGTTCGTTTTACTATTAAAAATTTCGGAATTACTGTTGACGGTCAATTTGGTAAAGTTGAGATTCAAACCAATTTCAACTCACAAAAACTATCCGAAAGCTACATCAATGCAACTATCCAAGTAAGCTCTATAACTACTGGAATTAAAGGAAGAGATCGCCACATTTTAAAGAAGAATTGGTTTGATGAAGCCACCTATAAAACCATTCAATTAAAATCTACCCGAATTGAAAAAAGAGACAACAATACCTATACGCTCTTTGCGAAACTGACCATTAAAAATACGACGAAAGACATCGAAGTTCCTTTGGAAATTGAGGAGTTTGAAAATACAATTTCAATAAAATCTGACTTTGCCATCAATCGAAAAGATTTTAAAATAGGCGGCGGAGGTTTTACCATGTCTAAAAAAGTAAAAATTCAAGTCCAATACACAGGAGTTCGATAGCCTTGAAAACACAAAAAGACATAGATGTTATTGTTATTGGTGGCGGACTTGCTGGCTTAACAAGTGCCATTCATCTGGCAAAACACCATACTCAAGTATTGCTTATTGAAAAGAATACATTTCCTCGACACAAGGTTTGTGGAGAATACATTTCCAACGAAGTATTGCCTTACCTCAGGTCTTTAGGAATTGACCCCATTTCTGAAGGAGCCAAAGAAATCAGAAAAATAAATATTACCACAACAAAAAGTCATTTAATTGAAGGAATATTGCCTCTGGGAGGCTTTGGAATAAGTCGTTATAAGTTGGATGAATTACTTTTTCAGAAAGCAAAAGAGGAAGGAGTGCAGATACTACAAGAAACGGTAGACAATATAACATTTCACAACGACCTTTTTTCAGTATTCACCAAAGAGGGAAAAGAAATACAGAGTAAGATTGTGATTGGTGCTTTTGGTAAAAGATCCAACTTGGATGTAAAAATGAATCGAAAATTCATTCAAAAGAAGTCACCCTACCTAGCAGTAAAAGCTCATGTAAAAGGAGATTTTCCAGACGATTTGGTTGCGTTACACAATTTTAAAGGTGGTTATTGTGGTGTTTCAAAAGTAGAAACAGATGCCATCAATCTCTGCTATATTTCTAGTTTTTCCTCTTTTAAAAAACACAAGAATATTGATGAGTTTCAAAAAGAAGTCCTTAGTAAGAACTCCTATCTAAAAGACATTTTTGAGAGCACTTCACCGTTGTTTGAAAAACCATTAAGCATCAGCCAAATTTCTTTTGAAACCAAGAGTCCAATAGAAAACCATATGCTTATGTGTGGAGATACAGCAGGAATGATTCACCCTCTTTGTGGGAACGGAATGAGTATGGCAATTCGAAGTGCAGAGATGGCCAGCGAGGAGATTTTAAACTACTTAGAACAAAAAATTTCGAGAAAGGAACTCGAAAAAAACTATCTTAGGAACTGGAATAAGGAATTTAAAACCAGATTAAGAGCGGGGCATTTTATCGCTTGGTTGTTTCGAAATGAATTTATTTCTGAACTATCTCTCAGCTTCTTAAAAAGAGCCCCGTCTTTATTACCCAAGATAATTCGCTTAACACACGGAAAACAAAAATATGTTTCTAGTAGACACCTCTAAACGTTCCGAAGCTATCGAAATTATGGACGATTTTTCTTTAGAAGGAGAATTGTTTCGAGACACACTGGATAAATTAGAAACGATTAACAGAACATTAGGAGGGAATGGAGTCACATTAAATGGGCTTAAAAAACTCATAAAACAGAACCCCAAAAAAGAAAGTTATACCATTGTTGACTTGGGTTGTGGACATGGTGATATTTTGAGAGACATTGCTAAAATGGGAAGAAAAAAAGGGCTACAACTGCAGCTCATTGGAGTAGATGCCAATCAGGATGCCATAGATTATGCAGAAGAACTTTCGAAAGATTTTGAAGAATTGAGTTTTCTCCAACTCGATATTTTCTCCGATCAATTTGCCAAGCTAGATTATGACATCGTGCTTTGTACCTTGTTTACGCACCACTTTAAGGATCAGGAGTTAACCGAATTAATGCAACAATTGGTGAACAAAGCAACCATTGGCGTTGTGGTAAATGATTTGCACCGAAATAAGATGGCCTATTATTTATTTAAACTCATCGGGCTTTTTATAAAAAACAAAATGGTGCGAGAAGATGGATTGATCTCCATTTTAAGGGCTTTTAAAAGAAAAGATTTAGAGCAGATATCAGAAAAAACAAAAGCGGAATACAGCATTCAATGGAAATGGGCATTTCGTTATCAATGGATTTTACAAAAAATATGAGCGTAAAAATTGTTTCAGTAGCAAAACAGCTTCCAAAATATACAAGACCTACCAAAGAAATTATTCCCTGGGTAAAACTTTGGATGTCTCAGCAAGAGGAACGCTTTCAGCGGAAAGTGATAAAGTTGTTTGAAAATGCAGGAGTAGACAGGCGATACTCTATCATGGATGCGGAAGAGGTTTTTGCCAAAACATCCTTTGAAGAGAAGAACGACATCTATGTTCGAGAGGTGAAAAAATTAGCAGAAGAGTCGCTTAAAAAATCTCTTGAAAAAGCAGTATTGAAAGCAAGTGACATTGATTATATCATCACAGTAAGTTGTACAGGAATTATGATTCCTTCTGTAGATGCCTATTTGATTAACAGTCTGGAAATGCGACAAGATATTGTGCGATTACCCGTCACAGAAATGGGCTGTGCAGCGGGAATTTCTGGAATGATTTACGCAAAAAAATTCTTAGAATCCAATCCAAACAAAAGAGCTGCAGTTATTGCCGTTGAGTCGCCTACGGCGACGTTTCAGTTAGATGATTTTTCAATGGTCAATATTGTAAGTGCGGCCATTTTTGGAGACGGTGCAGCAACCGTAATTTTATCTTCTCATGAGGACGATCAAGGACCAAAAATTTTAGATGAGGCCATGTATCATTTTTACGATGCTACACACATGATGGGGTTTAAATTGGTAAATACAGGATTGCAAATGATCTTGGACAAGTCGGTTCCAGAAACCATTTCAAATCATTTTCCAAACATCATTCATCCATTTTTAGAAAGGAATCACTTAACCATTGAAGAAATTGATCATTTGATCTTTCACCCAGGAGGAAAGAAAATTGTACAAACTGTAGAGGACTTATTTGGATCTCTAGGAAAGAATATTGATGATACAAAAGAAGTTTTACGATTGTATGGAAACATGTCAAGCGCCACCGTTTTGTATGTTCTAGAACGATTTATGAATGGAGAGAGAAAAGAAGGAGAAAAAGGAGTCATGTTGAGTTTTGGCCCTGGCTTTTCTGCACAACGAATATTGATTGAATGGTGATTGAGAGAGTAAAGAGGAAAGATAAAAGAGAAAAGATTTTTGTCATTCTGAGGAACTGTCTCCCTGAGCTTGTCGAAGTTCTATCGAAATGACCAAATTGAAAAAGCAAAATGAAAGAAATTCAGAATAAAAATGAGTATGAGGGTTATAATTTTGAATTTGTAGCAACTTTATTAATAGTACTCTGGTTTTTGTTGAATCAAAGACTGTTTAAAAATATTTTGCCTATAGTTCCAACAAAAGAAAAACCGAAGCTTGAGTATGATGCTTGGTCAGGTGTTTTTTACTGGGACGATGAAGGTGTAGATGTGTTTTATGGAAAAAAATTGAATGTTTTAAAATGCCTATTTTTATATAGAACCTTCTTATTAGAAAATGGAAATCAGAGACCACTTAATGTGAGGCTCAAAATTTACAAGTGGATATTTTATCAAATAAAAATAAGAAATCCTAACTGGATCGGTTTTCAAGAAAGTCGATGTTCATACAATCCTCAAGTGGCTAATAGAATTAAAAGAATAAGAAAAGTTGCTTATTGGAGGATTGAAAAGATGTTCAACGAAGAAGATGAATACAATGAAAGAATTTCAGAATAAAAACGAATGGGCATTGATCCTAGGTGGTTCAAGCGGATTGGGGTTGGCTACAGCCAAAAAACTAGCACAACACGGAATGAATATCTGTATTGTGCATAGAAATTCTCGATCTCAACAAAAGAACATTGAAGTTGCATTTGAAGAAATTACCAAGGAAGGAGTCGATTTTGCCAGTTACAATACAGACGCCTTTCATCCAGAAAAAAGGCAAGCTCTCATTCAAGATTTACAAGAAGAATTGGAAGGAGGTACCATAAAAACTCTAGTGCACAGCGTTGCAAAAGGGAACTTAAAGCCCATGGTTGAAGAAAATGTCACCCTGAGCCTGTCGAAGGGAACACTACAAACAGATGATTTTCAACTGACTATTCAAGCGATGGGCATCAGTTTGTACGATTGGACGAAAGCAATTTTCGATGCCAATTTATTTTCGAAAGATGCCAGAATTATCAGTTTCACCAGTGAAGGAAACAGCAAAGCTTGGAAAAATTATGCTGCGGTTTCTGCGGCAAAAGTAACTTTAGAAGCCATTACGAGAAACATCGCATTGGAATTTGCACCTTATGGAATTCGGGCCAATTGCATACAAGCAGGGGTCACAGATACCGCCTCGTTGCGAATGATTCCGGGAAGTGACCAGATCAAAGAACATTCTCTAAAAAGGAATCCATTCAAAAGGCTCACTTTACCAGAAGATGTAGCCAATGTGGTGTATTTATTAACCAAAGACGAAGCGGCTTGGATCAATGGATCGATCATCAAAGTAGACGGAGGAGAGCATTTAAGTTGAGGATATGAAAAAAGAAACAACTTTGGAGAACCTATCAGCTATAGGATATGCAATTTTTGACAATGTGTATTCTCAAGAAGAAGTTCACCTAATAATAGAAACCATCTCTAAGAAATACCATGAAAAAAATTTGCCTCAAAAAAATGAAAATTTATTTGCGATTCGTCAACTTTTGATTGAACTCCCTGAATTGAAAAAACTTTTATTTAATGAAAACTTAAAAGCTTTTCTACCTAAAGAATACTTTTTAACCAAATCTATATTTTTTGACAAGCCAGGAAACTCAAATTGGTTTGTTTCTTTTCATCAAGATTTGAGTATTACCGTCAAGGAAAAAACGTACGTTGAAGGATATCAAAAATGGACACATAAAAAAGGTCAATATGGAGTAATACCTCCAAAAGAGATTTTAGAAAATACAATAACAATTAGAATTCACCTTGATGATACCGATTCACAAAACGGAGCTTTGTATGTAATTCCAAAATCACATAAAAATGGAGTAGTTAGAGTCGAAACCGTAAATGTGGAAAGATCTCATGTATGCGAGATAAAACAAGGAGGAATAATGTTGATGAAACCACTTACATTTCACGCATCAAAACGGTCAACTGAGGATAGAAATAGGAGAGTAATTCATCTAGAGTTTAACAATCGAGAATTAAAAAAGCCGCTTGAATGGAAAGAGCGAATAAACTTACATTAAAATGAAAAGAATATTTTACATTACATTAATTATTAGTGGCACGCTATCAACAACCTTTTGCATGGATACAAAAGCACAAACCAAATACAACGCAGGAACAGATTGGAGTCTCATCTGGTCAGATGAATTTGAAGGCGACAAACTAGACGATACCAAATGGAACCGACAAGTTGAAAAAGCAGGTAAGTTTAACGAAGAATGGCAACGTTATACCAAAAGTAAGAAGAATGCTTATGTTGAAAACGATCAGCTAGTCATCAAAACCATTCATAAAAGTAAAAAACACGGACACAATCAATATACTTCGGCTAGATTAAATACCGCAGGAAAGTTTACTTTCAAATACGGAAAAATTGCAGCGCGAATCAAACTTCCAAAAACAAAAGGTATTTGGCCAGCATTTTGGATGTTAGGAGCAAACATCAATGAAAATGGGGGCGATACACCTTGGCCCCAATGTGGAGAAATAGATATTTTAGAACTGTATGGCTCAAAAAACACAGCAGTGGTAGAAGCTAATATTCATTTTGCTGATAAAAATGGAAGTCACGATCACATGGGAGCCAAATTATATACGCTAAAAGAAGGAAGCTTCTCGGACGACTTTCACATTTTTGAATTAGAATGGACCGAAGAAAAGGTCTCTTGGTTTGTTGATGGAGAACAATATGCAAGCTTTTCTATTAAGGGAAAAGAGTTCTCCATGTTTCATAAAGAATTTTTCTTTTTGTTAAACATTGCCGTAGGAGGAACCTATGCAGGAAGACCTGATAAAACCAGTGAGTTTCCAGAACACATGTATGTCGATTGGATTCGAGTGTATCAAAAGAAATAAGAACATGAACATTAAGCAAAACAAAGCAAACGACATTGCTTACACCCAAAGAATCAAAGAATCCGAATACGATGTATTAAAAAAGTAATGTCATTCCGAACGAACCTGCTAGCCGCAGGCAGGGTGAAGGAATCTCAAAAACAGATTACTTCATCGCTTCGCTCTTCGTAATGACATATAAGATGAATAAACAAAGAATCATAGAACTCTTACCCTACCAACCTCCCTTTTTATTTGTGGAGGAACTTTCTTCTGTTTCAGAAAACGGAGCGGAGGGTTTTTATACCTTTCAAGAAGATGAGTTTTTCTATGAAGGGCATTTTAAAGGGAACCCCATGACTCCTGGTGTGATTCTCACCGAAGTCATGGCGCAAATTGGAGTGGTTTGCTTGGGGATTTATCTGATCAAAGATCAGATTTCAAAAGAAGAAACACCAAAAATAGCGCTGACCTCTCACGAGGTAGATTTCTTCTTGCCCGTGCTGCCAGGGGAAAAAGTAAGAGTGGTCTCTGAAAAAATGTATTTCAGATTCAATAAATTAAAATGTAAAGTGCAAATGTATAATGAACAAGACGAGTTGGTGTGTAGAGGAACCATCTCAGGAATGTTAACAGGAGGTTAGATAAATTTATGTCAGTTTGAGTGTTTCGACTTTGTCGAAATGTATCGAAAACAAGTAAATTTATTGGTAGAAATTTCTCGACCTGTCTGCCACAGGCAGGTACTATCACGCTAATACGTGATCGCTCGAAATGACAAAAAAGGAATAAGATGAAAACGAAAAAAAACAGAGTTGTCATCACCGGAATGGGTGTTGTAGCCCCAAATGCCATAGGTTTGGAGAACTTCCTAAGTGCCATTCAGCAAGGAACTTCTGGCATTCGATTTCAGCAAAATCTGGCAGATTTAAACTTTTCTTGTTGTATTGGCGGAATACCACAAGTCTCAGAAGCATTAAAAAGTGACTATTTAACACCACTTCAATTGCGAGGTTTCAACAGTTCTGGAATCTTATATGGCTGTATGGCAGGAATGGATGCATGGAAAGATGCAGGTTTTCCGATTGATGAAAATTCACGGACTGATTATGACTCAGGAATGGTGTTTGGAACAGGAACTTCTGGAATTGACAAGTTTCGCGAGGCGGTTTACAAACTCGATGAAGGGAAGGTAAAACGACTAGGAAGTACGGCCGTTGTTCAGACGATGGCAAGTGGTATCAGTGCCTATTTAGGAGGGATTTTAGGATTGGGGAATCAAGTGACCACAAATTCCTCTGCTTGCACCACAGGTACGGAAGCGTTGTTGATGGGATTTGAGCGCATTCAATCTGGAAAAGCCAAAAAAATGCTGGTAGGAGCATGTAGTGACCACGGACCTTATATTTGGGGAGGATTCGACGCCATGCGCGTGATGACCTACAAACACAACAATTCTCCAGAAAAAGGATCTCGACCTATGAGTGCTTCAGCATCTGGATTTGTACCAGGCAGTGGCGCAGGAGCTTTGGTCCTTGAATCTTTAGAAAGTGCTTTGGAACGGGAAGCAAACATTTATGCTGAGGTTTTAGGAGGAGGCATCAATTCTGGAGGTCAGAGAGGAGGAGGAACCATGACAGCTCCCAATTCCGAGGCGGTACAAAAATGCATTGCCAATGCCATCAAAGAAGCCAATACAACTGCAGAAAAAATTGATGCCATCAATGGTCATTTGACTGCAACGAGTAAAGATCCTGTAGAAATTGAAAACTGGACTCAAGCCTTGGATAGAAAAGGAAAAGATTTTCCGTATATCAACTCCTTAAAGTCAATGGTAGGGCACTGCTTGGCAGCAGCAGGAGCTATTGAAAGTGTGGCAACGGTTTTACAATTAAAGCATCAGTTTGTCTTTCCAAATACAAATTGTGAAGACCTGCATCCAGAAATATTAAAACGCATTGATTCTTCTAAAATTCCAACCAAAGCCATGAAGACAGAATTAAACATTATAGCAAAAGCGAGTTTTGGCTTTGGAGATGTCAATGGATGTGTTATTTTTAAGAGGTATTAGAAAACTTCTTCAACGAGTTCAGACTAGCATTCAGTTAGAATGTCATCCTGAGCCTGTCGAAGGGAAAAAGCTATGAAAAATGAAACAATATTATGTATACATCTTACTATGCGGTGATGATTCTTTTTACATTGGAGTTACCAATAATATAGAAAGAAGACTGATAGAACACAAGACAGGTAAATCTAATTATACAAGGATAAGACAACCCGTCAAGTTAGAATGGTTCCTAATGCTTGTTGATATAAATGAAGCAATAAGAATTGAAAAGCAATTAAAAGGTTGGTCACGAAGAAAGAAGCTAGCATTGATAAATGAAAGCTGGGAAGATTTAGTTGAATTTTCAAAAAACTATACAGAATATAAAAGCAATAGAATAAATAAATCGTCTTCGACAAGCTCAGACTGACAGCTAAAAAGTTTTGAGCATTGCTCAGATAGAAAACAAAACCATGAACAGAGAAGCACTCATCACAACCCTTAAAAAAATTGTAAAACCTTACATTCAAGATGAAGAAGCGTTTGCAAACTTAACAGAAGACACCGATTTTATCAATGATTTAAAAATCAATTCAGCGAATTTGGTGGATGTGGTTTTAGATGTAGAAGATGAGTTTGATATTGAAATTGACAACGATTCAATGGAGCAAATGCTTTCCGTAAAGGTAGCATTGGACATTATCGAAAGTAAGCTTTCTCAATGATTGGAAACGATGTCATAGATCTCAAGCTGGCAGAAAAAGAAAGCGACTGGACTCGGAGAGGTTTTTTGAAAAAGCAGTTTACCAAAAAGGAGCAAAAAAGTATTTATGAATCCAAGGACCCTTTTACCCTAGTTTGGGCCCTTTGGAGTCTAAAAGAAGCTGCTTACAAGATTTGGGTGCAACAAAGCAAAAAACGAGCGTTTAACCCATTAAACTTCGAATGCAAATTCACTTCTGAAGATCAAGGAATCGTTTGTTTTGAAAGTCAAAAAGTACATACGAATACCCATTTTAATGAGTTTTTCATTCATACAGTCGCTTGTTTCGATAAAGAGGCTGAGGTATATTCAGAAATAGGTTCCCCGCAGACCATAGATCAGAGACTAAAGAAACAAATTGAAAGCAAAACAGGAGTTCCAGCCTCAGAAATTGAACAAAGAAAATCAGAATTTGGGGTCCCGAGTTATTATCACCAAGGAAGCTTGTTGGTAAGTGCTTGCTCTATGTCTCATCATGGTAATTACGGAGCCTTTTGTTTTTTAGAAGAATAATTCATGAAGAGGATTAAAGAATTACTTTACCAACGTTGTATTGAACATGTTCAGACAAGGCAAGAAACGGTTGAGAAGACCATCCGTTCCAATCGGAATTCATTGGAATCTGAGACCAAAAGCTCTGCGGGAGACAAGCATGAAACGGGAAGAGCGATGTTGCAACTAGAAATGGAGAAAGCGGGGCAACAACTGGGAATTATTCGGCAAATGAAAGAGGTTCTTGCAAAAATTAACATCTCGAAATCCAGCAAAGTAGTAAGCCTCGGCACTTTGGTTGAAACAAATCTAGGGTCTTATTTTATCAGTGTAAGTGCGGGTCAAATAGAAATAGAAGACAAAGTGTATTTTGCGATTTCTACCTCTTCTCCTATTGGAAAAGTATTATTGGGAAAGAAAGTAGAAGATGAATTCGTTTGGAATGGGAAAAGAATAATAATTGAAAAAATCACTTAGGATTGTCATTTCGCACCTGTCTGCGGCAGACTGGTTTAGGGGAAAGACAGATAAACACTTGTATTTGATTCAATTTTTGAATTATGCTGAAAGAATATTTTCTGTTTCTCAAACTCACCTTCAACCAACCAAAAAGAACCTTTAAAATAAGAATTGGTTACAATGGCTAAGTAGTCAGAAGATGAAACGACTTTTATTTGATGTGGATACAAAAGTTGCTTCTTTCCATCGATAACAATTTCATTCACATCATCAAACAAAGCGGCGATGTACAACTCTTTAGGGCTCGCATACAGTTGAGAAGGAGAACCATGTGCTAAAATTTGGTTGTCTTTAATAACAATCATTTGATCGGCAAAAGACAAGGCATCGTTTCCGTCGTGTGTGGCAACAATGCAGGAAATATTTTTTTCCTTGAGATAGGCAAATAGCTTCCTTCTTAGCGAGTTCTTTTTAAAGTTGTCAATCTGACTAAAAGGCTCGTCTAAAAGAATGAGTTCGGGTTCTTTGGCCAAAGCTCTTGCAATGGCAACACGCTGTTGTTGTCCTCCACTTAAATCTTTTACTTTCTGGTTAGCAAAAGCAGTCATTTCAATCACCTCTAGGAGTTCTTCTGTTCTTTTTTTGGCTTCTTCTGGGTAGAATCTCGACAGAAATTTTTGGATGTTTTCTGAAACAGAAGTATAAGGCATCAAATCAAAGTCTTGAGGGACATACTTGAAAAAATCCATTCCTGGAACCAGATAATGCGATGGCCCTAACACTTGATTGTCTTTCCAAAAAATAGTTCCTTCAGTAAGATCTAAAAGACCGTAAATTGCTTTGAGCAAGGTTGATTTTCCAGAACCACTTTCGCCCATTACACAAAGATGTTCTCCCGCAGACAATTGAAAAGAGAAATTTTTTAAAACCGCAGTTTTATCAGGGTAATGAAAAGATAGATTGTTTACTGTAAGCATAAAAAAACCACGCAGATACTGAATCAAGTTCAGTACAAGCTGCGTGGCAAAGATACGTTGAAAAAGGTGACTTCGAGAGCCTCAGTCACCTAAATATGGTTACCAGATCGCTACGCGCTCTTCTGGCTTTAAATACATCTTATCTCCTTCTACAATGTTAAATGCTTTGTAGAAAGCCTCTACATTTAATAGTGGAACAAATGCTCTAAACATTCCTGGTGAATGAGGATCTGTCTTTACTTGATTTTTCAGTGCCTCATCTCTAGATTTGGTTCTCCAAATAGTTCCCCAAGACATAAAGAAACGTTGCTCAGGTGTAAATCCATCAATTGGTTCTGGTTTTCCATTTTTTTCGTAGTTGATCATCAAACCTTCATAAGCAGCTTGAATTCCACCAAGGTCTCCGATGTTCTCTCCTAAGGTAAATTCCCCGTTAATTTTTACATCATCAATTACGGTAAACTCACTGTATTGAGCGGCTAATTTTTTTCCTAAAGCTGTAAACTTGGTAAGGTCTTCTTCTGTCCACCAGTTGTTTAAGTTTCCATCACCGTCGAAACGCGATCCAGAATCATCAAAACTATGAGAAATCTCATGACCAATTACAGCTCCAATTCCTCCGTAGTTTACGGCATCATCTGCCTTGTAGTTGTAGAAAGGAGGCTGTAAAATTGCGGCTGGGAAAACAATTTCGTTGTTTACAGGATTAAAATAAGCGTTCACGGTTTGAGGAGACATGCCCCATTCCGACCTGTCTACTTCTTTCCCCATTTTAGCGATGTTTTCCTCGAAGCCCCATTTTGCGACATTGATAGAGTTTTCAAAATAGGTTCCACCTTCTTTTACTCCCTTAATATTTAAAGCAGCATAGTCTTTCCATTTATCTGGATAAGCAATTTTTACGGTAATCTTGCTTAATTTCTCCAATGCTTTTTTCTTTGTTTCTTCACTCATCCAAGGCAATGCTTTGATTCTTTTTTCGAATCCTAACAATACATTGTCGATCATTTCCTCTGCTTTTTTCTTGGCCTCAGGAGGGAACTTCGCATCTACATACAATTTTCCTAATGCTTCACCAATAGCTCCATTTACATTTGCCAATGCTCGTTCATCTCGTGGTTTTTGTTTTTTAGTCCCTTGTAAGGTTTTTGAATAAAATTCCCAATTGGCTTTTTCCAAATCCGTTGTTAAAATACCAGCAGCGGTGTTGATCATTGTCCAACGTAGGTATAATTTAATGTCATCAATAGAACTGTTCTTCATGATGTCATTCATAGCTTTTAGATACTTTGGTTGTGTTACAATCACCTTGTCATTTCCTGATGCCTTATCAAAATTTTGTCCTATCCCCATACTGTCGAAATACTTTTTCCAATTAAACACTGGAACCATCTTTGATAGATCCTCGATACTCATTGGGTTGTATAGTTTTCGGACATCTCTCTGCTCCTCTTTTGTCAATTGAGGAGTTGCTAGGCTAATTTCAAACGCTAAAACTTTAGCAGCATCTTTCTTCGCAGTCGCCTCATCGCTTCCAAATTCCTGAAACATTCTGGCAATATGAGCTTCGTACTTTTGTCTTTTTAGTTTGGTGTCTTCATCCTGATCTACATAATAATCTCTGGTCAAACCTAATCCGCCAGGGAAAATATATCCAGCATTTACATTGCTATTTTTCAGGTCATTAAACACTTGAAAGCCAAAAAAACCAGCACCTCCATACGGAGTAAAGTTGATTAGCAATTCTTCGAGGTCTTTTAGATTCTTCACTTCATCAACCTTAGCCAAGAACGGTTTTACAGGATCGATTCCTTGTTCATTTCTAGCCACGGTATCCATAATAGATTGGTAGTAGTATACCGCTTTTTGCTGGTCTGAAGTTTTAAGGTTTCCTTCAGCATCCTTTAATTTAGGAAAATCGCCTTTTTCGATTGCTTCGCTTAAAATAGTTAAAACATCCGCATCGGTTTCTTTTCTAAGTTTATTGAATCCTCCCCAGGAAGTTTGATCGTCGGGAATTTTAGTTTTATCCAACCAATTTCCATTGACATAACGGAAAAAGTCATCGTTTGGACGAACAGAAGTGTCCATATTTTCAAGCACAATTCCTGCTACTTTTTCATCAGTATCTTTTTTACAAGCTACCAATCCAACAGCAGTAATGGTTGAAAATAGAAGTACTTTTTTAATTGAATTCATTTGTTTCGGTTTTTGTTTATAGTTTTATTTTGGTTTTGGGAGGATTTGGTAATTGATCAAATCCCATGTTGTAGAGAGTAAATCCAAAAATATCAGAATACTGTTCAATTGTCTTAGCTACGGGAGTTCCCGCGCCATGACCTGCATTGGTCTCAATTCGAATGAGAACAGGATTGACTCCTTTGTGTTTTTCTTGAAGTTCAGCAGCAAACTTAAAGCTATGTGCTGGCACCACTCGATCATCATGATCTCCAGTTGTAACCATCGTAGCTGGATATTCAACACCTTCTTTTACGTTGTGTACAGGAGAGTATCCTTTTAAATATTCAAACATTTCTTTGCTCTGTTCAGAGGTTCCGTAGTCGTATGCCCAACCAGCACCAGCTGTAAAGGTATGATAGCGTAACATATCTAAAACACCTACTGCAGGTAAAGCGACACGCATTAAGTCGGGTCTTTGTGTCATCGTTGCCCCTACGAGCAAACCTCCATTAGACCCACCTCGGATTGCTAAATAATCGGAGGAAGTGTATTTGTTTTCAATTAAGTATTCAGCAGCGGCAATAAAGTCGTCGAACACATTTTGTTTTTGCATTTGAGTTCCTGCTACATGCCATTTCTTACCGTATTCTCCACCTCCACGTAAATTGGGAACAGCATAGATACCTCCTTGTTCCATCCAAACAGCGTTGGTAATGCTAAAAGAAGGATTTAAACTGATATTAAATCCACCGTATCCATATAAAATAGTTGGATTTTTCCCATTGAGTTCCACTCCTTTTTTGTGAGTGATAATCATAGGAACTTTGGTTCCGTCTTTTGAAGTGTAAAATACTTGCTTGCTTTCGTAGTCACTTGGATTAAAATCAATATTAGGTTTCCAATACAATTCAGATTCACCAGTTTCTACATTGTACTTATAGATGCTAGAAGGCGTATTGTAATTGGTAAAAGAATAGTAGTCTATTTTTGCATCCTTTTTTCCTCCAAAACCACCAGCATTTCCAACACCTGGTAGTTTGATTTCACGAACCAGTTTTCCTTCCATATCATACTGCATTACTTTTGAAATGGCATCTACCATATATTCTGCAAAAACATAGCCTCCTCCAGAAGAAGGACTTAATACATGTTCAGTTTCGGCAATAAAATCTTTCCAGTTGTCAGGAGTAGGTTTGCTAGCATCTACGGTGACAATCTTTTGGTTAGGAGCATTTAAGTTGGTTACTAAATACAATGTACTTCCTTTGTTATCTAAGACGTAAGTATCGCTGTCAAAGTTGTCTATAACAGAAATAAGTTTGCTCTTTCTCTTGCTTAGGTCTTTGATGAATAATTTATTTCCAGAGGTTGAAGTGGAAGCTTGAATAACCAAGTAGCGATTGTCTTCTGTTAAATATGCAAAAACATAACGATGCTTCTCAGCTTCTGTCCCGCCAAAAATAACATTGTCTTCTTTTTGTGAAGTTCCTAGTTTGTGATAGTACAACTTATGCTGATCTGTTTTAGCAGACAGTTCACTACCTTTCGGCTTGTCGTAACTAGAATAATAAAATCCTTCGTTTCCTTTCCATGAGATTCCAGAGAACTTTACATCTACCAAAGTATCCTCTTTAATTTTTTTGGAAGCAACATCCATAACAATGATTTTTCTCCAGTCACTACCTCCCTCTGAAATGGCATACGCTGCTGTTTTTCCATCTTTTGAAAAACTCAAAGATCCTAAAGAAGTGGTTCCATCATCAGAGAATGTATTGGGATCTAAAAAGATTTCTTCTTTTTCTTCATCACCTTTTTTCCTGTAAACTACATATTGGTTCTGAAGACCGTCATTCTTGTAGTAATACGTATAATCTCCTTCGGTAAACGGAGATCCTATTTTTTCATAGTTCCATAATTCAGAAAGACGATCTTTTAATTGTTCACGATAGGGAATTTTACTCAAATAATCGAAGGTAACTTCGTTTTCCGTTTTTACCCAATCTTCTGTTTCTTTGCTTCGATCATCTTCTAGCCATCTGTAGTTATCTGTAACCTCTGTTCCAAAATAGGTATCTACTACAGGTTTTTTTTCCGTTTTTGGATAGTTCACGGTGATGTTTCTTTTGTTGGATTTTTGTTGACATGCTGTTAGTGTGAATGCAACACACAGAGCAGGGATGATTACTTTTTTCATCGGGTTGCTTTTGTTTTGCGTGGTTGAATGAAACATTAAACGTTTCATATCGAGTGTAATTATTTGGCTTCTAAATTAGTACAAAAAACCCCTCCCGTGTTACATTTATAAAAGTTTTTAACAGTTTTTAACGTTTATTTTTTCTTAAAAAGAACAGTTGATTTAAGAATATTTCTTGGGTAAAAAGATTAGTGTTATTACGTAGTTTCAGAAGCAGCAAGGACAAAAAAAGATATTTATATTTGAGTGATATAAATATAAACACAAGGTTATGAGGTATATAATTACATTATTGTTTTTTTGTTTTGTTTTTAAAACAAAAGCACAGACTACAGATTTTATAACAGGACTTAGTGAGCCAGTAGACATTGTTTCAAGTAACAATACGATGTATGTATTGGACAAGACAGCAAACAAGATTTTAAAGGTAGACCTTACAGCTTCTACTCCTATGGCAGTTGATTTTGTTACGGGCTTG
>JANQMD010000039.1 GCA_028280265.1 Flavobacteriaceae bacterium
ATTGGTGATTGGTGATTGGTGATTGGTGATTGGTGATTGGTGATTGGTGATTGGTGATTGGTGATTGGTGATTGGTGATTGGTGATTGGTGATTTAAAACTAAGAAATACATTTACAAGCTAAACGGTTTAACAAAAAACTTTTAAACTTTTTGACTTTTTAATCTGAGACTTTGCAACTTTGAAACTTAGCTTCTTTGTAACTTTCCCACTTTTAAAAATTGCTGGATTATTGGATCGCTGAAATATTAGATCATTTGGATTATTAGATTATTGGAATACTTTACAGCACTATCTCTCTCAAACTTTCCTACTCTGCAACTATTCAGCTTTGAAACTCTGCAACTTTGCAACTTTACCACTCTGTAACTTTATAACTTTCCAACTTTGAACTTTTTCGCTTTGAAACTTTCAAACAAAATCCCTACATTAGCTACACATGGTAGAGCAAATAACAAAAGGGATTAAAATATCTGTAAAAACGAAGTATGATGGATCGTTGTACAGAAACCATCGCTTATACCATAATTTCAGTTATTACATAACCATAGAAAATAAATCATTAGACACTGTTCAGTTAACAGATAGATATTGGAAAATTTTTGATTCGTTAAACAACACTGAAATCGTAGAAGGTGAGGGTGTTGTTGGTCAAACTCCAATATTAGAACCTCAGGATTCTTACACTTATAAATCTGGATGTTTTCTTTCTTCTGGAATAGGTTCTATGGGTGGTTACTACACCATGGTTAATCTAAAAACTGAAGAGGATTTTCGTGTAACGATCCCTACTTTCCAACTTTCAACACTCGCATCATCAAACTAATAAAGAGAAATAAACAACGAAAACTTGCCAAGGTTAAAGATCCGGAATGTCTCAATTGCGGTCATCCTTTTTTCGGTTCTGAAAAATATTGTCCTGAATGCGGGCAGAAGAATAAAGGGAAAACCATCACATTTGTTAGTTTTTTAAAAGAGGTTTTCAATGGTTTTATCTCTTGGGATGCTAAATTTTGGACCACGTTAATTCCTTTACTGATAAAACCTGGAAAGGTTTCAAGAGATTTTATTCAGGGGAGAAGAATACGATATTCCAATCCATTTCAATTTTACTTAACCACATCCATTTTGTTTTTTATTGTATTTGGAGCCATTGACAGTTACAATAAGTTTAATGAATTGACAAAAGGAAGTTCTACACAAAAATCATCTATTGTAGACATTCAAAGAGATATTGAAAATGCTAAAAAGATTGATCCTGATTCTATTAGAAACATGGTGGATAAGCAATTGAACAGTCCTTTTATCCCTTTAGACTCTGCTCAGAGGAAGAAGATTTTAGATAAGGTAGAAGAAGATGCTAGAGACACAACTCGAAACAGAAATGGGCCTAACATTAGTTTTGGAGGAGATTCTCGTTTTGATAAGTTTGTTAATTTTTCCAAGAAAAACCCAGATATGGATATAGACCAAGCTTTGGACAGCTTGAAATATGAAAAAAACTTTGGAAACCGGTTTTTGTATGACAGAGCCAAAGTATCGGGTACATTTTTCGAAAGTAAAGAAAACAGGAAAAAGTTTGTAAATCAAATGTTGTCTTATGGTTCTTTCTCCTTGTTCGTTCTATTACCTATTTTCACACTCTTTCTAAAATTCTTTTACATCCGAAGGAAGTTTACCTATGTAGAGCACTTGATTTTTGTCTTCCACACACAAACTGTCTTTTTCATCTTGCTTATTCTGTTTGTTGTTCTGAACTTTTTTACTCAAAATGCACCCGTCTGGTTGTTTACTATTTTATTTCTTATTTATCTGTTTTTAGCAATGAAGAAGTTTTATAGTCAGGGATTCTTTAAAACTTTTGCCAAATATTTATTAGTGAATTTTGTGTACTTTATCTTAGCTACTATTGGAGTTACATTTGTAGCACTCATCTCTTTTGCACTTTATTAATTGAAGTTCGTTAAGACAACCTCAGAAGACTCTTTCAACATATCAAGGTACAACATCTGTACACCAGCTACTTCTTTTTTTACTGATGTAGTACTCACAGTTTCAACATAAGGTCGTTTCATTTTCACAGCTGTTCCAGTAGATCCAAGATTTGTATTTTGATGAAATGCTAAAATTTTATCTTGCTGGTATTCCTTATTATTTTTTAACCAGTCTGAAAACCATTCTTTACGCAACTCTTTTGTTTCCTCATCGTATAGTGTCGAAGAAGACCAAATTTTCGGCTCCTGTGTTAATTCTTTAAAATGTTTCTCAGTCCCATCCCAAACTAATTCGTATGTTTTCAACTCTTTAGCCCAATCTATAAGAACAATTGTAAAAGGTTCTATTTCATAGAAATCGAAATCCTCAATAAATACCACAGGATTTTCGACACTTAGAATATTTTTTACAACTACTCCTCTACTCATTCGGTAATATGAGTTTCTTTCGTGTTTTTCAAAACCTCCATTTAGCAAACACACCAATCGGTTCTTATCACTCATTCCTATCCAAGTTCCTCCTGCCAATTTATCTTTAGGATACATTAACGCTACTCCATCCTCCACATATTTTTGGGGAGGAATTGTTTTTCGCATCGGACTTTCATCTCGATTTGAAGTTAAAATAAAGCCTTCATTTTTAAGTGGTAAATAGGTTACGGTACACATAAACATTCATTACAAGAGATGCCAAAGATGAGAAAAATCTACAAATAAAATTCAACTCCAAAAAACCAACTACTCCGCATATCTAAAAAATCCAAATCTACATCAGTAGGACTCATTGTTTTTAAAATATCACTTCTTTGAATTCTTTGATTTACAATTTGAAGTTTCATCCAACTCAGGAGCTTGTAGGAAAGCTCAGCATTGAATCCATAGCTCCCAACAACAAAATCATATCGATGAATCACACCATAATTCAGGTTTATTCCAAATTCAAACCCCTTCATTTCAACTCGGGGAACAAACCAAAACGCAGGAATTACTATTTTTTCAAAATTATACCCTAACCCCAGAGAATACCTCCTAAAATTACCTACTAGTTCAGCATATTCAAATCCTCCTGTGTAATATATATGTCCAAAATCACCTCCCTTAGTATGATATTTTGCCCGAACAACTGCATCTATGGTTAGAGGAACATGTCCATGATCGTCATGTCGAAAAAGGGCATGACGAATGTCTTGGAAAACCCCCAAGGAAAATCTCTTTTGTGCATTGCTACAGAGAGAAGAAAGACACAAGAACATTAAAAGAACAAATACTTTTTCTTTCATACTAATTCATAGATTGTAACGACAAAGAAATCAGAAAACTATTCAAAATGAACATCAAACATAAATAGTTTGAAAAGATTTAATGTCGTACCTTCGCGACACTAAATTTAGTCGATTACAACTTAAAAACATAAAAAATGGGAAAAGGTTTTTTTCATGTACCAACAGCTATCAATGAGCCTGTAAAATCTTATGCTCCTGGAAGCCCAGAGAGAGAAGCTGTTTCTAAACAATACGATGTATATTTTAATGGAAATGTTGATGTTCCTATGTATATCGGTTCGGAAGAAGTAAGAACTGGTAATACAAGAAACATGACTCCTCCTCACGATCATCAGCATGTTGTGGGTCAGTATCATTTAGGTGAAAAATCACATGTTGAGAATTCAATTGCTGAAGCTTTAGAAGCAAGAAAAGCTTGGTCCCAAATGCCTTGGGAGCAGAGAGCAGCAATTTTCCTGAGAGCTGCAGAATTGGTTGCGGGACCTTACCGTGCAAAGATCAATGCTGCAACGATGATTGCACAATCAAAAACCATACACCAAGCAGAAATTGATGCTGCTTGTGAATACATTGATTTCTTGCGTTTCAATGTAGAATTTATGTCTCAAATTTATGATGAGCAACCAGATTCTGCAGAGGGAATATGGAACCGTGTAGAGTACCGCCCTTTGGAAGGTTTTGTGTATGCGATTACTCCTTTTAACTTTACTGCAATTGCTGGAAACTTACCTGCCAGTGCAGCGATGATGGGGAACGTTGTCGTGTGGAAGCCTTCTGATCATCAAATTTTCTCTGCAAAAGTATTAATGGATATCTTTAAAGAAGCTGGATTACCTGATGGTGTCATCAATATGGTCTATGGTGATCCTGTAATGATTACTGATACCGTATTGGCTAGCCCAGATTTTGCAGGGATTCACTTTACAGGATCAACGTATGTTTTCAAAGAAATCTGGAAAAAGATTGGAGAGAACATTCACAACTATAAAACTTACCCTAAGATTGTTGGTGAAACAGGAGGCAAAGATTTTATCATAGCACACCCATCTGCAAACCCAAAGCAAGTAGCTACAGGAATCTCCAGAGGAGCTTTCGAATTCCAAGGGCAAAAGTGTTCTGCTGCTTCCAGAGTGTATTTACCTAAATCATTGGCTGAAGAAACTCTAAATTATGTAAAAGAAGACATTGCTTCTTTTAAAATGGGATCACCAGCAGATATGAGCAACTTTATTACAGCAGTGATTCATGAAGGGTCTTTCGATAAGTTGGCTTCTTATATTGATGCTGCAAAAAATGATGCAGATGCTGAAATCTTCGCAGGAGGAAATTATGACAAGTCGAAAGGATATTTTGTAGAACCAACTGTAATCCTGGCAAAAGATCCTAAGTATACGACTATGTGTACGGAATTGTTTGGTCCTGTAGTAACTGTTTATATTTATGATGATGCCGATTGGTCTGAGACATTGAAATTAGTAGATGGCACCTCTGAATATGCATTAACAGGGGCGGTTTTCTCTACAGATCGTTATGCAGTTACAGAAGCGACTAAAGCATTGGAAAATTGTGCAGGAAACTTCTACATCAATGACAAACCCACTGGAGCTGTTGTTGGACAACAACCTTTCGGTGGAGCCAGAGCATCAGGAACCAATGACAAAGCAGGTTCAGCTCAGAACTTACTTCGTTGGGTATCGCCTAGATTGATCAAAGAAACTTTCGTTTCTCCAGAAGATTACAGATATTCTTTTCTGGGCTAAGAAATAGGTAAAAGCGTAAAATTCAACGTATTTCGAAATAATGTTAAAGGAACTATAAATTTTATAGTTCCTTTTTTATTTATTGTACTTTTGACAAAATTCCAACCGTTTTAGATGAAAAAATTACTTTTTCTTCTGTTTTTCGCTGCCTTTTGTGCACAATCCCAAATCAAAAAAAAATCAGTTGTAGTCAAATACATCAATCAAGAGATTACAATTGACGGTGCATTAAACGAAAATGCATGGGCTGGTGCCAAACCTGCAACAGATTTCTTTCAATATTTCCCTACAGATACCGCAAGAGCCATAAGGCAAGCTGAGATAAAATTTTTATTTGATGATGAAAACCTATATGTAGGAATTAAGGTTTATGCCAAAGGAAAGGATTACATTGTTCCTTCTTTACGCCGAGATTTTAGAGCTGGCGGTAGTGATAACATCACCTTGATGTTCGACACCTTTAATGATGGAACCAACGCATTCATTTTTGGATCGAACCCTTATGGTGTACGCCGTGAAATTTTGCTTTCTGGAGGGGGAAACGACTTGAGAGGATTTAATGGAGCATGGGATACAAAATGGTTTGGAGAATCTAAAATTCATGACGATCACTACATATTAGAATGGAAAATTCCTTTGTATGCCTTTAAATATAGAGAAGGAGAAACCAAATGGCGTTTCAATAGTTATCATTTCGACACTCAGGACAATGAACGAAATACGTGGATTAACATTCCACAAAATCAATTCATCTTCAACTTAGCTTATATGGGTGATATGATCTTTGAAAAACCGCTGGGAAAATCAAAGTCGCCAATCTGGATCGCCCCTTACATCAACGCATTTACTGGAAAGGATTACGAATCCAACGAATCTGACAATAGTTTTACTTTTGGAGGAGATGCTCGGTTGACTGTTGGAAACAGTATGAATTTGGATGTTACGATCAATCCAGATTTTTCACAGGTTGAAGTTGACCAACAGGTAACCAATCTAACTAGATTTGAAATTGGTTTGCCAGAACGTCGTCAGTTTTTTATTGAAAACAGTGATCTTTTTGGTGATTTTGGTGATAGTAGAGATGCCAATCCGTTTTTTTCAAGAAGAATCGGAATTGCTAGAGATGCAAATGACAATAACATACAAAACAGAATTATTGCAGGTGCAAGGTTGAGTGGAAAACTAAATGACGATCTTCGCTTAGGTTTTTTAAACATGCAAACTGATGAAGATGTTGCCAACGAAATCCCAAGCGTAAACAATGCAGTCATCTCCTTGCAGCAAAAAGTATTTAGTCGATCTAACATTAGTTTACTCTTCATAAACAAACAAGCGACTAAGGATTATACTTTTCTAGCTGAACAAGATCGATTCAATCGTGTGGTTGGTGTTGATTATGTATTGGCATCCAAAGACAATACTTGGAGTGGAAAATATTTCTTTAATAAATCTTTTTCTCCAGGTGTAAAATCAAAAGACTTTACAGCAGGTTTTAGAACTGAATTTAACAACAGACGGTTAGGAATTCGATTAAGTGGTGTCTATGTTGCTGGTAATTTTCGTTCTGACTTAGGGTTTATTCGAAGAACAGATATTTTCAAAATCAATCCACAATTCGAGTTAAAATTCTGGCCTAAAAAAGGGAATATCCAACGACATAGTTTTTCGGTAACTCCAATTTACATTTGGAGGCCTTCGATGGATTATTTAAATTCGGATTATACTATTTTCTCTCAATGGAGGGCTAGTTTTAAGAACAATGCAGAGTTAAACATTCGCATGGCGAATCGTTTCATTCGCCTGTTTGGGGAGTTTGATCCTACGGGAACAGATGGGGCCATCCCTCTTCCTGCAAATCAAAATTACCACTACACTTCTTTTGGAATGTCTTTTCGTTCGGATCAACGAAAAACTGTTTCCTACAGAGTCAATCCAAGTTATGGAGGATTCTTTAATGGAACTCGACTCTCTTTAGAAGCAAATATGACTGTGAGGTTGCAACCTTATTTTTCTGGATCTATACAAGTAAATTACGATAAGATCAATCTTCCGAATCCTTATCCAGATGCTAGTATTTTGCTCGTAGGACCACGACTGGATGTGACTTTTACAAAAAATATATTCTGGGCTACTTTTTTACAATATAGTAACCAAAGAAAGAACTTTAGTATTAACACAAGATTGCAATGGAGAGTCGCTCCTTTATCAGATCTATTCTTAGTTTATAATGATAACTATGCTACTGATATCTTTAGTCCTAGGTTCAGATCACTCAATTTAAAATTCACTTATTGGTTAAATATCTAAATGTTAAAACACTAAATGCCTTTAACATTTATTTAAGAAAAATCGGCAAACAGAATATCTAACTTCGAAAACTTAATTATTCACAAACAAATAGTTTATTATGATACGTAAAACAATCTCCCGAATACTTGTTGTTTTATTTGTTTTTGGGCTTGCCTTAGATGCTGAGGCACAGCGTAAAAAAAGAAGCAAAAGTAAAAAGGGAAAAACAGCTCAGATTGCCAAGCCTAAGCCAAAACCTAGACCTAAAAAAGGAGCTATTTTACCTTATGCTAAGGTTGTAACAAAAGATATGAAAACGGATGATGGACTTTTCAAGGTTCACTCAAAAGATGATAAATATTTATTAGAAATTCCTGATTCTCTAATCAATAGAGAGATGCTAATGGTTACTCGTATTGCGAAAACAGCAAGCAGAATTGGATTTGGTGGTGGTAAAACCAACACGCAAGTTTTACGTTGGCAGCGCAAAGGAAAAAAAATATTGTTAAGGGTGGTTTCTCATACCGTGGTTGCAGATACAGTGCTTCCTGTTCATGAGGCTGTAGTAAATTCTAACTTTGAGCCCGTATTGTATTCATTTGCTATTAAAGCATACAATAAAGATACGACTGGAGTTGTAATTGATGCAACGAAATTCTTATCGGATGATGTAAAACCAATGGGATTCCCTCAGTTTTACAGAACTCGCTACAGAGCAACCCGATTGGATAGATCTCGTTCTTATGTAGAAAGAGTAAGTAGTTACCCACGCAACATAGAATTAAGACATGTAAAAACATATTTTGCTTCTAGACCTCCTTCTAACGGAAGTGTTGGTTCGATTTCTGTTGAGATGAGCAACTCCATGATTTTATTGCCTAAAGTCCCAATGAAGCGTCGTTATTTCGATGAGAGAGTAGGTTGGTTTGCTAGAGGACAAGTCGATTATGGTTTAGATGCTCAAAAAAGTAAAACAGTTACTTACTTAGATCGTTGGAGATTGGAAGTAAAAGACGAAGATATTGAGAAATTCAAAAGGGGAGAATTAGTAGTTCCTAAAAAGCAGATTGTTTATTATATAGACAGAGCTACTCCTGAAGTTTGGAGAAAATACATCAAACAAGGAATTGAAGATTGGCAAGTAGCTTTTGAAGCAGCTGGATTTAAAGAAGCAATCATTGCAAAAGATCCACCGAGCAAAGAAGAAGATCCGGATTGGTCTCCAGAAGATGTTCGTTATTCTGTAGTACGTTATTTAGCGTCTCCTATTCCAAATGCAAATGGTCCTCACGTAAGTGATCCTAGATCAGGAGAAATTTTAGAATCAGATATCAACTGGTACCACAATGTAATGTCTTTATTACGTAACTGGTTCTTTGTACAAACAGCTGCTATTAATCCACAAGCTCAAACTACTGAGTTCAAAGATGAAGTAATGGGACGTTTGATTCGTTTTGTTTCTGCTCACGAAGTAGGACATACTTTAGGATTACCTCATAATATGGGATCGAGTGCTGCGTATCCTGTAGATTCTTTACGTTCTGCATCATTTACTCAAAAATACGGAACAGCTCCTTCTATTATGGATTATGCCCGTTTTAACTACATTGCTCAACCAGAGGACAAAGGTGTTGCTTTAATGCCAAATATTGGGCCTTATGACAAGCATGCTATCGAATGGGGGTACCGTCCAATTTTAGACAAGTCTGCAAAAGAAGAAAAAGCGACTTTAGATAAGTGGATTTTAGACAGAGCTGACAATCCAATGTATCGTTTCGGTCATCAACAAGTAGGTGTTGGTGGTCCTGTAGATCCAAGTTCTCAAACTGAAGATTTAGGAGACAATGCCATGAAAGCAAGTGAATATGGTATTAAGAACTTGAAGAGAATCATGAACAATCTTGAAAAGTGGACTACCAAAGAAGGGGAAACTTACGATGATATGGCTACGATGTATGGTCAGATTTTAGGTCAGTTTAACCGTTATGTAGGTCATGTCGCTTCTAATATTGGTGGTGTCTATGAATACTACAAAGCAGTAGGTCAAGAGGGAGATGTGTATACTCATGTAAACAAAGACCACCAAAGAAATGCTGTTCGATTCTTAAACAAGCAATTGTTCGCTACTCCAAAATGGATGATCCGTAAAGATGTATATGGAAAAGCTGGGTTCTCAGGAAATATCGAGAGAATAAGTGGAATGCAATCAAGAGGGTTAAACAGAGTATTAGACGCTGGTAGAATGGCTCGAATGATTGAAAATGAAACATTGAATGGCAACAAAGCCTACAAGCTTACGACTCTTTTCTACGACTTACGTCAAGGTGTTTGGAGCGAGTTGTACAACGGAAGAACTATCGATACCTATAGAAGAAATTTACAAAGAGCACACATCAACCGTTTGGATTTCTTATTAAACAAAGCGAAAAACCAAAGAGGTGTAAACTCTGGTTATGTGAAGCAAAGTACTGTAGTGATCAACCAGTCTGACATCAAAGCGATGGTAAGAGGAGAGTTGAAAAGGTTAAAGCGTGACCTTAGAGCAAACATCTCTAAAGCACCAAATACAACTACAAGATATCATTTACAAGATGCAATTGCAAGAATTGACAATGCATTGGATCCAAAATAATTTTGTCAAAAGTTGGAAAGTCGCAAGTTTAAAAAGTAACTTCTGATAGATATAATAAAAGCTCTCGCAATGAATACTGCGAGAGTTTTTATTTGTCAATAACTCAAAAAACACTTACATTGCGATTACTTTAAATCAATTTGCTATGAAAAGAGAAGAACACCTAGAATACTGTAAGATTTGTTTAAATAGAAAAGTAGATTTCCACAAAGGGATGATTTGTTCCCTAACAAATGAGATTGCAAATTTTGATCCTACCTGTAAAGATTTTAAAGAAGATCCCATAGAATTAGAAAAGAGAACAAAGCAAAAAGTACAAACTGAATTTAACAATGCTTCAACAATAAACAATGGGACTCAATGGTTCCTATGGATATTTGGCTTATCAGTTCTTAATAGTGTTATTTTATATACTGGAGGAGGCATTTCTTTCATATTTGGACTTGGAATTACGCAAATATTTGAAGGGTTTCTCATTGGTTATTCTGGACAATACACACTGAATGGTTTAATTATTTCCATACTTATCTCAAGCATATTTGTTCTTATTTGGTATTCATCAAGGAACCTTAATAAAAACGCTTTTATTTTAGGAATGATAATCTATGGTATAGACGGATTACTTCTTTTAATCTTTCAAGATTGGCTTTCTTTTGGCTTCCATATATATGCTCTAGTTATGATCTTTAAAGCATATCAAAATGTAGATCAAATGAAGGAACTACTAAGTAAACAGCAAGATTCACAATAGAAAAAACCTCGCAGATACTGAATCAAGTTCAGCACAAGTCGCGAGGCTTTTTTATCTTTTATAACTTTCTAACTCATCAATTAGAATGGTAAATCGTCGGGCTCGTCACTCATTAAATCTGGAGCAGGTTCAAATTGACCTGCTGGAGGTAAATCTTGTGGAGCTGCTTGCGATAAGTTTTCAATTCTCCAGCCCTGAATAGAGTTAAAATACTTCGCTTCTCCTTGAGGATTGATCCACTCTCTACCTCTTAAATTAATAGATACTTTTACATCTTGTCCTACTGAGTAGCTATTCAACAAGTCTACCTTATCTTGAATAAACTCAATCATTAACATCTGAGGATATTGCTCATCTGTAGTTACTACTAATTCTCTTTTGCGAAACCCATTACTTCCGAAAGTTTGAGTTTCTCCAATCAATTTAATTTTTCCGATTACTTCCATAATTTCTATTTTACTAAAAGCACTTTCCAAGCACTTTCAACATCGTTTTTATCTAAATACTGTTGAGCAAATGTATGTTTTTTTAGAACTTCTAATCCAACAAACTGCGGGTGATCTTTCGCAAAGTTATCAACATCCTTTTCAGAAGGCAATGACTCTACATTTCCAAGCATCCCTAAATTATTCCCCGTTAAAATAGTACTGTTTCGAATCTGATTTGGAATCTGATCTACTCCTATCCCCAAAGTTGATATGGGCTTGGGAATTTCAAAAAAGCCTTCTCTTGCTCTTGAATAGTAACTCCCTCCTGCTCTAGCGACCAAATCGATTTTGTATTGATCAATCTGCCCATGTTCATCCAACACCTCCTCTTGAATATGGATTTTTACCACTTCACATACAATTAGGTTTCCTGCTCCTCCCTCTTCTCCAGTATAAATAATGTCTTTCACTTTACACTCAAACTGCACAGGAGACTCAGCAACACGAAAAGGTTTCACCTCATCTGAGGGCAACATTGTAAATCCTGCTTTCACAAACTCATTCACTCCCTCTGGATACTCTGTACTGCTCAAAGACATCTGTTGCACGATATCATAATTCACCACATTGATCACCACCTCTTTCACCGTTTCTGCATTTTGAAGTGTATGTTTCGTTGTATTGTCACGCACCCTTCTAGCAGGAGAGAAAATCATGATAGGCGGATTGGAACCAAATACATTGAAAAAACTAAAAGGTGAAAGATTTGGGTTTCCATTTTCATCAATTGTACTTGCAAAAGCAATAGGTCTTGGCGCTACTGCTCCTAACAAATATCCGTGCAACTTTCCCGTAGAGACCTCCGAGGGTTTTATTGAAAACATCTAAAAAAATTTGATACGTAAAGATACTATCAATTTTGGAAAACAGTTATCTATTTGAATCCTTTATATTTGCTGTAATGAGCTTTTTTAAAAACACTCTTTTTTTAAAACGAATTGTCATTTTTATATCGTTTGTTATTGTATCCCTTATTTTGTGGAATACCTATAACTTTTTTAATCTCTTTAAGTATGAAGAACGTGTAAGAATGGAAATTGTAGCCAGTGCTCAAAAAGAAATTGCTACCAATAAAGATTTGAACGCTAGCTCAGCTCTTCCTCTTTTTATTCTTAGGAACAACACAAACATTCCTATGATTTTGATTGATGAGAATGGAGCTATATCCTCATGGGAGAATTTGGATTCTATCAAGGCTCAAGATCCTTTGTATCTTCAGAAGCAATTGAATATCATGAAGGCTGAAAATGCCCCTGTAGAAATTGTTATTTCTGAGAGTAAGAAAAACTATGTTTATTATCGAAATTCAGATCTTCTCAAGAAACTTACCTACTATCCAATTGCATTAATTCTAATACTCGCTTTGTTTTTAGCAGTGATTTACATGATGTTTACCTCCAGTAAAATTGCAGAACAAAACAAACTGTGGACAGGTATGGCTAAAGAAACAGCGCATCAGATAGGAACACCGTTATCCTCTCTCTTGGGCTGGATTGCCATTTTAAAGACAGAAAATGTAAACCATGAATATGTAGAAGAAATCGAAAATGATGTGCATCGCTTAAATACTATTGCCAATCGTTTCTCTAAAATTGGTTCCTTACCAGAACTAAAAGAAAAAAATATTGTGGCAATTACCAAGAGTACTTTCGACTATCTAGAATCGAGAAGTTCCAAACAGATTCAATTTCATTTCTCTACTTCTGAGCAAGAGATCTCTACTCATTTGAATGAAGAATTGTTCGGGTGGGTGATTGAAAACCTGATTAAAAATGCCATTGATGCCATGCAAGGAAAAGGAAATGTCTCTCTAGAAATTTCATCTGATACCAAACGAGTTCGCATTCTAGTTTCCGATACTGGAAAAGGAATCCAAAAATCGCAATTCAAACAAATTTTCAAACCTGGATTCACCACCAAAAAACGTGGTTGGGGATTGGGTTTATCCCTCTCTAAACGAATTATTGAAGATTATCACGATGGAAAAATCTTTGTCAAAAAATCGGAAATTGGAAAGGGGACTACTTTTGAAGTGCTTTTGAGAAAGTATAAATCGAGCTAAATTATCGTCTAATAATTTAATACGATGTTATTCCAATTTGCATTTTGCCTTCACTTCGACATCCTTTGTTCAGTGTGACAAGCACAAAACGAATCAAAAAATCCAACTATCCAATTAGCTAAAAGCCTAACTCCTAATGGAGTTAGACTTTTCTAAAATAATTATACTCGATCCAAAATAATTGTCATCTAAAAGGAAAATCACTTCTTAATAATTCTCTTCGTGATTTGCTTATTCCTGGAATACAGCTTTACAAAATAGATCCCATCCGATAGGTCACTTACGTTAACCGTTTTCAATTCTGAGGTAAGCTCTATTAATTTCTGACCTAGAAGGGAATAGACTTCTATTTTTGTCAAGTCGATAGTGGCAGTTTCAACATGCAATATGTTTGTTACTGGATTTGGGTAAATACTTACCAAATCAGGTCTAAAGACTTCACCATCACTCAACGTAGCTGTCTGATTTACATCATCAAAATAAAAGGTTGATGTTGCACTACCATCTCCTACTTTGCCAATATCAAACATAAAAATTAATTTATCATAAGTAGTTACACCTTGAGAAGAGAAATCCCAATAGAGCGTTTCCCACTGACCAGAAACTGTTGTAGGTGTTGCTAAAGAAAATGCACCACTTCCAGACTGTCTCTCCAGTTTTATCTGCATAGAAGTACCTACAGGAGCATTGGTCCACATTCTTAAGCTGATGTATTTATTGGTACTAAAGTCCAACGTGTTATTCAAATTTAAGAAAGATCCCGCCCAAGGCTGACCTCCGTTTCTAACAATCTTGGCTAGTTTTGAACTACTATTACCTGTACTCTGTGGTGCTGCTACCGATTCTACAGTAGCTGTTCCTCCATCAAAATTATTAAAATCTGCTGTGGTGGTTGTAGTCTCAAAATCGAATGGGAATGCAAGTCCTGAAGAAGTGCTACAAGTAGCGCCACTGTATGAAAATGTCATTTTTCCGATATTAAATTCCCCTCCTGCGGCAGCAAATCTTAAAATATGGGTTCCTTTGGTCAAATTAATTGTAGTGTTTTTTGTACTCCAATTACTCCAACCGCCAGTGGAGGCTAAAGTAATATTTGGACTTACTTTTGTACCATTTATTTCATAAGAAAAAGGGCCTCCTCCATTATTATTTCCTGATGCATAACGTACACTCAAATTGTAACAACCAGTAGTCTGAACATCTATTGTGTATTCCATCCATTCGCCATTGGTAATCCAACCCACAGTACTGCCTTCATTCGTTACAGAGACCGCATCAACATATTCATTCGTTCTAAAATTTCCTTCATTAACTACAGAGGAATCAAAATAAGAGATATTTTGCCCCTTTCCTCCTTGAAAATAATCATAATGTCCTGCTTCAATAGTTCCTGGAATAGAATGCTTTACATTGTTATACGGTAATTGATCACCCACCTGAATTGTAATCACATTAGAAACTACAAAGTCTGTACCTGCAAATATTTTTGCATATACCCCATGCAATCCGAGCGGCATATTCGTAGCAGCAAATTGATAGGGAGCCGTTGTATCTTGTCCTAACAAAGTAGTTCCTCTGTAGAATTCAACTTTGGTAATTCCACTTCCATTGGTCGTGGTGCTAAGGTTAACAGTTCCATTCGCAGCAGTTTGTTTTACATCTGCCGATAAGGTTCCTGAAATAGCAACATCTCTACTGGTAGCCATCGATTTTGCTGGTACAGGAAGTGTAACCCCATTGGAAAAAGTAACCGTAATGGGCGAGCTTGAATAATTATGTGCTACATAAGTAACTACATTGTTCTTCTTAAATGTAGCAGATATAGGGTGATTGGATGTAATAGAGGCATCTACAGGACCCATGGCATTCATCGAATGTAACCAATGATATGTTTGGGCATCGGAAATACCAAATTTCAAATTACGTGATGTGTAAGCGTTATAAAGATTAACCGCACTCTGTGGATCGGTTAACGACAAAAACTTCCAATAAGTATCATGCCATAAATTAGGGTTTACCTGATTGCTCAGAATTCCTGTATTTGCTTTCATCTCTGTCCACAAAGATGATGCATAAGTTTGGTTATGACCCAGATAGAGCGATCCTCCGTGAATGGGATACAGTTCTATTCCATAAGAAGCAGCAATGTCACTTGTGAAAAAGGTACCATTGTCGTAAGAGTTCCCCCATACTCGTGAAACCAAGCTATACGTTTGTGTGGGCTTGAAGTTTCTTTTGTGCATATCAAACCAATACTCTTCGATGGCTGTTTGCTCTGTCGTATAAATGAAGATTCCTAAATCTCTAATGGAATTATTCCCTGTAACACTTCCCCAATGAATTAATGACGATGCAAACTGCATGCTCTCCGAAGTAGACTCCTGATCGTTCCCTTGCGGGAATGTTGCAAATCCGTTTGCCCAGCTATGCCCTGCATACGGACTAAAATTTCTCAAAAATGGAAAGAGTGAATCATTTCTATTGTCTGAAGCAGCATCTCGTATGAGTAGATTAATCATATCTCCCCATTTACTTGCCCAACCAGGTTCGAACTGCTCCATAAAAGCAGCTGCGTGAATAAAATATCCCCAATGGAAATGATGATCGTTAATATTGTTATCTTGTCCATGTCCAGAGGGATATCCCAGCAATGCTGACCAAGTGCTATTGTAATAGAATAGAAAGGCAACTTCGCCAGATTGGTAGGTAAGCCAATCTTCTAAACGCTTTTTTATCGTAGCAATCATTTTATTTCTCCCTTCAATATCTCCTGTCTGATCTGCAATTCGAGCTGTTTGAATCAATCGATTCATTACTTGCCCTTCGTTATAAGAATCTGTCCAAGTTGCCAATGCGTCATTTTCAATCAATGATACTTTACTATCTAATAAAACAGGATCATATCCTGAGCTAAGATGGGTTAAATTAGGTAAGGTAGGAAGGATTCCTTTGAAGGTGTTTTCTAAAGTAAAGCTATTGCCATCTAAGGTTTTCAGTTCTCCTCTTACAGTGGCATAGCTATGTCCGCTTGGCGTAGCAGAGCCAGAAGATAAATTGTTCCATTGATGTGGCAACAATCCTAATAATACATTTGTATTTGTTCCTTCTTTAACGCTTGTAGTTACAGAATAGGTGGAAGAAACTTTTGAAGTACTTTGATTATAGTTCCAAGAAGTCGTCGTATTCGTTGGAAACACATAAGCATATTTTTTATATTCGTTTGCTCTTGCACTTACATTCGTTGTGGTGAGTGGTAACATAACCATCGACCAGTAATTTCGTCCATTCAAAGTGGATGAATAAGTAGATCCTGATTGAGACCAAGTACTTCCTACTGGGGCATAAATTACAAAGTCGGCACCCGAAGTGGCATTCTCAACAGTAATCATTTCGCCAGAAATAGTTGCCGTACCTGAATTGATTTTTATCTCTACAGTGGAACTGTTGTCTTTCTCAAAATAAATGAAAGGCATTCCAATTCCAGAAGTTGCTTTCATATCTCGAGAGGCATCGGTCCAGTTCATTGTAACTGTCCAATCCGAATAATCTGAAACCGTTGCTTTCGTCGTACTCAAACCTGCTAACCCAACTTCAATAGGTTTAGAATCTCCAATCGGTCCCCACGGAATATACGTAACAATCAAACCTTGATTGGTAGTTTTCATTGTCATGGGATAATTGAACAAATTATCGGCATGATTTTCTTTGACAAGTTTCGACCACCAATCGTTTGTAGGAACTGGTTTTCCAACTGCATTTCCACTTAATTGAGGAGAACCAGACGGAAACCCATTTCTGCCAGCAGAATCTGTTCCTGGAAAAGTTGTCGTGTAACTTCCACTACCAACACTTACCTGTGAGGCAAGTATTAAAGGGTAAACAAGCAAGAAAATAACTAAAAATATGCCTTGGTTAGATTGCGAATGTGATTTCATGGAAGTTGCTTTTTTAAGTACAGCAACAAACCTAGGCTAAATTACCTCAACAAACGAAAAATCAGCCCATACAAAAACCATACACAGCCCAGTGCTACCTTGTAAATTAAGTAGTTGTACGTACAACAATAAGTCTACGAGGCTATATCAAGCAAAATTATTTGAGATTAATTCTGCCAGAGAAACAAACTCTTCCTGTGATAACTTCTCCTTCTTCACAAATCGCATATCATCCATATAATTAATTGGAATTAAATGTACATGTACATGAGGGACTTCCAATCCAATAACACTCATTCCAATTCGTTCACACGGAATCGACTTTTCTAAAGCTTTGGCTACACGATAAGAAAAACTCATCAAGCCATCGTAGGTTTCCTTATCCAAGTCAAAAATTTTATTGACTTCTTTCTTAGGAATTACCAACGTATGTCCTTTTGCATTGGGATTGATATCTAAAAATGCATAATAGTTTTGGTCTTCAGCAATTTTGTATGATGGAATCTCTCCTTGTACGATTTTTGTAAATATTGTAGCCATAGTAAGTATTCAATTTTTATAAAATTAAAAAGCCATTTCGAGTGAAACGAGAAATCTAAAGTAAACTACCTCGGTACAAGCACACGATGCATTGACACAAGGCTAAATTTTAATTTCGAAGCAAACCTATGAGTGCTAACTCCTTTGACGATGCCAATAAATATGAGATTTCTCCCTCTGGTCGAAATGACAGTTGTAAAAATTTCTTGAAATAATTATCTAGAAATTTCTAGAATTTCAAATGCCATCATCCCATTTGGCACCTGAATTTCAGTAGTTTCTCCAACTTTTTTCCCCAACAATCCTTTTCCTATGGGAGAGTTCACTGATAATTTTCCATTTCTCACATCCGATTCAGAATCAGCAACCAACGTATAGCTAAATTCCATACCGTTTGCAGTATTCTTTATTTTAACAGTTGAGTGAATTAAAATCTTGGAAGTATCCAATTGCGATTCATCAATAATTCTAGCATTCGCCACTACATTTTTAAGCTTCGCTATCTTAGTTTCTAAAAGCGATTGTTCTTCCTTAGCTGCATGGTATTCTGCATTCTCACTCAAATCTCCTTTGTCTCTTGCATCGGCAATTTCCTGAGACACTCTTGGTCTTTCAACTTGCTCTAAATGAGCTAATTCATCCTTTAACTTCTTTAATCCTTCTGGGGTATAATATGATACATTACTCATAATCTTCCTTGTTTAATTCAATACTATACTTACATCTATAGAAACAAAAAATCTCATTGCCCTTTTACAGAATGAGATTTACACTACAAATGTACAAAATATTTGTAACTTGCCTGCGTTTTAGAGTAAATCTCCAATGTAAAGATGATGAAGAACCTCCTATTTTTATTTGTAATTCTCTTTTTTACTAGCTGCACATCTAACAACGGAGGCAACAACGATTGTATTCCTTTTTTATCTGTAAATGGAACTGTAAATTTAGACCTTCCAGAGTTTATCAATCTACAAGTAATAGGAGGTCACACATCAACTGTCATTTCAAACAGGAACATTCTTATTATTCGGAGATCTTCCAATTTTCAAGCATTCGATTTGCAATGTCCAGAACAAAATTGTTCTACTCCCATGAGTTTCGATGGTCTAAAGCTTATTTGTAGATGCAACAACAACCAGCATGAATACAATTCTTTAAACGGCTCTCCGCTTACTTCAGGAACAACCTGTTTTGCAAAAGAATATCGTGTAGAAAATTTAAATGGATCCATCTTAAGAATCACTAATTTTTAATCTGTTTTCAGAGAATAGAATTTGTATTTTTGTGGGAATTTTGAATTAATTCCGTTTTGAAAAATTATTTTTCTTCTCATTTTAGGCTAGGTGTTTTAGGAGGTGGACAGTTAGGAAGAATGCTTCTTACTGAAACTCAAAAGCTAGATATTTATACCGTTATTTTAGACAAATCTGAAGACGCACCTTGCGCGCAAATTTGTAATGAATTTCATCAAGGTGATTTGTTAGATTACGATACTGTTTACAATTTTGGAAAAAAAGTAGATCTGCTTACCATAGAAATTGAAAATGTAAATATAGATGCCCTAGACAAATTAGAATCTGAAGGATTAGCCGTTTACCCTAAGCCCAAAGACTTACGAATTATTCAAAACAAAGCTTTGCAAAAAAAGTTTTACATGGAACATCAAATTCCTACGGCAGACTTCTTCCATTATGCGTATTTGGAAGAGCTAAAACATGCTATTGAGAATGGCATTATTGAATTTCCTTTTGTGTGGAAATCGGCTCGTTTTGGATATGATGGAAATGGAGTGAAAATTGTGAAAAGTTCCAATGATTTAGAATCACTTCCAACAAGCGAGTGCATTGCAGAGAAACTAATACCTTTTGAGAATGAACTTGCTGTGATTGTGGCTAGAAATCAATCTGGTGAAGTAAAAACATATCCTGTTGTTGAAATGGAATTCCATCCAGAAGCCAATCAGGTAGAATATGTCATTTGCCCTGCTAGAATTGATGATGAAGTTGCTAAAAAAGCAAGAGAAGTTGCCTTGAAAGTTGCCAGTGCCTTTGACTTTGTTGGGCTTTTAGCTGTGGAAATGTTTCAAACAAAAGACAATGAAATATTAGTCAATGAAGTAGCTCCACGAACACATAATTCAGGACACTACAGCATAGAAGCCAGTTATACCAGTCAATTTGAACAACATGTCCGAAGCATTCTCGATTTACCTCTAGGAAATACGGATAGCAAGGTAGCTGGAATTATGGTAAATTTGGTAGGAGCAGAAGGATATACTGGAGATGTTGTCTATGAAAATATTGAGGAAATCATCAGAATTGATGGGGTGACACCTCATATTTACGGAAAGAAAATGACCAAACCATTCCGAAAAATGGGTCATGTGACTATTGTCAATAAAGACATTGCAAAGGCTAGAGAAATAGCGCAAAAAGTAAAAGAAACGATTAAAGTAATTAGCAAATAACGTCATTACTAGCTGTTACCCTGAGTCCGTCGAAGGGAAAGCGAAGTAATCTTATCAATTATACAGATTGCTTCTCACGCTTTCGCGTGATCGCAATGACATCAATCAAAGAATTATGGTAGGAATTATTATGGGAAGTGATTCGGATCTTCCAATCATGCAAGAAGCAATTGATATTTTAGAGAGTTTTGATATCCAAATTGAAGTAGATATTGTATCTGCTCATAGAACTCCAGAAAAATTATTCGATTATGCAACCAACGCTCATAAAAGAGGCATCAAAGCAATTATAGCAGGTGCTGGTGGTGCTGCGCATTTGCCAGGTATGGTGGCTTCTATGAGTCCACTTCCTGTGATTGGTGTTCCTGTAAAAAGCAGAAATTCTATCGATGGCTGGGATTCTGTTTTGTCCATTCTCCAAATGCCAGGTGGTGTTCCTGTTGCTACCGTTGCTTTAGATGGAGCCAAGAACGCTGGAATTCTAGCCGCTCAAATTATTGGAGCCTCAGACAAGTGCGTGCTAGACAAAATCATTGCCTACAAAGAAGGGTTAAAGTTGAAAGTAAACAAGGCCTCAGAGCGTGTAAAGAAGTAATCAGTCATCCTGTAACTCCTATGAAAAAGTGTTTTTTCACTCTTTTTGTACTATGTTCTTTATTCGCGTTCACCCAAGAAGCAAAAAACTCGAATTCTATTTTTTTTGTTGATTTTATGCTTGGTGCATCTGGCGGGAATGTCTCTGGATTTAGTTCAATGGCATCACTAAACTATCAATACAAAGACCATCTTTTCTCCATACGCAGAAATAGTATTCGAGTTATTGAGGATGATTTTGGTTTATTGTTTTGGTTTCTTCCATTCACACTCTTAGATGCTCAAAAAAAACTAACCGAAACTGCATTTTTATATGGGAAAAGATACATTAAAGATGGTTTTTCTTATTCTTTTTCGGCTGGAATTTCTAGTATTCAAGCTCGAAAACTAGATGCAAATAATGTCATTGTACTCAATACAAAATCAATGGTTGGAATTCCTGTTGAGTTTAATGTCAGATGGTTTAAATCTAAAAAGAGTACCTATAAATTCCTCGGACTTGTCCCAATCGGAAAACCTACAGGACTTGGAATGAGCACTGGAATCAAAATTTTTGGTACTATTGCGAACGAAGCTTATGTTGGTATTGGTATTAATTTTGGCTTTGGTTATTATAAAAAATATATTAATTGAAAATTGATCTTAGATGAATCCCTTATTAGAAGATTTTAATACGGCACCTTTCTCAAAAGTTAAAGTAAGTGATTACAAACCTGCTATTAAAGAAGCAATAAACAGTAACAAAAAAGAGATTGATGTTATCGCTAACAATCCAGATGCTCCTACTTTTCAAAATACAACTGAAGCATTGGATTACACTGGTAAAAAACTTGGTAGAATTACAAGTATTTTCTTCAATTTGAATGCCGCGGAAACTTCGAAAGAAATTCAAGAGATCGCTAAAGAAATTTCGCCTTGGTTAAGTGAGTTTAAAAATGACGTAATGTTAAATGTAGCACTTTTCCAAAGAGTAAAAGCCGTCTATGATCAAAGAGATCAATTAGGACTTAATCCTGAGCAAAGTATGTTACTGGAAAAACAGTACAAAAGGTTTTCTAGAAACGGTGCCAATTTGAATGATAATGATAAACAAGAATTGCGAAAGCTAGATGCACAACTTTCGAAACTCTCTTTACAGTTTGGAGAACATGTTTTGGCTGATAATAATGACTATGAGTTACATATCACTGACGAAAAAGAGCTATCTGGTTTGCCTGAAAGCGTTCGAGAAGCTGCAAAAATGACTGCAAAAGAAAAAGGGAAAGAAGGTTGGATTTTCACACTTGATTATCCCAGTTATGTTCCCTTTATGACCTATGCAGATGATAGAAATTTACGTCAAGAGCTATCTATTGCTTTTGGCAGAAAAGGGTTTCAAAATAATGACAACAATAATGAGCATATTGTTTTGGAGATTGTAAATCTTAGGCATAAAAGAGCTCAGTTATTAGGATATTCATCTCATGCCCACTTTGTTTTGGAAGAGAGAATGGCAGAAAGACCAGAGAAAGTTTCTGCTTTTTTAGAAGATTTACTCAGCAAAGCAAAACCCGCAGCTGAAAGAGAATTTACAAATCTTCAGAACTATGCTAAAAAGCTAGATGGAATTAATCAGCTGCAAAAATGGGACAGTGCTTATTACTCTGAAAAGCTCAAAAAAGAGTTGTTCAATTTAGATCAGGAAATTTTAAAACCTTATTTCAAACTAGAGAATGTTATTGAAGGTGTTTTTACAATTGCTAATAAGCTCTATGAACTAACTTTTAAGGAAGTTTTTGATATTGAAAAATATCATGAGGATGTGAAAACGTATCGTGTACATAATGTGAATGGCGATTTTATCGCTGTTTTCTATGCAGATTTTCATCCAAGAGAGGGAAAAAGAAATGGTGCTTGGATGACTTCATACAAACCTCAGCAAATTACAAATGGAGAAAATGAGCGCCCTCATATCTCCATCGTGTGTAATTTCACAAAACCTACCGATACCAAACCATCCTTATTGAGTTTTAATGAAGTAACTACATTGTTTCATGAATTTGGTCATGCCCTACATGGTATGTTAGCAAACACAACCTACAACAGCCTTTCGGGAACCTCTGTATCTTGGGACTTTGTTGAATTACCAAGTCAAGTTTTAGAAAACTGGTGCTACGAAAAAGAAGCGTTGGAATTGTTTGCGAAACATTATGAAACTGGAGAGAACATCCCTATGGAATATGTTGAAAAAATTAAAGAGTCAGCCAGTTTCCATGAAGGTATGCAAACGCTCAGGCAACTAAGTTTTGGGCTATTGGATATGGCTTGGCATGGAAATGAGTCGCCAGAAAAAATCACTTCTGTTAAAGAGTTTGAATCCCGGTCTTTTGCAGATACACAATTGTATCCAGATATTGCTGAGAATTGCATGAGTACTGCTTTTTCTCACATCTTTCAAGGTGGATATTCTGCTGGATATTACTCTTACAAATGGGCAGAGGTATTAGATGCAGATGCTTTTGAATATTTTCAAAAGGAAGGAATTTTCAATAAAGAGATTGCTAATAAATTCAAAGATCATGTGCTAAGCAAAGGCGGAACTGAAAAACCCATGGTTTTATACAAACGCTTTCGCGGTAAAGAACCTAAACCTGACGCTTTACTAAAAAGAGCAGGATTGTTGCGTTAACATTAATTAACTACTAAAACTATAGTACGTTGGTTTTAATACATATCTTAGTTACTGGTTTTTAGTAGTTATGAAAAAATGTACCCTCTTTCTGCTGCTTTTTGCATCTCTTGTTTCTTTTTCTCAAAAGAAAATTTATGGAAGAGTTTTGGATACCGAGAACAAACCTCTCATGGGGGCAAGTGTGTATTTAAACAATACATCCATAGGAACCACAACAGATGATGAGGGAAATTTTGAACTTTCTATCAATGAAGGTACTTATGATTTAATTGTAAGCTACATCGGTTATGAAACCATTCAATATGTTTTGGATTCTAAATCTCAAACTAGAAAGTTGGTTTTTAAGATGCTACAAAAAGCCAATACGTTGGATGAAGTAGTCATCCGGAAAAAGAAAATGTCTGCTGAAGACCGTGCCTATTTTATTCAGCGTTTTAAAACCACTTTCATTGGGAGAACCAATCTAGCAGCCGAATGTAAAATAAAAAATGAAAAAGCAATTCTGTTGGATTTTGATGACGCTACTAGAACGTTAGAAGTTTCCTCTAAAGAACCACTAGAGATCATTCACAAAGGTTTGGGTTATAAAATCATCTACGATTTAGTTCATTTTCAGCTCACGCCAACACAAGTTACTTTCTTAGGATACTCTCGATATGAAGAGCTAAAAGGAGGCAAAAGAAAGCAGAGAAAGTGGCGAAAAAATAGACTGAGGGCATACAATGGGTCTATGATGCATTTTGTCCGATCCGTCATTCAAAACAATTTCAAAAAAGAGGGATTTGTGGTCAATCAGTATAAAAAAGTCCCAAACCCAGAAAGACCTTCAGACAGTCTCATCCGCTTGGCAAGAGATTACATCAGATTAACTCCTTTTAAAGTAGGAGAATCTATATCCATTTCGGGCATGTCTAAACAAGCTATTAATATTATCTCTGACGTTCAAGATCAGAAAGCAAAAAACACTCAGCTTTTGGACACTACCGAAATGACTCGAGAGAGAGCTTCCTTCATATTGAGAAAAGCTCGCTTGAAAAAGTTTAATGACGTATTAGTTAAAGAGGATTTAACAACGGAAGATTTTGTCATTCGCACAGGATCTGTCTTTAAAATACAATTCATCAATGAACTAGAAGTCAAATACATAAAGGAAAAAGAGGAGTATGCTTTTCGGCCAGGGCCTAACCGATTAGATTATCAGGCTTCCAGAATGATTCTTCTAAAAAAGAATGCCATTTTAGACCCTAGTGGTACCATTATTCAACCTTTGGATATTTTTTTAGATGGATATTGGGGATACGAGAAGGTTGCTGACACACTGCCTCTCGACTATCAACCTAAAAAATAGTCAACCTTTTTCAACATGAGTCGACATCATTAAAAAACAGGTTACTTATAATAATCCATGTCATTCCTGCGAAAGCAGGAATCTAAATACTTATATTTTACTAGACTCCTGCTTTCGCAGGAGTGACAATTAAATTGAAAATAGTTAAGAATAAGAAACTTAAATTAATGTTTTATGTCCTAGCTCTTTTTGTTCTTTTCTTCGATCCACTTGCTCATATATTTTGTACTCTTGAGTGTATGGTGAAGTAGCATCGCTCCATGAAAGTTTTGAATTCGGTGCTGCTTTAATCGGGTAGACAATTCTTCTATTCTTCGTAAAAGTTTTGCTTCAAATGACGTCTTATCAAATCGATCTTTAATTATGGTTTCTCCTTTCAACTGAGCGTCTAACCAAACATCTTTATTGGAATACAAATCGATCGCTTTCTCTACAAACTCGTCAAAATCATCTGTTATAAATCCATTCCATGAATGTCCATCAGCAATTCCTTCAGCTCCAATGGCCGTTGTTACAGATGGTGTTCCATTTCTCATGGCTTCTACCAATTTCCCTTTAAGTCCAGCTCCAAAACGCAAAGGAGCAAGCATTACGCTTGCATCTCCAATTACTTTCTGTGCATCTTCAACATAACCATGCACAAAAAAGCCTTCTCGCTTATTCGTAAAGTTAAGTGCTTGCTGATTTGGATAGGCTCCATAAATATGAAGTTCCGCCTGAGGGAGTCTCTCACGAATACGTTTCCATATATTTTTTTTTAACTGAACAGTGGCATCCATATTCGGAGGATGCAAAAAGTTCCCGATAGAAACAAAGTGATTTCGTTCTTCAAAAGCTTTCCATTGATTTTGTTCTTCTTGGGTAATTTGGTCTAAAAGAAAAGGCAAATAGAAAAGAATACTAGTATCTACTTGAAAAGTATTCGTTAACAGTTCCATCTCAAAATCGGAAATCATCAAACTCATATCTGAGCGATAAATAGCTGCTATTTCTCTTTTCGCTACTTCTGAATCCAATACTTGTTCATGGGTAAAAGAAATCCCCTTTTTAACAGCTTCTTGTCTTGCTTTTCGCAAACAGTGTAGGTCTTCAGTGTCTAAAATTCTTATGGCATCTGGACAAGCTTCGGCTACTCTCCAGCCAAATTGCTCTTCAGTAGTATACCGATCGAAAAGAACTACAGTTGGATCAATCTCTTTCAGTAGTTCATCAAAACTCGTATCGTTGAGTTGTAAGAGATACTCATCGATCTGTAAATTCGTTAAATCAATCGAATTCTCCGTCTTAGATGCTGTAGTCCCAAAGTTTACCTTCCATTTTTGTGATTGGAAAAACTCAACTAGCTGTAACATTCGAGTTCCAGCTGCAGAAGAATTGGGCTCTATCCATACAGAGCCTATGATAAAAACATGATGTTTCTGACTCAAAAACTATTTGTTGAGTTGTGTCTTGTAGTTAGACTGTACTTGCTTTGCCCAATTTACCAGAGCGGTAATTTGTTCGTCACTTAACTTCGCATCTCCATGAGTCCAGGTGTATGATTCTACAGGCATCTCTTTTTTCTTTACCTCTTCCCATACTTCTTCCATTTTATGCTCTTTTCTTTTCAGAGAGTAATCTGTCCATTTCGAAAAATTCAACTCGCCTTTCCCATGTTCAATATGGTCTGCAATCCAATAATTCACAGGTGTGATATTAAAATACCAAGGATATCTCGTAGAGTTTGTATGACAATCGTAACAGCTCTCTTTTAAAATCTTTTGTACATTTTCAGGCGGATTGGTTTCAGCTACAAATGCCTCGATAGAAGTTAACGATCCTTCATTTTTTTCTGGTCCAAAAAACTGTGCAATCACAAATATGACCAATAAGAACAATACTATTTTTTTTACGATTTTCATGTGTACTTCAATTAGATTTTAAAGATAGTAAATATCATGACTTTTCCAGAATTATGAGTATTTTTGTAACTCGTAATTTTAGTTCAAGGTGAAATCGAAAGGTTCCATCAAAAATTAGTAAATAAAACTACTTATGAAATACGATATCATCGTTATTGGTTCTGGTCCTGGTGGCTATATTGCAGCAGTAAGAGCTTCTCAGTTAGGCAAAAAAGTTGCCATTGTAGAAAAATATGCAACTCTTGGCGGGACTTGTTTAAATGTTGGATGTATTCCTTCTAAAGCTTTGTTAGACTCTTCTCATCATTATTATGATGCTGTAAAGCATTTTGAAGAGCACGGCATTTTGGTGGACACGCCAAAAATTGATTTTACAAAAATGATTGAGCGTAAATCAAAAGTTGTTGAGCAAACTACTGGAGGTATAAAGTTTTTGATGGATAAAAACAATATCGATGTCTATGAAGGTCTTGGATCTTTTGTAGATGCTACACATGTGAAAATAGCAAAGAATGATGGAACTGAAGAAGTGATCGAAGGAGCAAATACGATTATTGCTACAGGCTCTAAGCCTTCTACATTACCTTTCATCACGCTAGATAAAGAACGAATTATTACATCTACTGAAGCATTGAAACTTCCGGAAATTCCTAAGCATTTATTAGTCATTGGTGGCGGTGTGATTGGATTGGAATTAGGATCTGTCTACAAACGTTTGGGAGCAGATGTAAGTGTTATTGAATACATGGACAAAATTGTTCCTGGGATGGATGCTGATGTTTCTAAAGAGCTTCAAAAAGTACTGAAAAAACAAGGCGTGAAGTTCTTCACCAGTCATGGAGTAAGTTCTGTAGAAAGAAAAGGAGATGAAATTACTGTAACAGCAACCAATAAAAAGGGACAAGAAGTCACTTTTAATGGAGATTATTGTTTGGTTTCTGTTGGAAGAAAAGCTTACACAGAAGGTCTTGGTCTAGAGAATGTTGGTATCAAAGTAAGTGAAAGAGGTCAGGTAGAGATCAATGACCATTTACAAACCAATGTACCTAACATTTATGCGATTGGTGATGTTGTAAAAGGAGCCATGTTAGCTCATAAAGCAGAAGAAGAAGGAGTTGTTGCAGCTGAAATTATTGCGGGACAAAAACCGCATATCGATTACAACTTAATTCCTGGAATTGTGTACACATGGCCAGAAGTTGCCGCTGTGGGAAAAACAGAACAAGAATTAAAAGATGCTGGAGTTGATTACAAATCGGGAAAATTTTCAATGAGAGCACTAGGGAGATCTAGGGCTAGTGGCGATATTGATGGATTTGTAAAAGTTTTGGCAGATAAAAATACAGACGAAGTTTTAGGCGTACACATTGTAGGTGCAAGAGCTGCAGATTTAATTATGGAAGCAGCAGTTGCCATGGAGTACAGAGCATCAGCAGAAGACATGGCCAGAATTTGTCATGGACACCCAACCTATTCTGAGGCAGTCAAAGAGGCTGCAAAAGCTGCTTGGGATGGTCAACCTCTGAATGCTTAATTTATCTTTCTGAGTTTGGAGTTGTTCAACAGTACGAAAATAGGTAAGAGATATTGTATTCTATTATTCCTCTTACTTTTCTCTGTTCATGCTTTCTGTCAAAGTAATGAAGATTTAAAAACTCAGCCATCGCCTTTTTTATCCAAATCCTATTTTGGTGTTAACTTTGGTGCTATCTTCTACCCTTTTTCCAATAGCAATCTAATTGATGGATATAGCTCCGATACTTTCAGTAATAATCGGTTCTCTGGAAGATTTCTTTTGGGATATAAATTAGCTCGAGACTTTGCTATTCAATTTGGAGTATTAAGACCTGCTTCTTGGTTTAAATACGACAATGTCAATAATATTGGTTACAAGAAAAGTGTTTGGATTACTGCATGGTCTTTATCGCTAAAAAGAAGCTTTCAACTAAACAAACGATTTTCTTTATATGCCGAAGCAGGGGTTGCAAATCTAACCAGAGTTGGATTTGATATTAACGACAAAATCATTTATCCAAGTGCTCATTTTGCCAATTTAATTTATGGAGTTGGAGCAAATTATCATATCAGCAAAAAGTGGAAACTGAGTTTTAATGGTACTTTTTTACCAAAATCTCAGAAATACAATCAACCTTCAATTTCTCAGGCATCTATAGGATTCGAATACCACTTGCAAAAGAAACCTGAGGAGTTGGCAAAAGAATATTCGGAGAACTCATACTTCTTCCCAGAAAATATAATACAAGTGAGTTATGGAACTCATGAAACAGGTTTTGGGGTTAATCGCTTTTTTGGAATGAGCATGAAAGTTGGAAACTTTGAAAGTTTCGGGATTCCTGTTTTTTGGGTGGGAGATGTAAAAGCTAGAAATGCTTTTTCAATTACCTATCAACGTTTGGCTTATCGCTCTAGAAAAGATTTTTCATTAGAATGGGGAGTGAGTATCACTTCTTTTAATACGATTTCCAGCAGAGAACCTATTTTTGCATTCTCTATTTTTCCTGTTATACGTTTTTATCTTTTACGAAGACCCGAATTTGACTTTTACACAAATTATTCAATCGTTGGGCCTACTTTTTTAACAAAAAAGAATATTGATAATTTGGATTCTGGTCCCAAAGCAACATTTCAAGACACCTTAGGTTTTGGTGTGTTTTTGGGTAAAGAAAGAAAGTATAATCTTGAGTTAAGAATCATGCATTATTCCAACGGAAATATTTTTCCGCAAAATTCTGGAGTTGCCATACCTCTGCAACTTACAATTGGAAAAACTTTCTAACTAAAGTAGATTATGCAAAGAGTTAATCGTACATTTTCTATTGCTTCCCATCCAGAAATTAAAGACCAATTGTTTTTATGGAGTCAAAAATATGATACCATTGCTTGGTTAGATTCTAATTCCTACGAACAGAATTATTCTTCTTATGAAAGCATTCTTGCTATTGATGAGTTTACAGCAATTAAAACAGATTATTTTAATGCTTTTGATAAGTTAAAAGAATATCAATCTTCTGTTCAAGATTACATTTTTGGTTATTTGAGTTACGATTTAAAAAACGATACAGAAGACTTAAGTTCCACAAATTATGATGGTTTAGACTTTCCTGATTTGTATTTCTTTCAACCAAAAAAGGTCCTCTTTTTAAAAGAAAATGAAATTCATTTTCGATACTTATCTCTGGTAGAGGATGAAATTGAGAGCGATTTTCAAGAGATCATACATACCTCAACTCAAACTGCTGAGCAAAAACAAGACCTTAAAATTAAGCTTCGTATTCACAAAGACGAATATTATAAAAAAGTACATTCCGTTCTGGATCATATTCATAGAGGAGATATCTATGAAGCAAATTTTTGTCAGGAGTTTTATGCTGAAAATGCCCAAATAGATCCATTTAGAACGTACCAAGATTTAAATGCCATTTCCGAACCTCCTTTTGCTACCTTTTTAAAAATAGACGATCAGTTCTTACTGTCCGCTTCTCCAGAGCGTTACTTAAAAAAGAGTGGAACAAAAGTAATCTCTCAACCGATTAAGGGAACTGCAAAAAGACTCCTTAGTCCGATTGATGACCAGAAGATTGCAAACGATTTATCCAGAAACCCAAAGGAACGATCTGAAAATATTATGATCGTAGATTTGGTAAGAAATGATCTTTCTAAAACTGCTAAAAAAGGAACTGTTAAAGTAGAAGAGCTTTGCAAAGTATATACATTTAAACAAGTCCATCAATTAATCTCTACGGTTTCTTCCGAAGTTGAAACTGGTGTACATCCTATAGACATTATCAAAGATACATTCCCCATGGGCAGTATGACGGGAGCTCCAAAAATTTCTGCCATGAATATTATTGAAGAGCTAGAAGAAACAAAAAGAGGATTGTACTCAGGTGCCGTGGGTTATTTTACACCAGAGAATGATTTTGATTTTAATGTGGTCATTCGGAGTATTTTATTCAATCAAGAGAAAAAATACCTTTCTTTTTCAGTGGGCAGTGCCATTACCGCTAAATCAACACCCGAGAATGAGTATGAAGAATGTCTACTAAAAGCCAAAGCCTTAAAACAAGTTCTTCTTCATCCCTAATTATTATACAACTCTACTGCCTTTCCTAAACGGAATTGGCTATTTTTGAATCCCATGTTGAGTTTATTTCAAAAACATTTAGATTTTAATTTTCCTTTCTTAAAGGATAAAAAGCTACTGATTGCTATTTCAGGAGGAATTGATAGTGTTGTGCTTACCCATTTAATGCACCAACTCAATCTGAATTTTTCTTTGTGTCATTGTAATTTTCAGTTAAGAGGAGAAGAAAGTGATGGAGACGAAAACTTTGTAAAACAACTTGGGAAAGAGATGGGCAGAACGTTTCATTCAACAAAATTTGATACAGAGAGTTACGCCAATGAAAACAAACTCTCTACTCAAGTTGCAGCCAGAGAATTGCGTTATCAATGGTTTCATGAATTATTAGACACATACCAATATGATTATGTACTAACAGCTCATAACACCAATGACAACCTAGAAACTTTCTTAATCAACCTTACTCGTGGCTCTGGCCTAGACGGTTTTACAGGTATTCCTACTGTGAATCAGAAAATTGTACGTCCCTTACTCGAATTTTCTCGTAATGATATTATGATGTTTGCTATTAAAAATGGGATTACTTGGAGAGAAGATCATTCCAATGCAACCGTTAAATATGTGCGAAATAAAATTCGTCACAAAATAGTTCCTACGCTAGAGGAAATTAATCCGCATATTTTGGATACTTTTCGAAAAACTCTTGAACACTTAAACCAAAGTCAAGAAATTATCCGCGACAGAATTGAGGAAGTATCTAAGGAGACACTAACAACTGAAGAGAATCGAATTCTAATTGACATTCGTAAAATAGATACTTTACAAAATAAGAAAGCGTACTTATATCAAATGCTACATCCTTATGGGTTTACTGAATGGGATGATGTTTTTCACCTTCTTTCTGCTCAATCTGGAAAACAAGTATTTTCAAAGACGCATCGATTGCTAAAAGATCGCAGTTCTTTGGTCTTAATACCCATACAAGATTCATCTTCTAGTGAATCATCATTTTCTATTCATGAGGAAGTATCTAAAATTTCAACTCCAATTGCATTGGAGTTTCAAGAATATCAACCAAAGAATGTTCATGATAAAAATACAATCCTTGTGGACAAAGGCTTACTTCATTATCCACTTTCATTAAGAAAATGGAAACATGGAGATGTTTTCTCTCCTACAGGGATGAAAGGGGTAAAAAAAGTAGCTAAGCTATTCAAAGACAAAAAATTATCTTTAATTGAAAAAGAGCAAATTTGGTTATTGACAGACGCTAGAGATCAAATTGTTTGGATAGTAGGTATTCGACAGGATCGACGTTTTTTAGTCAGCGATACTACTACAGAAAAAATTCAAATTTCATTGAAAACTAAATATGTAGCTCCATCTGTAAAGTGATAATGTGATTTCTAGAGGGCTTTTTTTTGAAAGTTTACTAAATCGTTTTCTTAAATAATTCGCTGAAAATGAGGTTAAGTAACCTATAAATAATTGCTTTTTTAGTAATTTCATCTCTCAAAATTGTGACGCATGACTGTAGTTTCTAAACTCGAGAGATTTAATGAAAATGTATTGTCTAAATATCAAATATACAATAGCATATTTATGACATTGCCTTTTGACACTATAAGTAATACAGGGGTATTACTCCCTCTGTTTCACGAAGTTTGTCAAAAAGGTTTTCAAGAGGGGAAAAACCCTTCCGAAATTGTAGATTCCTTTTTTAAGAAATATCAAGATAATCCTTCAGAAAAAGAAAAGGTTAACCTTCTTTTCCGATTTATTCAATATATAGAAAGACTTGTGGTCTTATTTGATGCTATTGAAGACGCTGCATTTCCTATTGTAAATAACATGGATGGAATTGGAACATTGCGTAACTCAAAAGAGAATGCTTTTTCTAATGGTAAAAAAGAAGAGTTAATAAAATATTTAGAAGATTTCAAAGTCCGTATAGTACTAACAGCTCATCCTACTCAATTCTATCCTGGGAGTGTCCTAGGAATTATTACAGATTTGAGTAAAGCGATACAAAATGACGATCTATTATTAATTAAAAGTTTATTAGCTCAATTAGGAAAAACACCATTTTTTAAAAAGCAGAAGCCTAGTCCTTATGATGAAGCCATAAGCTTAATTTGGTACTTAGAAAATGTTTTTTACCATTCTGTAAGCAAAATATACAATTACGTACAGCAAAATATTTTTGATGGTGAGTTTTTAGAGAATGAGATTATTGATCTAGGATTTTGGCCTGGAGGTGATAGAGATGGAAATCCATTTGTAACGACAGAAATTACACTTCAAGTAGCTGAAAAATTACGTCAGACAATTCTAAAAAATTATTACAGGGATGTTAGACAGTTAAAGAGAAGACTTACATTTTCTGGGGTAGAAGAAATTTTGGCACGTGTAGAGAAGAGATTGTACAAACACGTAACAAAAAGTTACAAAGTTGTAAACTTCTGTAAAGAGATTCTATTAGAAGAGTTGTATGCCATTCGTGAAATTTTAGTCAATGAACATGAGTCTCTTTTTCTGCGAGAATTAGATGATTTAATTCATAAGGTTACCATTTTCGGATTCCACTTTGCAACCTTAGACATTAGACAAGACAGCCGAGTGCATCACAATGTATTTACAAATCTTGTTAAAGAATTACAAGAATCTGGAGATTCTACTTTTTCAGAGAACTACCTTACATTACCCAAAAAAGAGCAAATAGCAATTCTTTCTAAAGTGAAGGGAGATATTGATCTCTCCGTTTTTTCTGATGAAATGGTCGTAAAAACTTTAGGGTCAATTCAAGCGATTAAGGAAATTCAGTACAGAAACGGCGAACGTGGTGCCAATCGATATATCATAAGTAACAATCAGACTGCTCTGAATGTTATGGAAACATTTGCCATGTTAAATCTATCAGGTTTTGGTGATACCCTTCCTGTAGATGTAGTACCTCTTTTCGAAACGGTAGATGATTTACAGAATGCTTCTGATGTCATGAGAACCTTATATTCTAATCATGAATACAGAAATCATGTCGAACAAAGAGGTAACAAACAAACCATCATGTTAGGTTTCTCTGATGGGACTAAAGACGGTGGGTATTTAATGGCTAACTGGTCTATCTTTAAAGCAAAAGAAGAACTAACAGAGGTTTCTCGCGAATTTGGCATTGATGTTATCTTTTTCGATGGTCGTGGTGGACCACCAGCAAGAGGAGGTGGGAAAACAAATCAATTTTATGCTTCGTTAGGTCCTACTATAGAGGACAAAGAAATTCAGCTTACGATTCAGGGACAGACCATCAGTTCTAATTTTGGAACACAAAACTCATCTCAATACAATCTGGAGCAACTGTTAAGCTCTGGAATTAAAAATGAGGTTTTTCAAAAAGATGTGATGACCGACGATCACAGAACCATTATGAATGACTTAGCTGAAACAAGTTATCAAACCTATGTAGCTTTTAAACAGCATCCTAAGTTTTTATCATACCTCGAAAAGATGAGTACACTACAATATTATGCCAAGACAAATATTGGAAGTAGACCTAGCAAACGTTCTCAATCAGACACCTTGAACTTTTCAGACTTACGAGCCATTCCTTTTGTGGGAAGCTGGAGTCAGTTAAAGCAGAACGTTCCAGGCTTCTTTGGAGTAGGAACCGCTTTGAAAAAATATGAAGAGAGCAATCAGTTTGAAAAGATTGTTGATTTTTACAATCATTCTGACTTCTTTAAAACTTTACTTGAAAATAGTGTGATGAGTTTGGCAAAATCTTTCTTTGCACTTACCTCTTATATGGCAGATGATGAGGAGTTTGGCGATTTTTGGAAATTAATTTACGAGGAATATTTGACGACCAAAAGACTGCTTTTAAAACTCGCTGGTCATACGGAATTGATGGAAAATTATCCTGATGGAAAAGCATCTATTGAGATTCGAGAAAATATCGTTCTTCCTTTATTAACCATTCAGCAATATGCGCTTAGAGAGATTCAGAAACTACAGAAAGAAGGGAAATCTGGTAAGAAGTTAGAGACCTATCAAAAAATAGTTACTCGTTCTTTATTTGGAAATATCAATGCCAGTAGAAATTCTGCATAGAATTCTATCTCACTAACATCCATTGTACTAGAAAATCGTTTCAATAAATGATCTTTCATTGATAAAATCCGCATTTATGACTGCGGAAATCCGCGCGTCTATTTTATAACTCTCAACTAACTTTGTGTTTTTGAGTTCATTAAACATGATTCAAAAACACTAATTCTAGTATTCTTACATAAGGTAAGATGCTATTATATATCTCCCTTATTCACTGAGTGAGTTGTTATTTTTTGTAGCAACTCACTTTTTCCTATCTTTAACAAAAATAAATTGCTATGCTTGTAAAAGTTTACGGTAGTGCAGTCTTTGGCATTGAAGCTACCACCATTACAGTTGAAGTTAATATTGACAAAGGAATTGGGTATCATTTAGTGGGTTTGCCCGATAATGCGGTACGTGAAAGTTCGTATCGAATTTCTGCGGCTTTGAAAAATAATGGATACAAACTTCCGGGGAAAAAGATTACTATTAACATGGCTCCTGCTGATTTGCGAAAAGAAGGAGCTTCTTACGATCTAACTCTAGCAATCGGGATTTTAGCTGCTTCTCATCAAATTGAATATGAGCATATTGAAAAATATTTGATGATGGGTGAGCTTTCTTTAGATGGAAGTTTACAACCCATTAAAGGAGCTTTGCCCATGGCTATCAAAGCTAGAGAAGAAGGTTTCCAGTATTTAATTCTTCCAAAAGAGAATGCTAAGGAAGCTGCCATTGTAAATGACCTACGAGTCCTAGGGGCTGAAAGTATTACAGAAGTGATTGATCATTTTGAAGGCAAACAAAAAATCCAACCAACATTTATAGATACTCGAAAAGAGTTTTACAAAAACATTGAATTTCCTGAACACGACTTCTCAGACGTAAAAGGTCAGGAATCCATCAAACGCTGTATGGAAATTGCTGCCGCGGGTGGTCATAACATCATCCTCATTGGTCCACCTGGAGCAGGAAAAACCATGCTAGCCAAACGACTTCCCTCTATTCTGCCGCCTATGAGTTTGCTAGAGGCATTGGAGACTACTAAAATTCATTCCGTTGTGGGGAAAACGAGAAATAACGGATTGATCTATTCGAGACCTTTTCGTTCACCTCATCACACCATTTCAGATGTTGCTCTGGTAGGTGGCGGACAATATCCACAACCTGGAGAAATTTCCCTAGCGCATAATGGAGTACTCTTTCTCGATGAGCTTCCCGAATTTAAAAGGTCGGTTTTAGAAGTCATGCGTCAGCCCTTGGAAGATAGAGATGTCACCATCTCCAGAGCAAAGTTCACAGTTACCTACCCGAGCAGCTTTATGCTGGTAGCAAGTATGAATCCCAGTCCTTCTGGTTTTTTCAATGACAGTAAAAACCCTTTGGCTTCTTCGCCTCAAGAAATGCAACGCTACTTGAGTAAAATTTCGGGTCCTTTGTTAGACCGTATCGACATTCATATTGAAGTAACGCCCGTACCTTTTGAAAAGCTTTCTGATGAAAGAAAGGGAGAATCGAGTGTAGAAATTCGTAAACGTGTAACCCAAGCTAGAGAGATTCAATCGCAACGTTTTCTCAAGTTTGAAAACATCCATTACAACGCTCAAATGCAGGTAAAACAGATTCGAGAATTTTGCAAACTGACTGACGAAACAAAGACCTTGTTAAAAACGGCTATGGAAAAATTAAATCTTTCTGCCAGGGCCTATGATCGTATTTTAAAAGTTTCCAGAACTATTGCCGATTTAGAAAATGAGAGGGATATTCTTCCCAATCATGTTTCGGAAGCCATTCAATACAGAAGCTTGGATAGAGAAGGCTGGTTGGGGTGACGAATGTAGAGTAATGAATTAAAATAGTCGAAAATATATTTACGCCTTTCACATCAAATTAAGATTCATTTCTCAATAACATTCAACTACCCTATCACAGTACTCAACTGGAACATAGGCAAATACATAGCTATTAAGATCGTAGCAACGATGATTCCCAAAACCAACACAATGATAGGTTCTATGGTAGAACTGATCATTTTAGACTTATACTCTATTTCCTGATTGTACTGTTCTGTAAGTCTTTTAAAGATGGTTTCGTTCTGATTGGTTTCCTCGGCTACTTTAATCATAGATGCCATTCTTTTGTCAAAAATAGAAATGCCTTCAATGCTCTCATGAAAGCTCTTTCCTTGTAATATGCTCTGTTCTACTTTTTCCAATGCTACTTCTAAAGGGTAATATTCAATCATTTTCTTCGTCAATTGGATTCCATTTAATAAAGGAACCTTCGCACTAGTCAGTAAGTTAATCGCTTGTGTGAATTGAGAGATTCTTACTTTCCTTACAAATTCACCTACAAAAGGAATTTTTAATAAGAAGGATGACATGAGTTTGCGATACCATATTTTTTTTCGCGATAGTCGAAAGAAAATAAACAAGCTAAAGAGCAACAATACAAACCATCCAAAATAGGCTTCAAAAGCTTCTGAAACGCTTATAATTACTTTTGTCAGCCAAGGAAGGTCGTTTCCATTTTGTTGAAAAATACTTTCAAACATCGGCACTACGAATTTTAACATGAATACAATTGCCACTAGTGCAGTAAACAGTACAATCATAGGATATGACAAAGACCCTACAATGGTTCTTCTTTGTTGATTTTTTCGCTGATAAAAAGCTCCTAACTCTTTAAAAACTCTTTCTAAAGTCCCTGTCCTCTCTCCTATTTGGATGGAATAAAATTCATACTCAGAAAATGGCTTTTGAGTTTTTATGGCCTCAGAAAAATTTCTACCATTGATAATCGCTTCTTGTAACTGCAGGACAAGATCCTTGTCAGCTTTCTTTTTTTGTTCTTCTGCCAAAAGGCTCAAAGAATCTTTTAAAGTCAATCCGGATTCTAGCAAAACATTCAACTCAATGTAAAAACTCTCTTTCTTCTTGTTTCCAAAGGAAGAACCAAACAGTGTAATCTCCTTTTTTAAAAGAGCATCTACATCAAACGAAGATTTTTGCTGAGACTGTTTTTTTATATTTTCTAATTGAAATGACATTACTGATTCAAATAAAATGAGGCATCTTTTCTTTTGTAAACAAAAAACTGACGTTGAGAATATATATTGGCAAAGTTCATTTCTACCGCATCAATTTTTCCTTTCTCTACAGTGCTTCCATCCAAATAAAACTGCAGTTTGGTCACGGTTAGTACTACAGAGTCTTGATTTCTTTTTATGATTTCTTTTCCAAAGAGATATTCTATTTCACCTTTTGAGTTTTTTAATGATAAAGCTTTTCTCCCTTCATCATATTCACAGGCATACTGATTTAAGTCTTGCTGCAACCATCGCTCTAAACGATTTATTTCTTGTTGTTTTTCGAAAGTCGTTATAATGTTTCTCACCTGGCTCTGTACATTTTGCAACGCTAAAAAAGAAAGTGAGACGACAATGCTAGAAATAATAATCACAACCAGCAGTTCACTCAATGTAAATGCTTTGATCTTTTTCATCTTTCCAATTCTTTTTTCATTCTAACATCTTTACTCTTTGCATGAGAGGCCTTGAATATTACGTAAGCAACATTTGCTTTTAGTTCTCTTGAAATTTCAACATTCCACAATCCAATTTTCTCTTCACTAGGAACTTTTATGAAGCCATGATGATATTGATAGGTCATCTTATTCAATTCTGAATCAATTTTTGAAGTGTCTGTTTTGATGGTTCTCTCCAACACATTCATCACCGTGGTCATTGCAATTCCAAATACGATTAAAATGATCACTGTGGCTAACAACGTCTCCACCAAAGAGGAGCCCTTTAATTTTAAATCTTTTAGATATGTATTTTTTTTTACTGAATCCATTTTGACACTTTGGGTTGATAATTACCAATAAAAAGTCCGTTGTATTCCTCAGGTATTTCTTTTGAATTTATAATCCCATTATAAATGTGATTTAGATATACTCCTCCAAATTGCCTTGCTATGAAACCACTTGTATAAACAAAACCATGAATGCTCCCTCCTAATTCTAGGTTTTTAGAACAATAGACATCTCCAGTGACTTTTGCATTTTTTTCTACAACAATATGAGGGATGTTTTCTATTCTACTATGGTTGGTAGATTGATACAAAACAACTCCTTTAACGTCCGCCCCTTTTTCTAAAATGATTCCTTTTAGTTCATTGGAACTTACAGAATTACTTTCTTCAAGAATTACCAATGAAGATGGATAATTCAATTGAGCATTTGATTTTACCAAAATAGATTGAGAAGCAAAAGCTTGACATGTTCCTTTAAATCCTCTTTCAAATTCAATTCTCGGAGCTTTTAAAATAACATCTTCTAGATTTGCTGTAGCAGGTACATAAATTTTGTTTTTAGAGGATATAATGATGTTTCCTCTCAAAGACATTTGATCTAAAGAAATGGTCAAATTCGTTTCAAAAAAATGAACTTCTTCTTTAAAATCTACGGTTATATTAGCTCCCTCTTCCAAATCGATATATTTTGCCTCTTCCTGAGCTCTTCCCTCTAAAAATTGTCTTACGGTTTGCAAATTTTGAATGCTAGGAAGGGTCCCTGTACTACTACTTTTAACTCCATAAATCAATTCACCTCCGTAAAAAGAAGTACCAGCAATACTCCCTGTCTTTACACCCAGTCTTGGAAGAGCTGCATCACCAATAATTTTGGTTCGTCCTACCAATATTAGTGGTTGATTTTTCTCTTTTAGATACAGTGCTTTTCTATCGGAATGATGATTTCCCATAATTCCAATTTTCTCAAAAAACTCATTCTTAATACGGCTTTGCACAATCACCAAATCATACAGCCCCCATGGCTTTTTAAGAATTGTGGTTTCTTCATCTTTATACTCTGTAAAAACTACTTTTCTAGCTTGATTATAGGATATTTTCTCTTGACGCAAATAATCGAAAGCGGCATAAGTAGCATGCACTGCTTCTTTGTACAATTGCGATTTTGCCTGAACTCTATTCTGTAAAAAGACAAGTGAAATAAAAGCGAACAAAACAATGATAATAATCACCGAGATCACCAGCACATACTGTATGGCTCCTGCTTTTATTTTCATCTTCATGCTCACTGTCTCAATGGATAAGCTTTTTTCTCTTTTTGATATTCCACAAGAATTTCTTTCTCGTCTCCCTTGATCAATTTTACTTCTTTGTATGTATCTCCTGCTTTAAAAATTTCGTCCATTTCATTGATAGAAACAATAAATGAAGCCTCTCCTCCTTGAATGACTCCTTTAAACACGATGTTTGGAAATACGACCACTATTTTTGGTGATGGTGATGGTGGTGGTGTTTTCTTTTTCTTTACAGGTTTTCTATACAATTTTCCAAGAAATGGATCTCTGTAATCTGGTTGGATGGTGTAAATTACCTTTGATTTTGCTGAAGAATAATCAGGAATTTTTGTTTTTATCGGAGCTACTTCTACGGTAGTACTTCCATAATTACTAAAAAACTGAAAACCGATGGCTCCCCATACAAGAACCACAGCAAAAAGTAATAGATATGTTTTCTGATTTTTACTCATATTAATCCACTAACAAAGGATAAATTTCTTCTATAGATGTAATTCCTTCTCTCACCAAACGAATCGCATTTGACTGTAATGTTTGAATACCTTCTTTTTTCAAGTACTCCGTAATGTCTAACTCTTTCTCTTGAATTTTATCTACCAATTCTTGATTTACAGGAATAATTTCATAGACAGCTTTTCTTCCTTTATAACCGGTTTGATGACAATGTGAACAACCCACGGCTTCATAGTGTTTGGTAATTTCTTCATGCAATTTGAAGCCTTCGGGTAATCTCGAAGTCTCTGCTTCTGCTTCTCTTTTGCAATGCTCACAAAGTTTACGAACAAGTCGTTGAGCCACACTTACATTCAAAGTACTAGCAATTAGAAAAGGAGGAATTCCCATATCAATCAATCTCGAAACTGTTCCCCATGCTGAATTTGTGTGAATTGTAGATAGCACCAAATGCCCCGTTAAAGCAGCTCGTATGGCCATGTTAGCAGTATCGACATCTCGGATCTCTCCAACCATGATGATATCGGGATCTTGACGTAAAAAAGTTCTTAAGGTACTTGCAAAGTTGAGGCCAATGCTTTCTTTCAGCTGAACTTGATTGACTCCTTCTAAAGTATATTCTATAGGATCTTCTATGGTAAGAATATTTGTATCTTTTTTATTCAGCAATTTCAATGTTGCATAAAGTGTCGTTGTTTTCCCAGAACCCGTCGGACCTGAAATCAACACGATCCCATTGGGTTTACTAACCGACCTCTTGTAGACTTTAATCTCACTTTCGTTGAACCCTAAGTTCTCCAGTTGAACAGCAACATTGTTTTTAGATAAAATACGTAGTACTAACTTTTCTCCATGTAATGTTGGCAAAGAAGATACACGAATATCGAAATCTTCCGCCTCTGTGGATAGATTGATTCTTCCATCTTGTGGCAGTCTTTTTTCAGAGATGTCTAAGCCTGCCATGATTTTAATTCTATTGATGACTTTTGGATAATCCTCTAAGTTGATCACATACTTCTCCATCAGCTTACCATCAATTCTAAATCGGACTCTGTGCTGTTTTTCAAACGCTTCAAAGTGAATATCACTACTTCCAATTTCTTTTGCCTCGTATATAATATTCAATAGAAAGTCATCAGAATACGTTAGTGAGGTACTTTCCATACCTCTCTCTCGCTTCCTGTAATTTTTTTGTAAGTATAAGTCTATTTCACGACTAGAAGCCTCGTGTAACTTTACATTCTTTCCTAAAATGATTTGCAACTCAGTCACCAAATCTTCAACCTGCTGATGATCTGTTTTCAACTCAATAACTCCTTCTTTTTCATCAATAGGAATAGCTCTGTAGTGATATGCCTGATCTGCACTCATCAACTGTAAAACCTGTGTCGGTATGTTCTTTAACTCTCCCATATCAAAATGCGTATAAATTTACGGTATCAGTAAACAAGCTTGACAGCATCGTAACTGCAATAAAAAAGGCCTGCAAACCAGCTAGTGGCACCCATTTTTTGAGCTTCTTTTGGAAGACAATTGAAATGGTAAAAGAAAAAATTAACGAGCAAGCAAATAGGACTAAAAAAGTAGTTAGAGGAAAACCTAGTGCCAGTATTAAAAAGAATACGAGATCACCTTCACCAAATACTTCAAATAATTGTTTTTTTAGTTTTACTCTTGCATATACATAGAGCAAAATGGTAACGATCAATACTACAAAAGTATTTACCAATAAACTCATGAAAAACACATAGATGTTTGATTGATAAAAATTCAGAAAAGTAGCTAAAACACCTAGTACAATCAATAACATTGATGTTACGCTTCGGTCTTTCAGGTCTTCATAAAAAACCCAGAAGAGAAGACAAATCATTGCTATGTTTAAAGTTACTATCATTTACTCAATCGTTGTAAAATTATTTTACAGTTTAGTTCATTTCTCTGTGTTCTATAATTTCGTTTTTTCAAGAATGATGTAGAGGCAAGTTTCCCCATTCTCATTTGTTCCAACTCGCTAGAAAACAACATCAGGTTTCTAAAATCTCCCTGAACTTCTATGGTATAACTCAATAAATTGGCACCATCAGATTCATATTCATGAGGCTTGTCAAAAGAAACAATTTGCAAACGATGCTTTTTACTTAAATCTGTAATTTTCTCGAACAAAGCTTGCTCAAAAGATTGATTTAAAGAGACATTATTAGAAAGCAATACTTTTTCTAGTTGCTTATTTTGTACTTGTAAATTAATCATTTGATCATTTGCATTGTCTAGCAAACTTAATTCTTTACTCAGCCTTTCCTGCGTCTTTCTAAGGTCCAATGTCTTTTTAAAAGAAAGCTGATAGGATATAAATAGCATGACTATAAAACCTATAAGAAGAGCTATATTTTTTTGCTTACCATTCATACACCACCATTCATTACAATTAAAAAATCAAAGGTTGTTTTTCTCTTTTTTCCTCTTCCATAATTGACAAAAGAAACCTTATCGATCCAATCAAAAGACTCTAATTTTGTAATCCAATTTGTAAAGTCAATATTATCCTTAGAAACTCCTTTGACAATGATTTCTTTGCCTCTAAAAAGAATCGGAGTTTCTTTTTTAGGTGGCTTTACCAAAGGTTGAAAATTGACCTCTGTTAAAGAAACGGTTTTAGGAACTGTTTTTGAAATTTCATCAAAATACCAAATGACCTTCGAGCTGCTCACAGAATTCATACTCTCCAGTAACTTTTTCTTCTGATTTACCTGATTATCTAAACTTGTAAGCTGCTTTTTTAGGCTTTTATTAATCTCCAACTTCTCTTGCATTTCTGCAATATTTTGTCGGTAATTGCTAAACAATAAAAAATTGATGAGCAAAGACAAAAACAAAAACCCTAGTGCAAATCGTATTCCCAGTTGAAAAGTTCTCTTTTGCTCATAGGTTTTCATCAACGATTTTTGAGCTATGTCATCAGAGTCATTCTGAGCGTTGGAATAGTAGGCAATAATAGCGCCCAAGCTTAACATGTGAGAACTACTAATTCTCAATCCATTGATATCGTATTTTACATAAGAAGCAGCACTCTCTTTTTGTACACTAGTTAATTCCCCATTTTCAAAAACAAAACGAGCATTAGAAATCTGTATGGATTCTGAATTTAGTAAGGAAGATATGTGAATGATACTCCCAAAACCAATTGTGAACCGAATAACTGAAATTCCATGTTTTGCATATTCATTCAACAGACTATGAACTTCTTCTTGTCTACAGATAGAAACAAATGATGTAATTCCATTGTCAAAGACATCGTAATAAAAGTCTTTGATGGCTATATTGGGAAATGCCAATTTAACAATTCTTTCTTTCGAAGTGTGTACAGTATCAATTTGTTTGGTTAAAACCTTTTCATGATTGATGACCAATGACAGATGTTTTTGACCTCCTATTTGTTTTAATAAGCTTTCAAAATCCTTACTAACATCCGCATTAAGCAGTGACAGTTCTTTCTTCTTTTTCTTTAACTGAAGTACACAAAAGTTCTTATCGATTGCGTGCTCAACTGCACAAAAAGTATTTCCATATTTTATGGATCGAACATTCATAACTACTTAATAACGGTAGGTTTGATCAATACAGAAAGTTTTGATTTAGACGCTGTTCTTGTACGTTTGCTAAACAGCCATTTTATCACTGGTATTCTTGCCAAAAATGGAACTCCAGAACCCGAGTTGTTTCTCATATTTTCTTCCAATCCACCCAATACAATAACATCTTGATCTTTCACACGAATCGTAGAACTAAACTCTCTGGAATTCACTCCAGGAGGTGCTTCTTGTGCAATTCGCTCTCCATTAAAATTAGATTGCAATACGTTAATACTTAAGGTAATATTTCCATCACCTGAGACCAGAGGTCGTATGTTAATTGATAAGTTAGCATCTGCTGGGAAATAGTTCACAGTTTGAATAACTGATGGGTTTTGGGACCCAATGGTATTGGTCTGACGAACTGCATAAAAAGAACGTTGCCCGTTGCTTAACATGGCCGTATGTCCGTTTAAAGTAGATAACTTTGGTGTGGAATGAATCTTTAAATCACCATTGGTTTCCAATGCTTGAATTTTTGCAAAAAAGTTAGGAACTACTCGACCAATATTCAAAGAACCAAAACCTCCAAAACCTCCTATGACTTTGTTAATTGTATTTGCTCCAATTGTAAAATCAGCACTTGGATATATCCCACCTTTGTCGGTTACAGGTTTATCTCCAATTCCCAATTCAATACCGGTAGATACTGCATTCGATTTTTTTACTTCAATAATCATCACCTCTATCAATACCACAGGAACAGGCTTATCTATTTTCTTTAAGAATTTTTTGAACTGCTCAATTTTACGAGCATCACCATTCACAATAAAACTATTCTGTTCTACATCTGCTTTGATGGAAAGACTGTCTGTAATCTGTTTAGGAATAATACTTAACAGTGCTTCTCCTCTAGAGTCATAATCTTCAGAAAAAGATGCTCTTTGTCTGGGTTGCACATTGCGAAAATTACCTCGATTTGAGTTAAATCGGTTGTTATTGTTAAAGTTTTGGCTGCCCCCATTGTTAAACCCATTATTTTGGTTGATGTTATTGAAACCTCCATTGTTAACTCCATTATTAATTCCATTTCCTAATCCATTGGCAAATCCACCGCCTCCAAACTGATTAAATCCTTGCCCTGAGCTTTGCATAGGCTCCATCATCATTTGAATGGATCGACTCATCAGAGGAATAATTTCTGTATTCTTAACTGAACTTAACTTTCTCTCGCCAAAAAAATACATCCCATCCTCTACTTTGTAGGTGTATTTGGTATCTTCTAATATCTTATTCAAAAGTTCTTTGAACGTAATGTCATCTGATTTTACCGTAGCAGTACCAATATTATTCAGTGGTTTGCTTGTAGCCATGTTTATTTTTAAATCATAAGCTATATCGCTAATTACTGCTCCAATAGATGTATTTACAAAATCTACTTCTAAGAGTTGATTCACCGTATCTTTCACCTGATAGAAAAAGTTTCCTTTTCTGTTTCTCCGATTTCTTTGACGAATGGCTCCTTCTGAGACATCTTCAATAAGGTAAAATTGATCTTTCGTTTTTGTCACCTGAAGTTTATTTGATAACGCAATCTTATCAATAGCGGCTTCAAAGGGCATGTCTTTGATAAATGCAGAAATCTTTTTAGCTCCTAGTCCAACTGAGAATACCAAATTCTTGCCTGTAACTCTCGTTATTTTTCGGAAAGCTAAAGACAAACTATCATTTTGTATATCAGCCGTGAATACATCTTTTTCCTGATTGTAAACCACCGGAATATTCCTTGAAGTGTAAGGACGAATATATTTCTTAATAGAAAGAATGTTCCCAAAAGGTTCTATCGTTAAACTATAATCTCTACAGAGAGATAATAGTACATTTTTTACCGTTGCATTTGAAAAACTCTGGGTAATTATAATTTGTTCTAATCCTCTTCCAATACTTAAATTTACCTTGTTGGCGCTGGCCACTGCTCTTAAAAAAGTAGGCAGATTTGTGTTGTTAATCGAAAAATCTACTGTAGAACCCAATTCTGGAACTAACTTATTTACACTATCTAAAACAACCTCTAGCTTTTGAATTCGATCGTCATTTTGTTGTGCAACTACATGAATTGAAAAGAAGAGTGATATCAAAAATATATGAAGAAACTTTTTCATGTCTAATTATTTAACCTGAAAGCTTACTGTATTGTAAGGCGTTTCATATTCAGAATTCATAGCTTTCACCCTCCACTCATAAGCGCCCCTCTTCAAACTTTTTAGCAAAGAATTTTTAGTCGTAATTGAGTCTAATAAGATTTGATGGGCATTCGAAAAATTGGGAGTAGCGATTTGTACTTGATATTGATTTGCTTCATTTAATAACTCCCAAGAGAATTTTATATTACCCGAGTCTAACGATGAATTGTTTTTTGGAGCAAGAAGTAATACAGAGTTTGAAGAAATATCTTCAACAAATAACACTTCGCAGGCTAAGCAAGAAAATAAAAGAAGGACGTAATATCTCTTTTTCATAATAAAAAGGCAATTATTTTAACAGGATAAAAGTAATAAATAATTTTATTTTTTTATACTTTTGAGTTTCAAAAAGGAATTTTTAACAAAATATTTTGCTATGAACTTTAAACGAAAACTCCGAGCATACAACCTTCAAGAACTGTTAGTTGTCTTAGTAATTATAGGTATTCTTATCCTAATTGCTATGCCAAATTTCTTAGGTTTTATCAACAAAGCAAAAAGCGTTGAAGCCCAACAAAATTTAAAAACAATATACAGTCTGGAAAGGAGTCATTTTTTTATGTATGGAACATACACGCCTGATTTCAATAAAATTGACTTCGAAGCCCCTAAAACCTCTGCAGAAGGAGGCACTTCTAATTTTACTTATGAAATTATAGAAGCCACTCCTAGTACTTTTAAAGCACGAGCAACTGGTATTTCAGATGGAGATGGTGACGGGCAAAAAAGTACTTGGGAAATCGATCATGAAGGTGTTTTGAAAGAAGTTACAAAAGATTGATGATTGACAAGTAAAAGCTTGCCTGCGAAGGCAGATTCGAAAATATATTTACACATATCCCTAACAGGTTTGAAATCGTAGTACTACGAATATTTACCTACATTCTCTTATAATTAAGTACTTGCTTTTTATTTTTCTATTTTTAATAGCCATATAACCAACTCATTGTTATGAAAAAACGTGCCTTTTTTGCTTTTGCTTTCATCTGTCAGATTTCCATTGCTCAAATTGTTACCATCCCAGATGCCAATTTTAAAGCAGCTTTGATTGCAAAAGGAGTAGACACCAACGGAGATGGTGAAATACAGGTTTCGGAGGCGGAAAATATCACATCTCTTAACTTAGGAAGTAAAAACATTTCTTCGCTTCAAGGAATTTCTAGTTTTACAAAACTTAAAAGTTTAAACTGTCAGATTAATAAACTTTCTTCCATCGATCTGTCTAAAAATGTGGCTTTGACACTTTTGAATTTAGATGGAAACAAAATTACATCCATCGATCTCTCTAAAAATACGGCTTTGACAAATTTGCAATTGTACTCTAACCAACTCACATCTATAGATATATCTAAAAACACTACTCTAACCTATTTGAGTCTGAGCTCTAACCAACTCACATCCATAGACGTATCTAAAAATACTGCGTTAGCTCACTTGCGTTTGAGCAGTAACCAACTCACATCCATAGACGTATCTAAAAATACTGCGTTAACTCACTTGCATTTGAACAGTAACCAACTCACATCTATAGATATATCTAAAAACACTACTCTAACCTATTTGAGTCTGAGCTCTAACCAACTCACATCTATTAATATATCTAAGAACACTGCGTTAACTAGCTTGGACATGAGCCTTAATCAACTCAAATCCATCGACTTATCTAAAAATACTGCGTTAGCTCACTTGCATTTGTACCGTAACCAACTCACATCCATTGATCTGTCAAAAAATACAGTTTTAGATGTTTTGTCTTGCTCCAGAAATAAACTTACATCCATTGATCTTACTCAAAATACTACCTTAGAAAGTTTAGAATGTAGTTATAATCAACTTACTTCCATTGATGTTACTAAAAATACAGCTTTAGTAAGTTTAGATTTCGAGTATAATAAAATCACATCCATTGACTTAACTCAGAACACGGCTTTAATCTATTTGATATGTCCCAGGAATAAACTCACTTATATAGATATATCAAAAAATCCAGCATTAGACTACTTTAATGTTAACAATAACGAATTAAGATCTCTATTTCTAAAAAATGGAACTAAAGTAAGATTCACTCATCGTATTGGTCTATATGGAAATCCAAACTTAAAATTTATTTGTGTGGATCCAGATGAACAAACTCAAATTCAAGATTTAGTTAATTCACTTGGTTATACCAATTGCGCAGTCAATTCTTTTTGCACATTTACTCCAGGAGGTACTACCTACAAGGTAAAAGGTACCGTAAAAGTAGATGTCAATAAAAATGGTTGTGATGCTAATGACCTAAGATTCCCTTTCCTTAAGTTAAAAGTAGTAGATGCTCAAGGAAATTCAGGCATTTACAGTACCGATGCTGCTGGAAACTATGATTTTTCCCTTCCAAAAGGAACTTACAGCATTACCTATCAGTTTCCCTATGCCTCGTATTTCAATGCATCGCCTCCTTCTTTTTCAGTGAACTTTCCTACAGATACCTCTCCTTTTGTGCAAGACATCTGTTTGGTACCTAATGGCACCTACAACGATTTACAAGTCGCTATGCTTCCCTTGGATGAAGCACGTCCCGGTTTCGATGCCAAATACAAAATTGTCTATGCCAATGTGGGTACTACGCCTCTTTCTGGAGATGTTACGCTAAAATTTGATGATAGTGTACTCGACTTCGTCTCTGCGTCTACTGCTCCCAATACTCAAAACACAGGGAGTCTTTCTTGGTCGTTTGCCAATTTAGCACCTTTGGAGATTAAAACTATTAATGTGGTAATGAACCTGAATAGTCCTATGGAAACTCCTCCGCTAAATGGTGGGGAGATTCTGCGTTATACGGCTTCTATTAGTCCCATGAGTAATGATCAAAATAGTAAGGACAATCACTTCTCTTTAAAACAAACGGTAGTAAATTCTTTTGATCCCAATGATAAAACTTGTTTGGAAGGGAATGTGATTACACCCGATCTGGTAGGTGAATATGTCCATTATTTGATTCGTTTTGAAAATACAGGTACTGCAAGCGCGGTTAATGTTGTGGTAAAAGACGTGATAGATACAACCAAATTTGACATGACCACTTTTACTCCCATGGATTCGAGTCATAGTTTTGTAACAAAAGTGGTTAACAACAATGAGGTGCGATTTATTTTTGAGGGCATCCAGCTTCCTTTTGATGATGCTACGAATGATGGATATGTATTATTTAAAATAAAGACACTTCCTACATTGAAGGTTGGAGACACTTTTGAAAACAAGGCTGAAATCTATTTCGATTTTAACTTTCCTATCATTACCAACGTAGCCAAAACTAATATCGACATGCCTGCCAGTGTGGATGACTTTGCATTGCATTCTAACATTGTTGTATATCCTAATCCTGCTGAAAGCCAATTGCAAATAGAAAGCAAGATTGCTTTTGATGCTGTTTTAATTCATGATCTTAGAGGAAGGGAAATAAAACGGGTAGTTTCTACGGAAAGTAAGCTTTCTCAAAATATGGATGTGTCCAGCCTTAAAAGTGGTGTGTATTATCTGACCATTCAGTCAGGAAATTCAAAGAAAACACAAAAGTTTTTGAAGAGGTAATCTAAAATATCAATGGTATTACAAATACGTAATAGAGGATAAGCAATGCAACTGCTAGTAGGTTTAGAATGACTCCTGCTCTTACCATCTGATTTACTTTTACATAACCACTTGCAAAAACAATGGCATTCGGCGGTGTAGCCATGGGCAACATAAACGCACAACTCGACGCCATGGTTACGGGAATGAGTACGTTTAAAACTGGAATGTTCAATCCTATTGCTATTCCTGCCACTACTGGAGCTAATACGGCTACCAAGGCAACATTGCTCATCAATTCCGTCATAAAAAGCATCAAAACAATCAATAGACTTACAACAATGAGGGGGCTAAATCCTCCATTTTGAATGGATTGTGTAATCACATCTACCAGTCCGCTTGAGGCCATTCCTTTTGCCAATGCCAAACCTCCTCCAAACAACAAAAGAATTCCCCATGCAAGTTTGCTGGTATCGTTCCATTGCAGCACAAAACTCCCCTTCTTAAAACTCAAGGGAATGGCGAATAGAGAAATCGCTCCGATCAAGCTAATGATGGTATCCGATAATTTTAATCCTGGAAATAGTTTGTTAATGAGTGTCCTTGTAATCCACAAAAAGATGGTAATTGAGAAAATAGTGAGAACTCTTTTCTCTTCTTTAGAAATGACTCCTAATGTTTTCAATTCATCAGAAATCACATTCGCTGAGGTTGTAAACTGAATATCATTGCAAGGAAACATCCATTTCACCAAAACAATATAACATAAAGATACCATGACAATGGAAAATGGCAATCCCATGACCATCCAATTGAGGAAAGAAATTTCGATTTGATATTCGTTTTCCAACAATCCGATCAAGACAGAATTAGGAGGTGTTCCAATTACTGTGGCAATCCCTCCTGCATTGGCAGAGAAGGCAATTCCTAGCATGACGCTTAAAGCAAAATTTCGATCGCCTTTGGTGAATCCATCAGCATCATCAATTAATAATTTAATCACTGAAATGGCAATGGGCAACATCACTACGGTACTGGCTGTGTTACTGATCCACATACTCATAAAAGCGGTTGCGATCATAAATCCTAAAATAACCTTGTTAGGAGTGGTACCCGTCATCCGTATAATGGTGAGTGCAATTCTTTTGTGCAAATTCACTTTTTCTAGTGCAAGCGCCAACACAAAACCTCCAAAGAATAAAAAGATAATCGGGCTCCCATAGTTCGCTCCTACATCTCCAGCATTCATGACACCTAGTAATGGAAATAGAACTAATGGTAGCAGGGCAGTGACTGCAATATGAACAGCCTCTGTAATCCACCAAATCACCATCCAAATAGCAACTGCAACCACTTGATCTCCTGTTTCTGAAACCAGTTGAAAAGGTAGATTGACGATGATTAAAAATAACAGTGGTGCTAAGAGCAGTCCTATCTTTTTGGAAAGTGGCATGAATTAGATTTGGGTTAAAAATAAAAAACCTCTTTAACTAACACAATAGCTAAAGAGGTTTTGAATTCGTAAATGTATTTGTTAATTCTTTTTTAGTTTTTCTTCCAATTTAGTAATTCTTTCTAGCAAACTTTTTAATTGCTTGTTTTCTTGCTCTAGCTTTTGAATTCTTTTTTCTTGTTTTTGAATTTTTGCTTCTTGAGCTTTTACTTTTTTAAGTTCTTTCTCTTGCTGAATGGTGTACAATGTTAACTCCTCAATCTTTTGTAATAATTTAGCATCCATCTCTCCTAAGAAGATTCCATTTTTTTCTACTTCAGCTGCACTGGGAATGTCTTTTAAATGGCCTTTTTCCTTAATGTGTTGCTCTACTTGCTCTAATGTAGGCAACTGATAATCGTCATAAAAAACAAAATCAGACCAGCCACTGGCCTCTACTTTAATCTCTCTTGCACCAATTGAACCTTCGACGGCAAGTTTATGCGAACCTGTTGATGTTGTTCCTAGTCCCACATTTCCTCTAAAATACGCCATATGATTTGAACCAAGTATTTCAAAACTTGAATTCCCTCCATTTACACCTATGGCAAAACCTTGACCAGCACTAGTAGAATATGTTAAGTACTGAACATGGCGATTTGCCAGAGCTCTGGTAAATCCAGGATTTTCATTTGTTCCTATTCTCCAGTTATTATCACTTGCATTCCATGTAAAGATTTGTTTTATTCCAGAGTCATTGTTAAGAAGTATATCTCCATTAACCTCTAATTTCTTTCCAGGATTATTGGTCCCTATTCCAACATTACCATTATCAGATTCAACAAAGAATCGAATTTGATCTTTTACATTTAGATTAAAATCGTAATCTCCAGTTACTATTTGACCATAAATTGGGTTTGTATTCCAATCTCCAATATTTAAACCCATTGATTCAACTGGGGCCCAAGAGCCTGTTGTTCCAGACCAGAATGTAAATTTTGTGTCACCTGTTCTTAAATCTCCTCCACTTAATCTAATCGTTCCGCTTACATCAAGTGCATAGGCTGGAGTTGTTATTCCAATTGCTACTTTGCCTTTAAAATATGAATTACCATTGTTGTAAATCATTGCATTGGGTTCTGTTGAACTTCCAAGCTTTAAATCTCCATCATACAGTCTAAGATGTAATGTTGCATTCCCATTTGAGCCTCCTCCATTTCCAAAAATTAGTAAATCTCTCTCGCCTGAAGTTTCAGGTGAAAAAATATGATACGGATTTGTAAGCCCAAAAAGAGGAGTTCCATAATTCCCAATAGTTAAACCGTTAAATTTACTGTCTGCACTTGTAGAAATACTAGTAGATTTTATATTTCCATCTACTTCTAATTTTTCACTAGGACTTGTCGTTCCAATCCCTACATTACCACCATCTGCAATAGTTATACCACTGCTATTGTTGAATAAATTCATGGTGTAACCTGGAGCGTTTGTATAGAATCCCGTAAGTTTGCCACCACTAGACCCTTCTCCTAACCACCAAGTTTCATGTCTGTTTTTATCTCGCCCAGATAAGTAGCTATAAAATTGATTATCGGTATGCGCATATTGAGCATTCTCAAGCATCATTACGGGAGAATTCCCTTTGATATGGACTAGTGCAAGAGGGTTAGTAGTTCCAATTCCTACACGTCCAGATAAATTTTCACTTAATACCCTTACCCAAGATGTCCAACTACCGTCATACCTACCTCTCATCCAGATTCCACTCGATATACTAGTGCTATGGCCATAAGGAATTGCCAATTGTGTAATATTCCCAGTCCCATCTTTTTTCCAATATTCGAAATTAAAAGGATGATAAGATGCGCCTGTTAATCCTCCTGGAGCATTTAAAGCTGAAGTATTTAATATGCTATATCCACTTCCAGATTTTGCATTAGAAATATGGTTCCAGTCCAATACCCCACCACTTGTGTAGGCACCAAAACCTCCATTTAGTAATCCATTTACTTGTAAATTTCCATTTACAGTCTCATTTTGGCCATAGATAGCATAACCAGCTAACATCATAGAAATTAAAAAAACATGTTTTTTCATATCGAATTTGTTTTATAGATGATACAATTTTTCAAGCTTACTCAATAAGCTAATATTGCTAGAAGTCAGTAAATTAAATTGATTAATCGGTGAAGTTCATAGCAATATTTTTCAAAAGTAGTTCATAATTTACACATATACAAAAAAACCTCTCGGTTCCTGAAATGAGTTCTGGAACTGAGAGGTTTTGAAATCGTAAATATATTTACGATTTTGATTGTAAGATTGCCACGACTAAAGCCTCGCAGTGACTATCCTTTTAATATCTGTAATGCTCAGGCTTAAAGGGTCCTTCTACCGTTACACCAATATATTCTGCTTGGTCTTCACGTAGTTCTGTTAACTCAACACCAATTTTTGCCAAGTGCAATTTTGCTACTTTCTCATCTAGGTGTTTTGGTAACATGTATACCTCATTTTTATAAGCTTCTGAATTGTTCCACAATTCAATTTGCGCTAAGGTTTGGTTGGTAAATGAGTTACTCATTACAAAACTTGGGTGCCCAGTTGCACATCCTAAGTTTACCAAACGCCCTTCTGCTAAGATAATGATATCGTTACCATTTACAGTATACTTATCTACCTGCGGTTTGATCTCAACTTTGGTATCTCCGTGATTATCGTTCAACCAAGCAATGTCTAATTCATTGTCAAAGTGTCCAATATTACATACGATGGTCTTGTCTTTCATTGTTTCGAAGTGATGACCTTGTACAATGTCTTTGTTTCCAGTTGTGGTAATCACCACATCTGCATTTCCTACCACAGTTTCTAATTTTTTCACTTCAAAACCATCCATGGCAGCTTGCAATGCACAAATTGGGTCAATTTCAGTAACCGTTACAATAGATCCCGCTCCTCTAAAGGAAGCAGCAGTTCCTTTTCCAACATCTCCATAACCACATACAACCACTCTCTTTCCAGCTAACATCACATCGGTAGCTCTTCGAATCGCATCTACAGCAGACTCTTTACATCCGTATTTGTTGTCGAACTTTGACTTTGTTACCGAGTCGTTTACGTTAATTGCAGGCATTGGTAATGTTCCTGCTTTCATTCGGTCGTACAATCTATGAACTCCTGTCGTTGTTTCTTCAGACAACCCCTTGATTCCATCTACCAACTCTGGATATTGATCCAATACCATGTTCGTCAAATCTCCACCATCATCCAAAATCATGTTCAATGGCTTTTTCTCTTCACCAAAAAACAAAGTTTGCTCAATACACCAATCGAACTCTTCTTCGTTCATTCCTTTCCAAGCATACACTGGAGTACCCGCAGCAGCAATAGCAGCAGCAGCTTGATCTTGTGTTGAAAAGATGTTACATGAACTCCAAGTTACTTCAGCTCCTAATGCTTGAAGTGTCTCGATCAAAACAGCCGTTTGAATTGTCATGTGCAAACATCCTGCAATTCTTGCTCCCTTTAATGGTTGCTCATCTTTGTACTCTTCTCGCAAAGACATCAATCCTGGCATTTCTGCCTCAGCCAATTCAATTTCTTTTCTTCCCCATGCTGCTAAAGAAATATCTTTAACTTTGTAGGGCACGTAAGTAGATGTATTTGTACTCATCTGAATTATTTTTTTATTCTAATTTTAAGACTGCAAAGTTACAGAATAACTTTTATAAAATATGCCTCTTTACAAAAGGATTGACGTAAACGATTTCACTAAGGTTTTGGTTTGGAAAATTGAAGAGTCCATGGACCAAATTTCATCGGATATTGAATTGACCAAGCTTTGTCAGAATCGAGTCGATTCCATGCGTTCAGAGATTCATCAAAAAGGATTCTACAGTGTGCGTCAGCTATTGAAAGAAGTAGGATATACAGATGCCGATTTGATTTATGACGAATATGGCAAGCCACATTTGAAAGATGGAAATTACATTTCCATTACCCATTCGTTTACTTTTTCTGCAATTATCATTTCTACTGCCAATCCCGTAGGAATAGACATTGAGAAGCAACGTGATAAAATTGTGAAAATTGCTCATAAGTTTACTCCCATTGAGGAATACAAAACGATTGCCAACCACAATGCACTTGTCAGCAAGCTTACCATTGTCTGGGGAGCAAAAGAATCTTTGTACAAAATCTATGGAAAGAAGAAATTGCTTTTTTTACATCACATCAACATCGAAGACTTTCGATTTGCTGATGAAAAAACTTCCGGTGAAATTCGATACCAAGGATCTGTATCTAAGTACACAATTCACTTTTTAGAATTCGAAGGTTTCACCTGTGTTTATGCCTATTAGTTAGTAACAAAGTTTGAAAGTTAAAAAGCTTCAAAGTTCTGTCAGTTCGAGTGATTTCGAATTTATTCGGAATTGTATCAAGAACTAATTATCTTTGGCTCTCTCATGAACATCTACCAAGAAATTATAGCAGCAAAACAATCTCGTCAAAAGCTCTTCGCGATTCTCATTGATCCAGAAAAGATGCCTTTGACTAAGGTTTTTGACTTTATCAAATTGGTCAATCAATCTATTGCCACTCATATTTTTGTAGGAGGAAGTACCGATAAAGACAAAAAAATAGCCCCCCTTGTCACTGAGATTAAAAAGTACACAACTTTACCTGTTATTTTATTTCCTGGGCACTCAAATCAGGTAACTCCTGAGGCAGATGGTGTATTGTTCCTAAGTCTGATTTCTGGAAGAAATCCCGAATACTTAATTGAACAGCAAATAGACTCTGCTCTTGCCATTCAGAGATCAAATCTTGAGGTCATTCCTACTGGATATATTTTACTTGATGGCGGAAAGGAAACTTCTGTCCAGAAGGTAAGTCAAACGAATCCTATCTCACAAACTTCTTATGAATTGATCTTAAGAACCGCTTTAGCTGGACAGTTTTCGGGAAAACAACTTATTTATCTAGAGGCTGGATCTGGAGCCACCGAAGCGGTGAGACCTGATATTATTTCTCTTGTTTCTAAGAACATAAATATTCCTTTAATTGTTGGAGGCGGCATCCAAAATAGGCAACAATTAGACATCGCTTATAATGCAGGAGCAAACATGGTTGTTATAGGTACCGCTTTTGAAAAAGACCTTACATTCTTTAACGAACTAAAACAACTCTCGACTACGTCTATCTACCGACAAGACAGGCTCGAGATGACATCAAAAAAACTTGAAAGATGAATATATCAGTAGAATTAACACTACTACCTCTTCAAAACAACTTTGAAACGTCTATCATTGACTTTATCCAGCAACTTAGAGAATCTGGATTTACAGTGATCGAAAACCCTTTGAGTACACAGATATATGGTGATTACGATCAACTCATGAAATACCTAACAGAAGAGGTGAAAACTACTTTTGAAAAAGAAGAAAATGTTCTGTTGAACACGAAAATTGTAAAATCAGACAGAAGCAATTATGAGCGAAATTATTGATTTTTTTATCAGCAGTTATCAAAATACTCCTACCGGTTTTATCATTTTAGAGGCTATTGCTTTTTTATTTGGAATTGCAAGTGTTTGGTACGCCAAAAAGGAAAACATACTCGTGTATCCAACAGGTCTCGTTGCCACGATAATCACTGTATATTTACTCTATAAAGCTGAATATTTTGGTGACATGATGATGAACTTTTATTATTCAGTGATGAGTATTTATGGTTGGTGGAATTGGAGCCGGAAAAAAAACAACAAAGTTTTGGTTCCCATTTCTAGAACAAATACTAAGGAAAAACTTATTGGAATTTTGTGGGTAATTATAACCATGATGGTCACCTATTCTGTCTATCGATATTTTGGGACTGACATTAAAACAGAGAATTATCTCGACATATTTACCTCAGGTGTTTTCTTTACTGCTATGTGGTATATGGCGAATAAGAAACTAGAAAATTGGACCCTTTGGATATTTGCTGATTTAATAACAGTTCCTCTTTATGCATATCGTGGACTTGGAATGTTATCTTTACAATACTTAATTTTTACCATCCTTGCAATACAGGGATATTTGGCATGGAAAAAAACCTTAGACAAGAACGCATCAACCTTGTAAAGGTTGTTTTATTTGGTCCAGAGAGTACTGGAAAAACAACACTTTCTATTCAATTAGCCAAGCATTATAATACGGTTTGGGTAGAGGAATACGCGCGTCCTTATTTGCAAAAAGTTTGGAATCAAGAGCGAAGAACTTGTGAACCCAGAGATATTATGCCTATTGCATACGGGCAAATCGCACTTGAGAATCGGTTAGCGAAAAGAGCTGATAAAGTACTTATCTGTGATACTGATTTACTGGAAACAAAAGTATATTCCGAAGAATATTACGGTGGTTATGCTGATCCTTTGCTAGAAAAGGCTGCGCTAGAAAACAGCTATGACATTTATCTTTTAACTTACATAGATACCCCCTGGGAAGCTGATGATTTAAGAGATCGTCCTGAACAAAGAGAAGAAATGTTCAATGCTTTTCAGAAAGCGCTCGATGAGAACCAAAGAACTTACCTTCTATTGAAGGGCGATAAAGAAACCCGTTTGAAAACTGCTGTTGCTGCTATTGACAAAATACTATCCAGTAAAGATTCCTTGTATTCCTATTCAGATTCTCTGAAAAGATGAATAAAGAACAAATCCATAGAGAAATCCTATTTAAAGCCGTCAGAAGTTCTGGTGCAGGCGGACAACACGTAAATAAAGTTTCTTCTAAAATTGAACTCTCTTTTGACATCCCAAATTCATCTGCATTTTCAGATAAAGAAAAAGAAATACTGACGAAAAATCTTTCCTCTCGTTTAACAAAAGAAGGAGTTCTACAATTAGATACTAGCGATAGTAGAAGTCAACATACCAATAAAGAAAAAGCGATCAAACGCTTTTTTGAAATCATTGAAAAAGGGTTGATCATTCCGAAGAAGAGAATTCCCACAAAAATGAGCAAAGCTCAAAAGGAAAAGAGGCGTGACTTAAAACAAAAACAAGCTGTAAAAAAGAGTCTTCGTAAAAAACCAGATTGGGAATAAATAAAAAAACAGAGGCAAAATACCTCTGTTCTTTTCATACATGAAATAAAGCTTCCTTTTCACAGGATTTCTTCCGTCAAAAATACAATGCCTTAGTATTCAAAACAATAGCCTATAGCTATAATTTATAGCGTGTGAATATATTATGCTACTTTCGAATCATTTTTGGTTATTTATTCGTTGTTTTTTTGTATGTTTGAAATGCTATTAAAAAAGTTTTCTATGAAAAAGAAAGAACTCCGAGTAATACGCAAGCGTATCCAAAAGTTACGATTTGATCGTGGTTTGAGTCAACAGAGGGTAGCAGATTATCTTGATGTTAGTCAAAATGCTTATCACAAAATTGAAAATGGACATACCAAACTTCAAGTAGTTACGTTACTTGTTTTATCTGACTTATTTGAAATAAGTATTCATGACTTTTTTAAAGATCTTTGAAAATATTTATAGACTATCCATCATAAAAAAGGGATTGCACCATGACAATCCCCTCTTTTGTAATTACTATGTCCCCCCACGCTAGTAATTGTTAAAACAAATCTACAAATACTTCGCAGTCAATAAAATAGCATTTTGCTATAAACTATAGCTTATTCAACTAACCAAAAACAGTTACTCTAAAAAGCTATAAATATCCCCATTTTTGGGTATGGTATTCATTCCCCATTTTTACTTAGTTTTACCCCAATTACCTTAATCAAAAAATGCTTATGTCTCAGTGAAAATGTATAGATGCACAATACACAAAAATTAGTTGAAGAAATTAGGGAGAGAATAAAAAAAGTAAGAATAGAAAAAGGTTATTCACAAGATTATATGGCTATTATGCTAAATATTAGTCAGAACTCTTATCACAAGCTAGAAAGAGGGCATACCAAAATTCACTTGCAGAAATTTATTGACATTGCTAATATCCTTGAGGTAGAAATCACAGAATTGATTAATGGTCCTGACCATACATATGTCTTTTCCAAATTTTATCAGAATAAGGTATACAAAAAAATAGAGTAATATTTTTTCCTCATTTAAAAATCCATTTTACCTTTGCTGCGTTCTCATAAAGGGGTGCCTGTATAAAATTATGAATGAGAAATTATGAATTTTAAATTTTACAATTCATCATTAAAAACTCGAAATTCGTAATTAAATTTAGGCTGAGATCATACCCATAGAACCTAGAACAGGTAATGCTGTTTAGGGACTTATGAAAGTCATGAATTACTATGACTATTATTTAATTATTCAATTTTTAACACAAGAATAATTACCTCTTTTTATTCGTTTTAATTTCTTTAAAATGAAAAAAGCATTTGTTTTTTTATTCTTGTTTGTAAGCATTCTTACAAACGCCCAAACGTTTACACTTTCAGGAAAAGTTGTAGATAAGGAAAATGATCCATTGCCTGGAGCTTCTGTTTTAATCAAAGAGACAAAACAGGGAACTTCCACAGACTTCAATGGTCTTTTTCAATTCAAAGTTTCACAAGGTAGTTATACCTTATCTATTTCTTTTATTGGTTTTAAGACCATAGAGAAAACCGTAGTTTTATCTGAAAACACTTCTGTAGAGATCATTCTGGTTTCTGAAGAAAATGTGTTGGATGAAGTATTGGTAAAGGCAGTTAGGGCAAATTCTAATATTCCGGTTACCTATTCCAATCTTTCTAAAAAGGAAATTGCAAAAAGGAATTTGGGGCAAGATATTCCAATTTTGTTGAATTATTTACCCTCTGTAATTTCTTCTTCCGATGCAGGAGCAGGTGTTGGTTATACCTATTTAAATGTAAGGGGTTCTAATGGCGAACGAATTAATGTAACCATCAATGGGATTCCTTATAACGACGCTGAAAGTCATGGAACCTTTTTTGTAAACTTAGGTGACTTTGCTTCTTCAACTGAAAATCTACAGTTACAACGCGGTGTGGGAACTTCCACAAATGGAGCAGGAGCATTTGGCGCTAGTTTAAACATTTTAACTGATGCTGTTTCCGAGAAAGCTTTTGGAGAAATTTCTAATTCTTTTGGTTCTTTTGGAACAAGAAAACACAATGTAAAATTTAGTACAGGACGTTTGAATGATCATTTTGAAGTATCTGGACGTGTATCGAACATCTATTCCGATGGATACATAGATCGAGCATTTACAGATTTAAAATCGTATTTCTTACAAGGGTCTTACACAGACGAAAACACCTTGATTAAAGTTCTAGTATTTGGGGGTGAAGAACAAACCTACCAAGCATGGAATGGATTAACTCCAGCGCAGTTGGCGCAAAATAGACGTCAGAATGCTTTGACCTATGAAAATGAAACCGACAATTATCAACAAGATCACTATCAATTTCACTGGAACGAGCAATTGAATGATAACTGGTCTACCAACTTAGGGCTGAATTACACACAAGGAGCTGGATTCTTTGAACAATACAAAACAAATGAAAAAGCAGCAGACTTTAATAACTTGATTGTAGATGGAAGCGATGTGATTGTAAGAAGATGGTTAGACAATGATTTTTATGTAGCCAATTTCAACTTGAATTATGAAGATGAAGATTTGAGTTTGATTTCAGGAATTTCCTATAGTAATTATACGGGTGATCACTTTGGAGAGGTGATTTGGGGAAATAATTTAACTCCTAACACCAATATTAGAGATCGCTATTATTTTAGTGATGCTCGAAAAAATGATTTTAGCATTTTCTCAAAGGCTACTTTCTCTATCGATGAAAAGCTTTCTGCATATATCGATCTTCAGGGGCGATTTGTAAACTACCAAACTGGAGGTTTAACCTCTGATAGAGTTCCCATTAGTGTAAATGCTAATTTCAATTTCTTCAATCCAAAACTAGGTTTTATTTATAAGATTGCAGACGAAAACAGCTTGTATCTTTCTTATGCAAGAGCAAATAGAGAACCCAACAGAAATGATTTTGAAAATGGTGTTTCTACCCATGAAACTCTGGATGATATTGAATTTGGATGGCGCTACAAATCGGATAAGTTCCGTTTGAATACCAATGTGTATTTTATGAACTACAAAAACCAGTTGGTGCTAACTGGTGCTTTAGATGGTGTGGGAGCCCCCATTCGTGCAACGAGTGGAAAAAGCTATCGTTTAGGCTTGGAAATTGATACCGATATTCAATTAGGAGAACAATTTGCTATTCGCTCTAATGCCGCTTTTAGTTCCAACAAGAGCATAGATTTTTTTGCTTCTATTAATGGAACATTGCAAAACTTAGGAAACACATCATTGTCTTTTTCTCCAAATGTAATTGTTGGAAATGCTTTTGTGTATCAAGCATCAGATAGCTTTCAAATGTCTTTCTTATCGAAATTTGTAGGAGAACAATTTATGAGCAATTTAAACAGTCGTGTTTCTCGCTTGGATGTTTTGGACAGCTACTTTACCAGTGATCTAAACTTTGTATATACGATTGATACTGAAAAGATTTTCGATTCTATTGTAATAACAGGATTGATCAATAATATTTTCAATAGAGAATATGTAGATAGAGGATACTACTTTACTTTCGATGATACTTGGACGACTCCTGGAACCACAACTACCGTTGACGGAGCTGGATATTTCCCACAAGCTACCACTAATTTCTTGGTTGGCGTGACCTTACGATTTTAAAAATCAAAATCATCCATAAAAAAACCGAGGCAAATGTCTCGGTTTTTTATTCTTCTCCGTTGTTTTGAAAAACTTGATATAAAAAGTCCAATACTAAAAGGCTTATGAATAGTGCTGCTACTGCTAAATACACAAACAAATCCCAAGGTCCGCTTCCAGCTGCACTATAAAGCATTATAAAAAATAGTATGCTGCTGAGTGCTCCATAGAGAACAACTTTATTTAAAATGGTCCATTTGTATGTCATTAGTTACCCAACCTGCCCACAGCACAGCTTACAAAGGATTTGGCTTTATGAAGCACTGTATTCTTATCACCTGTTTCTGGGTATCCTAGTTTAGATAATTTTTCTTTGATCATTGAAACTACATCTTTTCCATGTGATACTTTTACTTCGGAAGTCTCTACATTTACGTCTACTTTCTCAACAGAATCAATGCCTAAAATTCCTTTTTTAATTGTAGCAGCACATCCACCACATTTTAAATTTTCTATTTGAATTGTTGTTGTCATATTTTTACTTTTTTTTCCAACCATCGTAACCGTCGTCTACAGAGTACACAGTTGCAAAGCCTTTTTTTACCATCAACTTTGCGGCTCTCAAACTTCTTCCTCCAGCTTTGCAGTATACGTAAACAGGTTTGTTCTTGTTTAGCTTTTCAGAAACTTTCTCTAAGAAATTATCTTGATAAATATCCGCAAACACAGCTCCTTCAATGGTTCCTTGAGCAATTTCTTCTGCTGTTCTCACATCCAAAAGTTGCAAACTTCCTTTTTGATATACTTTTTGAAAATCAGTTTGAGAGATACGTTGCACTCCTTTTTTCTCTTGTGAATTACAAGAAAGTATTATGAGGCTGCATAAAATTATAAGGCCATTTTTCATTTTCTCTTACTTTGATGAAGAACAAGATACTACATCTGTTCTTTTGATTCCTGTTTTTTTAATGGCTCCATAGCCTCCAGCAACATCAATTACTTTATGGAACCCTCTTGCTTTTAAAATAGAAGCTGCAATTACAGAACGATACCCTCCTGCACAGTGTAAGTAAAAGTCTTCATCAGTTGGAAACTCAGCAATATGATCATTTAAGAAATCTAGTGGGGTACTAGGAACATTTTCAATATGTTCAGAAGCATATTCTCCAGGTTTTCTAACATCAAATACCAATGCATTTTCATTGATTCTTTGTTCTAAAACTTCAGCAGAAACAGATTGCAACGTATCGACTTCTTTATGAGATGCTTTCCACGACTCAAGACCTCCTTCTAGGTATCCTAAAACATTGTCAAATCCAACTCGAGAGAGTCTGGTAATTGTTTCTTCAGCTTTCCCTTCTGGAACCACTAATAATATAGGTTGTTCAATATCTTTAATCAAAGCACCCACCCAAGGAGCAAACGTTCCTCCTAAGCCTATGAATATGGATTGCGGTATGAATCCTTTGATAAATTCGAATTGATGACGAACATCTAAAATGAGTGCATCTGTCTCATTGGCTACTAGTTCGAAGTCATTGACAGATAAGGCTCTTGCTCCAGATTTAATTACTTTATCTATTGATTGGTATCCTTCTTTATTTAATTTCACATTTAACGGGAAGTAAGCTGGTGGTGGCAACAATCCATCTGTAACTTCTTTAATGAATTCTTCTCTCGACATGTTGGACCGCAATGCGTAATTTGTTTTCTTTTGATCTCCAATCGTTCCTACTGTTTCTTTACTCAAGTTTTTACCACATGCAGAACCTGCTCCGTGCGCTGGATATACAATCACATCATCGGCCAATGTCATGATTTTATTTCTCAGGCTATCAAATAGAATACCTGCTAGCTCTTCCTGTGTCATACTAGCCGCTTTTTGGGCCAAATCTGGGCGTCCAACATCTCCTAAAAATAATGTATCTCCACTAAAAATTGCATGATCTTTTCCTTCTGCATTTTTTAGTAAATATGTGGTACTCTCCATTGTATGCCCTGGAGTGTGAAGGGCAGTTATTGTAATATCTCCAACTTGAAAAACTTCTTTATCTTTTGCCTGATAAGAATCAAACTTGGTCTCAGCATTAGGACCAAATACAATTTTAGCACCTGTCTTTTCAGCTAGTGTTACATGTCCGCTTACAAAGTCTGCATGGAAATGTGTTTCAAAAATGTATTTGATTTTTGCATTGTTTTTTTTCGCTCTATCTATATAATCTTGGACTTCCCTTAATGGATCAATAATAGCAACCTCTCCATTACTCTCTACATAATACGCTCCTTGAGCTAAGCATCCTGTATATATTTGTTCAACAATCATATTCCTTTATTTATGTTATTCGTATGCCTGATGTATGTAATTCGCATACTTTTTTTGATTTTCTCTATCTCCTGTTTTGTAAAAATTCACAGCTCCATTCACTCTCATAAAAAAGTGATGAATATTGATGATCTCTAAAATTCCACCTCTAAAAAGCACATCTCTTACGGGACCTTTTACTCCTGCAAAATAAAACAAGATGTTTCTTTTTTGGTAATATTTAATTCGTTCTTTTAGCATCTCTACACCTGTGCTATCCACTCTATTTATACTTTCAGCATCTAACACAATTAGTTTTAAATTTCCTCCTTTTGCCTCAGCCATTTTATCTAAATGATCTCTAAAATAACTTGAGTTTGCATAAAAAAGTTGCGCGTCAAATCGGAATACTAGAACCTCATCATCCAAAACCACATTAGGAAATCGTTCCCTATTTCTATAAAAGTTAGAGTCTGGTACTTTTCCTAATTCTACTGTATAGGGTTTCGAGGTTCTATAAATCAGGACAATCAATGACAATCCAACACCAACCGCAATACCATATTCAATACCAAAAATTAATGTAGAGACAAAAGTTGCTATCAATAGCCAAAAATCCATGTTGTTAGCTCTCCATAGAAATCTAGCTTCTTTGACATTTACCAAATTAAAAACTGCTACAATAATAATTGCCGATAAAACTGTTTTTGGTAAATGATAAAATAAAGGTGTCAAAAATAATAATGTGATAATAACCATTATTACTGACACTAACGAGGCCATCCCTGTGGTTGCTCCAGATTCTTGATTGATGGCAGATCTAGAGAAACTCGATGTTGAGGGGTATGCTTTGAATAATGATCCTACAATGTTGCTCAAGCCTAAAGCGATTAATTCCTGATTAGGCCTCACTCTGTATTCATCTTGTCGAGCTTCCAAAGACTTTCCAATAGAAATGGTTTCCAAATACCCTACTAGAACTAGGGTAAGTGCTATAGGCATTAGCTCTCTAATTAAATCGAAATCTAGTTCTGGCAATGCAAATAAAGGAAGACCAGATGGTATGTCCTCAATAACTTCAACATCGTCAAAAGAAGAACCAAAATACTTTAAAACTAAAATTCCAAATATAACTACAATTAGGGCACTTGGAATCTTTTTATTAATTCTTCTCAAAATAACAATTATAACTACTGAGATGACTCCTATAATGGTGGTATGTGGATTATAATCTGCTATTTCTATCCATAAATCGCTTACGATATGTTGGATTTGATCGCTTTGAATAAAATCAATCCCAAATAAATTTTCAAATTGATTCATTCCAATGATAAAGGCCACAGCAGAAGTAAATCCTATAATAACAGGTCTTGATAGAAAGTTGACAACAAAACCTAATTGAAATACTCCCAACAAAAACTGAATAGTTCCTACAATAAATGCCAGCAATATTGCTATAGCAATATAACTGTCGGAACCTACTAAGGCTAGTGTAGAAACACCTGTAGCTACAATTAAAGAGTCCATGGCAACGGGTCCTATCGCTACTTGTCTGGAAGAACCGAAAATAGCATAAATCACCTGAGGCATTAAAGCACAATACAAACCATAAATAGCGGGCATTCCTGCAATAATTGCGTAGGCAATACCTTGTGGAATTAGGATGATAGCCACTGTGATCCCAGCAATAAAATCACCACGAAACCTTGATGCCTTGTAATTCGGCAACCAATCTAGTATTGGTATGAGTCTTTTTAGTGCTTTCACGTTGTGAATCTATTCAAAGATTGAATGATTGAAAATTCAAAGTATTACTTATTATTTTAATCAGAATTCCTTTGAATCTTTTAATGTTTCATTTTTTAATAGTATAACTTACTTGTTTCATGAGTGGGTTTGCTTCTCACATCTCTGAGTGATTGCAAAACAAACCTTCCCTTTCTCTTATCTTCTTTCTTCTTTCTTCTTTCTTCTTTCTCTTTTCTCTTTTCTCTTTTCTCTTTTCTCTTTTCTCTTTTTAACTTCAAAACAACTCACCTTGACTTGTTCCCTTAATTCTGCCCAAATGTTTGTATGCCAAATCTGTGACTTCTCTTCCTCTGGGGGTTCTCATAATAAATCCTTCTTGAATTAAGAAAGGCTCGTATACTTCTTCTATTGTTTCTCCATTTTCACCTACTGCTGTAGCTAGTGTACTAATTCCAACCGGGCCTCCTTTGAATTTATCAATAATGGTGGACAGTATTTTGTTATCCATTTCATCTAATCCGTGAGCGTCTACATTTAAAGCTTTTAAAGCATATTTAGCAATTTCTATGGTAATACTACCATCTCCTTTGATTTGAGCAAAATCACGTACTCTACGCAATAATGCATTGGCAATTCTAGGTGTTCCTCTACTTCTTCCTGCTATTTCAATAGCTGCCTCCATAGAAATAGGTACTTTAAGAATGTAAGCACTTCTTTGGATGATGGTTGTTAGCAACTCAGTACTGTAATAATGTAATCTACTACTGATTCCAAAACGTGCTCTCATAGGAGCAGTTAACAATCCCGATCGAGTTGTTGCTCCAATTAAAGTGAAAGGTTCTAGGTTGATCTGAACGGTTCTTGCGTTGGGTCCAGATTCAATCATGATATCGATTTTATAATCCTCCATTGCTGAATACAAATACTCTTCAACAATTGGACTCAAACGATGAATCTCATCAATAAACAATACATCTCTCTCATCTAAATTTGTAAGCAGTCCAGCCAAATCTCCTGGCTTGTCCAAAACAGGTCCGGATGTTACTTTGATACCCACTCCTAACTCATTCGCTAAGATATGAGCTAAGGTGGTTTTCCCTAATCCTGGTGGACCGTGAAATAAGGTGTGGTCTAAAGCTTCATCTCTTTGATTCGCTGCCTGAACAAAAATCCTAAGATTTTCAATCGCTTGATCTTGACCTGTAAAATCATCAAAAGAAAGCGGTCTCAGCTTTTTCTCGATGTCTAATTCCTCATGAGAGTAGTTATTGTTTTCAGGATTTAGATGTTCATTCATACAACAAAGATACTAGAATTTATAGTCAAAAGTTAGAAAGTTGAAAAGTTCAAAGATTTCTTAAAAAGCAAAAGTCTTTCCCTATGATGGAAAGACTTTTGCTTTTATATTGTATGCTTGTTTTTTTCTTAAGATGACTCTTCTCCTTCAAGTAATGGAGTGGTTTGAGACACCCAATCTTGACCGTGTAAGTAATCACTATCATCGTCTTCTGGATCTACTTTTTTGCTGTAGTCGTAAGCCCATCTGTGAACTTCTGGAATCTTCCCTGGCCAGTTTCCATGTAAGTGCTCTACTGGAGTTGTCCATTCGATGGTATTTGAGTTCCATGGGTTTTGAGTTGCTTTTTTACCTCGGTAAATTGAGATAAAGAAGTTCGCTAGGAAAATCAACTGAGCAGCCCCACCAATCAAAGCGAAGATGGTAATTACTACGTTGGTATCTGCAACGTCATCAAACATTGGAAATGCTGTGTTTGTATAATATCTACGTGGCAATCCTGCTAGCCCAATAAAGTGCATTGGGAAGAATACTCCATAAGCAGAGATCATTGTAACCCAGAAGTGCCAGTATCCCATGGATTTATTCATCATACGACCATACATTTTAGGGAACCAGTGGTAGATTCCTGCATACATTCCAAAGATTGCAGATACACCCATTACTAAGTGGAAGTGCGCTACTACGAAATAAGTATCATGAATGTTAATGTCTAATGCTGAATCTCCAAGTACCAATCCTGTTAAACCTCCTGTTACAAAGGTAGAAACCAATCCAATTGAGAATAGCATTGCCGGATTCAACTGGAGATTTCCTTTCCAGAGGGTGGTTATGTAGTTAAATGCTTTTACCGCTGACGGGATAGCAATTAATAGGGTTGTAAAGGTAAATACAGATCCTAAGAATGGGTTCATTCCTGAGATAAACATATGGTGACCCCATACGATTGTTGATAGGAATGCAATTGCCATAATAGATCCAACCATCGCACGATAACCAAAGATAGGCTTACGTGAATGTGTGGATATAATTTCTGAGGTGATTCCTAATGCTGGAAGTAATACAATATATACTTCTGGGTGACCTAAGAACCAGAATAAGTGTTCAAATAATACGGGTGATCCTCCCTGGTAATGCAAGACCTCTCCGCTTATAAAGATATCTGATAGATAGAACGATGTCCCAAAACTTCTATCAAAGATCAATAATAAGGCTGCTGATAATAATACAGGGAATGAAACTACACCAATGATGGCTGTAATGAAGAATGCCCACATTGTTAATGGCAATCTTGTCATTTTCATTCCTTTGGTACGTAAATTTAAAATTGTTACGATATAGTTTAGCGATCCAATCAAAGAAGACGCAATAAAAATTGCCATAGATACCAACCATAATGTCATACCTGCTCCTGATCCTGGAATTGCTTGTGGTAAGGCACTTAATGGAGGATAGATGGTCCATCCTGCTGATGCTGGTCCTGCTTCTACAAATAAAGAGATTACCATTACTACAGAAGAGATAAAGAACAACCAATAAGAGATCATATTTAAGAAACCTGATGCCATATCACGTGCTCCAATCTGTAATGGAATTAATAAGTTGGAGAAAGTACCACTCAATCCAGCTGTTAATACAAAGAATACCATAATGGTACCATGAATAGTTACCAATGCTAGGTACATATCTGGATTCATAACTCCATCTGTTTGATGTGGACCTAAGAATGCTTCAATAATGCTAAATGATTTTTCTGGCCAAGCCAATTGCAAACGGAATAACATTGACATAAATACACCAATAACTCCCATAATCATCCCAGTAATTAAGAACTGCTTAGAGATCATTTTATGATCCTGGCTAAAGATATACTTAGTTACAAATGTTTCTTTGTGATGATGCTCTGACATAATCTATATATTATATTGTTTGTTTGTTGATTTGTGTATTTGTAATGATTACCCAAATACCGAAATCTCAATACTATTTTTTATTATTTAATTGTTTCCGCCAACGTAGGTTGTTTAGCTAACCAATCGTTGAACTCTTCTTCAGTTTCTACAACGATCTTCATCTGCATGTTGTAGTGAGAAGCTCCACAAATTTTATTACATAACAATACATAATCGAATTCGTAAGACTCTTCAGCTCCATTTTCTTTACGTATCTTATTAATTCCATCCACCTTTGCAACTACTTCTTTGTTTTGCCTCATTTCTTCAGTAGTATACTTTGGGGTAAAAGCAAATTGAGTAACCATTCCAGGAACACAGTTCATTTGCGCTCTAAAGTGAGGCATATAGGCTGAGTGCAGTACATCCTGCGAACGGAACTTAAATAATACTTTTCTTCCTTTTGGTAAGTGTAGTTCAGTAACCTGCTTATCATCTTGTGAGAATTCATCTCCCATATCTACACCCATGGTATTCACACCTTTGATGAAGTTTACATTTCCTAATCCTAATGTATTGTCGTCTCCAGCATATCTGGCATCCCAACGGAATTGTTGCGCGTACACTTCAATTACTAATGGATCCTCATCTTCCGCAACATACATAATGTTGTTCCATTGCCATAGTCCATAACCAATTAGTACTACTAAAACAACTGCAGGGGCAACTGTCCAAATCAATTCTAACTTATGGCTATCCGCAAAGAATTTCGCTTTGTTTTCTTTTTTTCCTCTGTATTTAAAGGTGAAATAGAAGATTAAGAATTGTACGATGAATTGAGCAATTCCAATCAACCAGAAAGAAATGTCAAATAGTGTATCGTCGTGTTCTCCTTCAATCGATGCAGATTCAGGTAACATAATTACGTTCATCCAGATCAAGCAATAAATCATCATTGCATACAAGAAGGCTAGGAAACCTAAGAACATTTTTCCTTGGAAGTTGTTGTCTTTATCGGTAGCAATAACGCTTCTAAAGTTCATAATTCTGGTAATCTGCCAGAAGCTTACTCCGATTGCAACACCTATGAAAATATAAAATAGAGCTAGCATAGTCTTTTCGTCTTAATTAAGTTTTTAATGATGATTATCTTCTCCTGAGTGATGTTCAATATTGTAATAGTGGAAATGCTCGCTTTCTTGTAAGAAAGGATTTCCTTTAGCAACAGGGTCTGCTTTGGCAAATGCACTGAATACTGTGTAGATGAAAATTCCTAAGAAGAACATTGTTGCTCCTAGTTCTGGAATTCCAAAACTCCAGCTTCCACCTACTGTTCCTGGCATGATCATGATGAATAAATCTACATAGTGTCCAGCTAAAATTACCAATCCTCCAATGATCACAAACCAAGGTTGGCTCTTGAAATCACTATTTAACAATAGCAATACTGGGAAAGCAAAGTTCATTACTAGCATGCTAAAGAATAATGTTTTGTACTCACTAAATCTCATGGCGAAATACGTTGTTTCTTCAGGCATGTCTGCGTACCAGATTAACATGAATTGTGCAAACCATAAATACGTCCAGAATACTGAGAATCCAAACATGAATTTTGCTAAATCATGAATATGACTATCATTTACTTTCGGTAAATATCCTTTAGATCGTAGGTAAATGGTTACAAAAGCAATCACTGTTAATGCACTTACTAATAAAGTCGCTAATACATACCATCCAAATAAAGTAGAGAACCAGTGAGGGTCTAATCCCATGATCCAGTCCCAAGAAGCCATACTTTCTGTAACCATAAAGAATACTAAAAAGATTACAGAAGCATTGTAGTTTCTCTTGTAAATTTTAATATCTGTCGCTGTATCTTCTGCAATTGAGTTTTTTCTGATAAACCATCTATAGGCATTCCAAACAACCAAATAGAATATTCCTCGTGCTATCCATCCTGGAACGTTTAACCACAACGATTTTCCTTTGATAATTTCATCAGTAGCTGCTACTTCTGGATCCATCCATACAAACAAATGACTCATGTGCATTCCTGCTAAAATGATAAAAATTAACATGATAATGGAAGTAGGAACCAAGTTCGCGGTGATTGCCTCCATGACTCTAAAGAGTACTATAGACCAACCCGCTTGAGCGACTCTTTGTGCCGCATAAAATGCCAACACAAGTAGCGAAATTCCTAAGAAGAATAATAGTGCAACATACACAGCGGACCAAGGTCTGTTTTGTAATTGGTGCATTACATGCTCAGCATGTTTTTGGTCATGATCACCTCCGTGAGCGTCAGTAGCATGTCCTGCATCTTTGTGCTCTTCTTTCTTTGCGGTATCGTGGCCTTCACCATGATCAGCTCCATGATCGTCATTTTTCGCAACCATCTCCATAGCTTCCTCTGGAGTGGAAGGAGTGCTTAAAAAACCATATCCAATTCCCAAAACTCCTACTACGATAAGAGCTAATGAGAATATTTTTAATTTACCTGAGAATTGATACATATCTATTGGTATTCTTCTTTTGTAATTATTTCAATAAATCGTTTCGCAATTGTTCTACATATTGAACTACTTGCCAACGCTCTTTATTCGTTAACTGACCCGCATGAGATCCCATCAAGTTTTTACCGTGCATGATAACATGATAAATACTTCCTTCATTAATATCTCTATCCTTGTAATTTGGGATACCATTGAATTTTTCTCTCTGTGCCAATACTCCATTTCCATCACCTTTTTTACCATGACAAGTTGCACAGTAAATTCCGTACATCTTTTTACCATTCTCTAAATTTGCTTCGTTCTTAGCTAAGGGTGATTTCAATTCAGCTTTTGCCTTTTCATACCCATCATTGGTATCTGCATAGTCATAAGGTACTTGACCTCTTGCAATGGATCCAGCAACGGGCTTTAAGTTTGCAGAAGCGTTGGTGGTTCCTTTTTCCATGTCGGCATCATAAGGAACAGACACGTACATATCTGGCATGTATTGTGCTTTTCTTTCTCTTTTTGAACAAGCAACTACGCTTGCCAAAACTAAAAATGCGATACTAAATTTTAAATACTTTCTCATTCGTTCTTATTTAGTGTGCGTCTTCTACTTCTACTATGTTTATCTCTACAGCTCCTGTTTCTTTTAAAAGAGCCTTCAATTCTTTTTCGTTTCCATGAACAGGGACTTCCATTAAGAAATGATCGTCAGTTGTTCTTGGGTCTGGATTTTCTGCTTTCTTAAATGGCCAGATTCTACTTCTCATGTAGAATGTAATTACCATTAAGTGGGCTGCAAAGAATACGGTCAATTCGAACATAATTGGAACGAACGCAGGCATATTTTCTCCCCAGCTAAAGCTTGGTTTACCTCCAATATCTTGTGGCCAATTGTCAATCATGGTGTACCATGTTAACCAGATGGCAACAGACAATCCTGTAATTCCATACAAGAAAGATGCGATGGCAATTCTAGTAGGAGCTAATCCCATTGCTTTGTCTAATCCGTGAACTGGAAAAGGGCAGAAAACTTCTTCGATGTGGTGATTGGCTGCTTTTACTTTCTTAACAGCTTCCAATACTACTTCATCATCGTTGTATAATGCGTGAACTACTTTACTACTCATGATTACCGTCTCTTAATTTTTTATAGTTTTCACCAGAAGATTTCAAGATTGTTTTTACTTCTGCTTGTGCGATCACAGGGAATGTTCTTGCATACAGTAAGAATAAAACAAAGAAGAATCCAATGGTTCCGATAAATATTCCAACGTCAACAAATGTTGGCTCAAAACGCCACCAAGTTGATGGTAAATGACCTTTACTTAATACGATTGCAATGATATCGAAACGCTCGAACCACATTCCAATGTTAATCGCAATTGAGATTAAGAAAGACCAGATAAAACTTCTTCTAATTTTACGAATCCATAACAACTGTGGAATCGCAATGTTAAATAAGATTAATGACCAGAATGCCCATCCGTAAGGCCCAGTTGCTGCTCCTAAAGACATGTATGTATAATCTTCATAAGGAGATCCTGTGTACCATGCGATGAAAAATTCTGATGCATAAGCTACCGCTACAATACCTCCTGTTAAGATGATTACAATGTTCATGTATTCAACATGCAAACGGGTAATGTATGCTTCTAGGTTTGTTACTTTTCTCATTACTCCTAATAAGGTCTGTACCATTGCGAATCCAGAAAAGATCGCTCCAGCAACGAAATAAGGAGGAAAGATTGTTGAGTGCCATCCTGGGTTGATCGATGTTGCGAAGTCCATCGATACAATGGTGTGTACAGAAAGTACTAACGGAGTTGCCAAACCAGCTAACACCAAAGATACTTCTTCGAAACGTTGCCAGTCTTTTGCTCTACCCGACCATCCGAAAGACAACAATGCATAAATTTTCTTTTGGAAAGGCTTTACAGCTCTATCACGAATCATTGCAAAGTCTGGTAACAATCCTGTCCACCAGAATACTAAGGATACGGATAAATAGGTTGAGATTGCGAATACGTCCCACAATAACGGAGAGTTGAAGTTTACCCACAACGATCCAAATTGGTTTGGAATTGGCAATACCCAATATCCGTTCCAAGGACGTCCCATGTGAATAATTGGGAATAATCCTGCTTGAAATACAGCAAAGATGGTCATTGCTTCTGCAGAACGGTTGATTGCCATTCTCCATTTTTGACGGAATAACAGTAATACTGCAGAAATTAAGGTTCCAGCGTGACCAATACCTACCCACCATACAAAGTTGGTGATATCCCATGCCCAACCAATGTTTTTACTTAATCCCCAAACTCCAATACCAGTTCCTATGGTATAGAAGATACATCCAAATCCCCAAAGCATTGCTGCTAAAGAAATGTAAAACGCCATGTACCAGTTCTTATTTGCTTTCCCTTCTATAGGTCTAGCAATGTCCTCTGTAATGTCGTGGTAACTCTTATCACCTAATACTAAGGGTTCTCTTATGGGTGCTTCGTAATGAGACATATGTTTCTTTTTTAGTTCAAAAGTTGTAAAGTTGTAAAGTTTGAAAGTGAAGAGCACCTTAACTATGGGCACATCTTCTCTTTTACTTTTTAACTTCTCAACTCATCTCTTTTTACTTTTTATTTGTTTTTGTTGTTTCAAAGTTGCTCAGTTTCGAAGCTTGGCTTTTCATCTTTGCAACTTTGCGTCTTTATTACTTTCTAACTCGTAAACTACGCTTCGTTTGTATTTCTTACTTTCACTTGGTAAATCACATTCGGTTTTGTTTGAATGTAGTCTAACACGTTGAAAGCTCTTTTATCTTTTACTAATTCTGTTACTTCTTCTTCTGGATTGTTTACATCTCCAAAAGCCAATGCTCCAGTAGTACATGCTTGTGAACAAGCTGTAGCAAATTCTCCAGTTTCTACTTTTCTACCTTCTTTTTTCGCTTTTAAGATGGTAGCCTGAGTCATCTGGATACACATAGAACATTTTTCCATCACTCCTCTAGAACGAACTACTACGTCTGGGTTCAATACCATTTTACCGTACTCATTGTTCATGTTGAAGTCGAACTCATTGTTGTCTGCATAGTTAAACCAGTTAAAACGACGAACTCTGTATGGACAGTTGTTTGCACAATATCTTGTTCCAACACATCTGTTATAAGTCATTTGGTTTTGACCTTGACGACCGTGAGTGGTTGCAGCTACTGGACAAACCGTCTCACAAGGAGCATGGTTACAGTGCTGACACATCATAGGTTGGAAAGTAACAGATGGATTCTTAGCAGAAGTTTCTAAGACTTTAAATAAGTCTCCACCTCTAAATCCTTGTTCTAAAGCTTCCTCTCTTGTTTCTACTTCTGAAGAATAGTAACGGTCGATACGCAACCAGTGCATATCTCTACCTACTCTCATTTCATCTTTACCAACTACAGGTACGTTATTTTCAGCGTGACAAGCAATCACACAAGCTCCACAACCTGTACAAGAATTTAAGTCGATCGATAAGTTAAAGTGGTGACCAATTTCTCTGTTATGAGCGTCCCATAAATCAATGGTTTTTGCTTCCACTTCTTCGTGATCATAAGATACCACAGCTGGCTTGTTCCAAGTGTGCTTTGGATCTATTGAATGATCGTTGTAGTCTTTTAAAGAAACTTCTTTTAAAATATCATGACGTCCAGCAATGGTTTTCTGAACCTGCATACAAGCAAATTTATGTACAGGTCCGGAAGTTCTTTCAATTGTTGCTCCATACTGAACGTTTTGTCCGTTTGCATAGAATGGATAAGCATTTACTCCAACTTGCATATCTTCTTTCAAGTTGGTTTTTCTACCGTATCCTAAAGCCAATCCAACCGTTCCGTTTGCTTGACCTGGTTGAATCATTACTGGAATGTTCTCAATAGTAACTCCATTCACAGTTACTTTCGCATAGTTACCATTGATGGCTCCATTATCTTTTACTGGATTATCGAATTCTAACTTCTTAGCATCGTCATAAGAAACCAACAAATAGTTATCCCAAGATGCTCTGGTGATTGGATCAGGGAATTCTTGCAACCAAGGGTTGTTTGCTAATTGACCATCTCCAAGTGCTGTAGAAGAATATAGATTCAATTCGAATCCACTTCCTTTTACAGAACCTCTTAGTGCACTAGCAGCAGCATTTAAATCAACAGATGATTTGCTTACCGATGCAGCAACTTCTTTTTTGAAGTATCCATCGTGCAATGCTTGATTCCAAGATTGACCTTCTAAGATGTTTGAAGACCAGAATCCTTTTAAATAATCGTAGTATGAATTGGTATTTCCAGACCACTTCAATAACACATCTTGAAATTGAGTGGTTTTGAATAATTTTTGAATCGTTGGCTGCATCAAACCATAGTGCCCTTGAGAAATAGAAACATCTCCCCAAGACTCTAGGTAATGAGACATTGACAACACATATTCTGAAGCTGCAACGGTGTCATTGTCTTGAACAGACATCGCTACAGACAGTTTTAATTTCTTGATTGCTTCTGCTAAACCAGCTACTGAATTGTATACTGGATCTACATTGTACGTAATTAGCCCTTTTGCTTTTCCAGATTTGATGTCTGCCATAGCTTGAGCCATTTCAGCATCGTTCCCTTGTCTGATCTGTAATGGATTGGCAGCATCAAATACTTCACTTTGTAAAGCATCGTTAATCGCAAACGCAATCAACTGTGCATTTTTATCATTCGATCCTGAAACAACTACTGCGTTCGATCCAGCTTTTTTCAAAGCAGCTGCAGCAGCTTTTACCTCTGCATCAACAGGTGTTGATTTAGACGGTAAACTTCCTCCAGTAATCGCATTGTATAAGTTGATTAGAGCAAAAACTTGATCTGATGATTTTGTTACCACACGCTTATCTGCATTGGCTCCTGTTAAAGACATGTTTGCCTCAAACTGAACGTGGTAAGACATCTTTCCTGAATCTGGATTTCTGCTTTCTGCATATCCTTTTTCAAATCCTCCATGCCAATCTCCCAAGAAATCTGCCCCGAAAGAGACGATCGCTTGCGCTTTGTCGAAATGGTAATTTGGAATAGCTCTTGAACCAAACATAGCTTCAAAAGCATCTGCTGCACCACTTTCTGAAATGGCATCATAAGCAACGTGCTTTACATTGGGATATGCTGCAATAAATTCTGAAACAATTTGCTCTGTTGAGGGACTCGCTAAAGTACCCGTCAAAAGAATGACAGTTTCATTTTTCTCTTTTAATTCGTTCAGCTTCTCACCAATTTGTTTGTGTGAATTTCCCCAAGAGATTTTTTCTCCTCCTTTTTTAGGAGATTTTAGACGTAGCTGCTCATCATACAAAGACAATACAGAAGCCTGAACTCTTGCGTTGGTTACTCCATTTGCCTCTTTGTTAGGCATCACTAAAATTGGACGACCTTCACGAGTCTTTACTAAGATGTTTGCAAAATCTTGACCGTTGGCGATCGATGTTGCATACCAATCTGCTACTCCTAAAATTGTATCATTCGGCTTTACTACATAGGGAATCGCTTTTTTCACAGGACCCTCACAAGCAGCCAAACTTGCTGCTGCAGTTGTAAAACCAACATACTTTAAGAAATCTCTTCTGGATGTTGATGAATTTTCAAGTGTTTCTTTGTCTCCTAAAAATTCATCTGTAGGAATTTCTTCTACAAACTCATTCTTGCTTAGTGTTTCTACAATAGAAGCATTTTCTATTTCAACAACACTTTGCCAGTATTTTTTGTTTGAAGCCATTTATATTCGAATTTATCTTCTTTCTAATTTATTAATAATGACATTTACCACACTCTAATCCTCCTAGTTGGGCGATCGTTACTTGCTCTACACCGTACTTCTTAGCAAGTTCTTCGTGTACTTTTTTGTAATAGTCATTTCCTTTTAAGTCCACCTTTGTTTCTCTGTGACAGTCGATACACCATCCCATTGTTAATGGAGAGAACTGATACAACTCTTCCATTGTCTCCACTGGACCGTGACATTTTTGACACTCAACGCCTCCAACAGTTACGTGTTGTGAGTGGTTGAAATATGCAAAGTCTGGTAAGTTGTGAATACGAATCCATTTGATAGGTTTCTCATCACCTGTGTATGCTAGCTTTTCAGGATCCCATCCAGCAGCATCGTATAGTTTTTGAATCTCTTTATCTAAGTCTGCCTTGCTATACAATCTATCTTCAGTTTCTACAACAGTATTGTCTGCAACTTCTGCAATGTTCTTATGACAGTTCATACAAACATTTACAGAAGGAATTCCTGAATGCTTGCTGTGCTTCGCAGAGGAGTGACAGTATTGACAGTCTATCTTGTTATCTCCAGCGTGAATCTTGTGTGAGAACATGATTGGCTGCACTGGCTGATATCCTTGATCTACACCTACGGTAAACAAAGCCCCAAAAAGAATGTAAGCAGAAAGCAATAGAACAAAGATAGTTCCTACTACATGCAAGAATGTGTTTCTCTTCAATCCTTCCCAAAGTTCTACTGAGTTCCCCCAAAGACCTGGAGTTTTAGGCGCTCCTTTTAATTCGCTGATTGTTTTTAATAAGCTAGCAATGATTAAGAAAGCAGCCGCAATGACACCTGCTAAAATGAAGATTAACCACTTTGGTGCTTCTGGAGCAGGTTGAGGAGCATATCCATCAGGACCAGGCTCTGGCGTTTTAACAATTTCTCCAACAGTGGTGTAGTATAAAATATTATCAATGTTTTCGTCAGTTAACTGAGGAAAAGCAGTCATGTTAGAACCGTTGTACTCTTCAAAGATTGCAATCGCATCTTTATCGCCAGAAGCTCTTAGTTCTGCATTGTTTTTAATCCATGCTTTTAACCAATCGTTCTCTCTTCGTTCTTCAACCTTACCTAAAGCTGGACCAATGAATTTCTTGTCTAACTTGTGACAAGAAGCACACAAAGATTTGAATAGCTTTCTACCATCTTTCTGACGTGCTTCGTCTATAGCATCTTGCGCTACAGCATTGAAACTCAGTGAAAATAATAATAGAAATGTAAAACTTTTAAGAAGTACTTTGGCTAGCGGATTGTGTAGTGCTACACTTTTCATATTTACAAACTATAGTTTAGTATCTTATTGCAAAAATTTCCAATTAAAAAAGGCATAAATACCCCACCTAAATTGGTTGCACAAAAGTAGTACATATAACTAAAATTTGAAATTTTAAAGGAATGTTAAATTCTAATTTATATCCGTTCTAAATAATTATTTTCTCAATTTATTTCTTGCCAACTCGTTACATTTGTAGCAATTGATTTCACCATGAAAAAACAACTTTCAATTTTTATATTTTTCTTGTTCGCATTTTGCTTATCTCAATCCGGTTTTTCTCAAGAACAAAAATCTGATAGTGAACTAATTGCCGAGTTTATTAAAAAGAAAAAAGAATTCAATAAAGAGTTTGGTTATGGATTCAGAATTCAATTGTACAATGGTTTTGAAGTGGAAGCAAAAAAATTGCGAGCAGAGTTTCATATTGAGTTTCCTGAAATCAAAACGTACTTAATTTACAGACAGCCTGAGTGGAAAATTCAAGTAGGACTCTACAAGACACGTTTAGAAGCAGATAGGGCTCTGTTAGCCATTAAAAAAGAATTTGGGACAGCCATTGTGGTTCCGTTAGGAAAATAGATTCGCAAAGGAGAAAGGAGAAAGGAGAAAGGAGAAAGGAGAAAGGAGAAAGTTAACAAACCTCATTTACAATTTATTACACTTACATCGCTGCAATCAAGCTTAGCTTGAGAAGCCTGCCTGCGTAGGGCAGGTAATCCGCTAATTTTTTATTTTTTTGAATCTTGATTAGCAAAACATGTTTACAAGCATGTCATTACGATCACGCTAAAGCGTGAGAAGTAATCTTTTTAATACACAACTCAAATTAGACAGATTGCCACGGCTAAAGCCTCGCAATGACAAACCAATAAACAACTGGCAACCAACAATTTTTATACTGAGTATCTCTACAAGTTCGATACAGGCTCTAGTCAAAGTGAACACCTAACAAAACAAAAAGCTGCAAAATCTTGTTTGACTTTGCAGCTTTCTACTTTATTACTTTGAAACTTCCTATAACTTATTTTAATTTCTTCTTAACCGCTACTTCTTGATAAGCTTCAATCACATCTCCTTCTTTGATATCGTTGTAACCTTTGATTTGTAGACCACAATCGTATCCTTTCGCCACTTCTTTTACATCGTCTTTGAAACGTTTTAAAGAAGCTAATTCACCGTCATGCACCACAATACCTTCTCTAATGATACGAACTTTTGAATCTCTAAAGATTTTACCGGACATTACCATACATCCTGCAATGTTTCCAACTTTAGAAATCTTATAAACTTCTCTAATCTCAACATTTCCAGTTACTTCTTCTTTCATCTCTGGCGACAACATTCCTTCCATGGCATCTTTCAGGTCATTGATCGCATCATAGATAATTGAATAAGTTCTAATATCTACTTCTTCTCTATCCGCTACAGCTCTTGCATTTCCTTGCGGACGTACATTAAACCCTACAATAATGGCATCGGATGCAGTTGCTAACAATACATCAGATTCAGTAATGGCTCCCACTCCTTTGTGAAGGATATTTACTTGAATTTCTTCGGTAGATAATTTTTGGAATGAGTCCGTTAAAGCTTCTACAGATCCATCCACATCTCCTTTTAAGATAATATTCAACTCTTTGAAATCTCCTAACGCAATACGCCTTCCGATTTCATCAAGTGTCAATGTTTTCTGAGTTCTTACAGATTGTTCTCTTTGTAATTGAGATCGCTTGCTCGCAATTTGCTTCGCTTCACGTTCATCGTCAAATACATTGAATTTATCACCTGCTTGTGGCGCTCCATCCAATCCTAAAATAGATACTGGTGTTGATGGCCCAGCCTCTCTCAAATTATTCCCTTTGTCATCAAACATGGCTTTTACTTTACCACTATGTTTTCCTGCTAGGATATAATCTCCAATTTTTAAAGTTCCAGTCTGAACTAAGATAGTAGTTACATACCCCCTACCTTTATCTAGCTGAGCTTCTACAACTGCTCCAGAAGCATTTTTATTTGGATTTGCTTTAAGTTCAAGAATTTCAGCTTCTAACAATACTTTTTCCAGAAGCTCTGGAACTCCTTGTCCAGTTTTTGCTGAAATATCCTGAGACTGAATGCTTCCTCCCCATTCTTCAATCAATAAATTCATGGCAGATAACTGAGTTTTTACATTATCTGGATTCGCATTCGGTTTATCAATCTTGTTGATTGCAAAGATGATTGGCACTCCAGCTGCTTGGGCGTGAGAAATCGCTTCTTTCGTTTGAGGCATTACATCATCATCCGCAGCTACCACAATAATTACCAAGTCGGTTACTTGAGCACCACGAGCACGCATCGCTGTAAAGGCCTCGTGACCTGGTGTATCTAAGAAGGCAATTTTTTCACCTTCTACAGTTACTTCATAAGCTCCAATGTGCTGGGTAATTCCTCCTGATTCACCTTCAATTACATTGGCATTTCGAATGTAATCTAGCAACGATGTTTTACCGTGATCTACGTGACCCATTACGGTAATAATCGGCGCTCTTTTTTCTAAATCTTCTGGATTATCTTCTACTTCAACAATCGATTCTTCAACTTCAGCTCCAACAAATTCTACCGTGTAGTTAAATTCTTCTGCAACAATGGACAATGTTTCAGCATCCAAACGCTGATTCATGGTTACCATCATTCCAAGAGACATACATGCAGAAATGATATTTGTAACTGGAACATCCATCATGGTCGCAACTTCACTCACCGTAACAAATTCTGTTACTTTCAGCACTTTGCTTTCTGCTGCTGCTGCTTCCATTTCAGCTTCTGTCTGCTGACGGTGCGCATCTCTTTTTTCTCTTCTATATTTAGCTCCTTTTCCTTTGTTGGATTTTCCTTGAAGTTTTTCTAAGGTTTCCCTTACTTGTTTTTGAATTTCAGCTTCTGAAAGTTCTTCTTTCTGAACAACAGGTCTTCTCTGTCCTCTTCTATTATTTCCTCCTCTATTTTGGCCTCCTCTATTTTGACCTCCTTGACCTCTGTTCTGATTTCCTTGACCTTGAGAGTGACCGCCTGGCTTGCTGATTCTCTTTCTCTTTTTCTTAGCAGCATCGTTAGAATTTTGATTTTGTTTTGCTTTGTCTTCAGGTTTTTTCTTCACCTTTTCAAACTGCTTTAAATCAATCTTCTTACCAGTTAATTTTGGTCCATCTAATTTCTTATATTGAGTTTTGATGGTTTCTGAAACTATTGTTTCATCAGAAGTCTCTATGGCTGTTTTTACCACCTCTTCCTTCACTTCTTTCACCTCTTCTTCCTTAGGCTTCACTTCCTCTTTGGGTTCTTCAACCTCTAGCTTAGGCTCTTCTTTTGGTTCAGGTTTCGCCTCAGACTTCGCTTCAGGCTTTGGTTCAGACTTTGGTTCAATATCAATTTTACCAACTGTCTTGATCTCTAATTTCTCTGCTTTTGCTTTGAGGATTTCTTTTTTCTCCTCTTCTGCCCTTTTCTTTTCAAGCTTAGCTTCTAATTCGAGACGGATGGCTTCTTTCTCTTTCCTCTTCTCTTCTCCAACCTCTTTAGACGCTGCCCTTTTGTTTGCATCAGTTTCGAAACCATCTAAAAGCACCTGATACACCTCTCCAGAAATTTTAGTGGTAGGTCTTGCTTCGATCTGGTGACCGTTTTTAGCAAGATACTCCACAGCTCTATCTAGCGAGATGTTTAATTCTCTTAGCACCTTATTTAGTCTCATTGTTTTGCTTTCCGCCATAAACTTTAGTAACCTTAGTTTGTAAAAGTATTATTTTATTGTTTTATTCTTCAAATTCTTCTCTAAGAATTCTTTGAACATCTAATATTGTTTCTTCTTCTAGATCGGTTCTTTTTAATAGCTCTTCAACTGTGGTATCTAATACACTTTTCGCCGTATCCAACCCGATGTTCTTGAATTCTTGAATGATCCAATCTTCGATTTCATCAACAAATTCCGTCAATTCTACATCTTCTTCTTCTAGTCCTTCTCTCTGAACGTCGATCTCGTATTTCGTCAATTCACTTGCCAATCGAATGTTTACACCACCTTTTCCAATTGCCTTGGAAACTTCTTCTGGCTTTAAGAACACGTTTACACGTCCTTTCTTTCCATTCTTCATTTCCTCATATGCTTGTATGTTCATAGACACGATCTTAGCTGGACTTAGAGCACGAGCAATGAACAATTGTTCGTTCTTAGTGTAATTGATTACATCGATATTCTCATTTCCAAGTTCACGAACAATTCCGTGAATTCTAGATCCTTTCATTCCCACACAAGCACCTACCGGGTCTATTCTGTCGTCATAAGAATCCACAGCAACTTTTGCTTTTTCTCCTGGTATTCTTGCCACGCCTTCAACTGTAATTAATCCATCAAATACCTCAGGAATTTCTTGTTCAAAAAGTTTTACCAAGAAATTTGGCGATGTTCTTGACAGGATAATAGCGGGTTTATTTCCTCTTAACTCTACTGACTTAATCACTCCTCTAACAGAATCTCCTTTTCTAAAGAAATCCGAACGGATTTGTTCACTTTTTGGCAATACAATTTCGTTTCCTTCATCATCTAGCAAGATGATTGCATTGTGACGAATGTGATGTACTTCAGCACTGTACAAATCTCCTTCTAAATCTTTGAACTGCTTAAATACATTGGTACTGTCGTGTTCGTGAATTTTAGAGATTAGATTCTGACGCAAAGCCAAGATGGACCTTCTTCCTAAATCTACTAGCTTCACTTCTTCAGATACATCTTCGCCAATTTCGAAATCCGGTTCTATTCTTCTTGCTTCAGTCAATTCAATCTCTTCATTTTCATCTTCTACCTCACCATCAGCTACTACAATTCTGTTTCTCCATATTTCTAAATCCCCCTTGTCTGGGTTGATAATGATATCAAAGTTGTCATCGGAACCAAATTTCCTTTTCAATGCGGCTCTAAAAACTTCTTCTAAAATGGACATTAAGGTAACTCTATCAATACTCTTAATGTCTTTAAATTCTGAAAATGAATCTATTAATGCTATATTTTCCATTACATGATCTCTTAAAATACAATCTTCACTTTTGCTTCTATAATATCCTGATACGCAATTGATGCGTTTTTTTCTACAGTTACTTTTCCCTTCCCAATTGGTTTAGGTTCTCTGGTTTTCCATTTGAGGTTAATGTCATTTTCATTGACATTTGTTAGAGTTCCTTCAAATTCTTCCTCTTGGGTTTTTACCTTCAAAATTCTATTCACATTTTTCAGGTATTGTCTTTGATGAGTCAAAGGTCTTGAAATGTCTGGAGATGTTACCTCCAATGCAAAGTCTTCTTCCTCGCGATCTAGATTATGCTCCACATGTCTACTAATTCGTACACATTCGCTTAATGGAACTCCTTGATCCCCATCAACAATCACTTTTATCTTATTTCCTGACACAAAAGACAAGTCAATTAGAAATAGAGATTCGTTCTCTAAAATTGCTTCATCTACCAGCTTCTTTACTAAGTCTTGATTCATTCAGTACAGGTATAAAAAGAGGGGACTTTGCGTCCCCTTCCTCTCCGTTTTAATGATTTCGCTGCAAATATAATAAGTCCCTATGGAATAAACAAGTAGAACTTATTCGATATTTTTTGTAACTTTAAATGGTTGTATATCAAATTAATAATCTCTCCCTCTAAATCTAATCAAAAATTATGTTCGTTATGAGTAAAATATTAGTTCCTGTAGATTTTTCTATGAGGTCTGAATATGCCGTAAAACTAGCCGCAAAGATGGGGAAGAAAACCAATTGTACAATTTACTTACTTCACATGGTTGAACTACCCACAGGAGTAGTAGACATGGGAGCTGGAAGCAATTTTAGCATTCCTAAAAGTATGATGTATCTTCGAAAAGTGAAAGAAAAAATCATTGATTTAAAAGAGCGTTATTTTTCGGAAGGATGTGAAGTAAAATACTCCATTCGGTTCCAACAACCCTATGAAGGCATTCGTGATTATGCGAAAAAGATTGATGCTAATATCATTATCATGGGGTCTCAAGGTGTTTCTGAGTTTGAAGAGATGATTATCGGCTCTAATACAGAAAAAGTAGTTCGTACTTCAGAAATTCCTGTGATTGTTGTAAAAACAGATTCGGACAAGTTCAAATTAAAAGATTTGGTGTATGCCTCTAACTTTAAAGAGGACAACAAAGAATCTTTCAAAAAATTCTTAGCTTTTGCGAAACTCTTTAAAAGTAAAGTTCATTTACTAAAAATAAATACTGTAGGAAAGTTCGAAAGCTCATCGGCATCTAAAGAAAAGATCCGAAATTTCATCAAAGGATTGGAAATCCCTAAAAGCACTATTAATGTGTATAATGATACTTCTATTGTAAAAGGCATCACGAATTTCTCCAGAGAAGTCAATGCAGATTTAATCGCTTTAAGCACTCATGGCAGAAGTGGTCTTTCAAATTTATTTAACGGAAGCATTACCAAAAGCGTTTCAAAAAGTGTTTTGAAACCTGTGATTACTTTTAAGGTATAAAAAAACCAGCTCAAAGAGCTGGTTTATCGTTGGCCCACAAGGACTCGAACCTTGAATAACGGCACCAAAAACCGGTGTGTTACCATTACACCATGGGCCAATACCATAATGAGGGTGCAAATTTAAATCAAACTTTTAATACTGCAAATATTTTATTGAGTTTTTTGATTTTAACAAAGTTTTATCACCCACAAACATCCTAATACTTTATATCGAAACGTTTTTTCTATGATAAATTAGTAAATTCGCCCCCATATACCGCAAATTGTATGTCATCAGAAAACTTTAAAAAATGGAATCTTATATTAGGATGGGGTTCATTTCTAATTGCTCTTATTACCTATACTCTAACTTTAGAGCCTACCGTTAGTGCATGGGATTGTGGAGAATATATTTCTACATCGGTTAAATTAGAAGTTGGACACCCTCCGGGAGCGCCACTTTTTCAAATGCTGGGAGCTTTCTTTGCCATGTTTACAAGCAATGCCGAAAACATTGCTATGATGGTCAATTTTATGTCTGCTTTAGCAAGTGCTCTCACCATACTTTTTATGTTTTGGACCATTACCAATTTGGGTAAAAAATTAGCTCGTAAATCCAATGATGATTCAGAAGGAGCTCTCATTGCTATTCTAGGAAGCGCTTTTGTTGGATCGCTTGCATATACATTTTCTGATAGTTTTTGGTTCAGTGCCGTTGAAGGTGAGGTATATGCTATGTCTTCCTTCCTAATGGCTATTCTATTTTGGTTAGGGTTGAAATGGGAAAATGAAATCAATACCCCAAGAGGAAATAAATGGCTGGTACTTATTAGTTTTGTCGTTGGACTCTCGTTTGGAGTTCATATTCTGTCATTATTGGTAATCCCAGCAATTGTACTCTTATACTTCTTTAAAACTTACAAAGAGATCAATGTAAAAACGACAGCTATTGCAACGCTCATCTCTGTTTTTGTCCTTGCTTTTGTCTTTAAGTTATTGTTCCCATACACATTAAAATTCTTTAGTGTTTCTGAATTGTTTTTTATCAATTCTATAGGTCTACCCTATAATTCAGGAACCATTATTGCAGGACTTGTTTTGATTGCAGCTTTTTATTGGGGATTAAACTACACGAGAAAAAAGCAAAAAGTAGTAGCCAATACACTGATCTTATCCATCCTGTTTATGATGATTGGATTTTCTTCTTGGTTAATGTTGCCTATTAGAGCAAATGCAAATACAACCATTAATGAGAACAATCCCTCAAGTGCAAGAGAGCTATTAGCTTACTACAATAGAGAACAATATGGTGATGCCAACGTTTTTTACGATACATACTACTCTATCTCATACAAGAGAGAGCAAGATGCTAAGAATCCAACCAGAGACGACAAGCCCAAGTATGAAAAGAAAGATGGGAAATACGTAATTGTTAATGCATATAAAGATGTATTGCCCAATTATACGAGCAAACACAAAGGGTTCATTCCTAGAATGACAGATCCTGGTTCTCAACAAAACTACAAGGCTATTGCTGGTATTCCAGAAAATAGCAAACGAAGACCTACATTCGGTGAGAACATGAAATTCATGCTTAATTTCCAATTCGGATATATGTATGGACGTTATTTCATGTGGAATTTTGTGGGTCGTCAAAACGATATTCAAGGGCAATTGGATAAGTTCAATGGAAACTGGTTAAGTGGAATTGGATTCATAGACAAAGCCCGATTAGGCCCACAAGTAGGCCTTCCCTCTGACGTTAAAGAAAACAAAGGGCGAAACACCTATTACTTTTTGCCACTTATTCTAGGAATTATAGGACTCCTCTATCATGTCCGATGGGACAAGGAGAACTTTTACACCTTACTTATCTTTTTCCTATTTACGGGAGCAGCCATTATTTTTTATACAAATCCTAAGCCATTTGAACCTAGAGAGAGAGATTATGCAGTAGTAGGTTCCTTCTATATTTTTGCCATTTGGATTGGTTTTGGTGTTTATGCACTATACGATTACTTAAAGAATTTTGCTGGTAAAAAAATAATCGCTTATGCAGTAACTGTACTTAGCTTTGTCTCCGTTCCCTTACTAATGGGATTTGAAAACTGGGATGATCACGATCGTTCCAACAGATACACCACGCATTTAAATGCAAGTTCTTATTTACAATCTTGTGATAAAAATGCCATTATGTTTACCATAGGTGATAACGACACCTTCCCACTTTGGTATATGCAAGAGGTGGAAGGGTTTCGTACCGATATCAAATTAGTCAATACTAGTTTGTTTTCTACAGATTGGTATATAGATCAGATGAAAAGAGCTACTTATGATGCACCACCGATTCCATCTCAAATGCAGCATGATGAATATCGTTGGGGAACATTAGACGTTGCTTACTACTTTGAAGACTTATTCCCACAGTACAAAGATTCTATTCTTCCATTAAAAACATTCATGCAGTGGTTGAGATCTACCAACAAGCAAACCTTCTTGGATTTAGATGATGATGGCAATCCAGAAAAGATTTTACCTGTAAATAAAATTCGTGTTCCTGTTAATAAAGAGAATGCTTTAAAGTATGGTATCGTTCAACCAGAGGATGCCGATAAAATGGTAGACTATATCGATATTACAATTGACAGAGCACTGCCCAAGAATAGAATCTTAATGTTAGACATACTAAACACTTTCGACTGGAAGCAACCGATTTATTTTACAGGAGGTTCTATGGATGATAGTGAATATATCTGGATGAAGGATTACCTACAACTTGAAGGAATGGCGTACAAGCTAGTTCCTATCAAGACAGAAAACAATCGAGTGTTTAACTTAGGACGTATCAATCCTGAGAAGATGTATGCTAACATCAAAAAGATTGATTGGAAAAACATCAATGATGGGAAGATATATCTCGATGAACAAACCAAAAAGAATGCGATTTCTTTACGCAATAACTTAATCCGATTGGCTGAGGAGTTTGCCAAAAAAGGCGACACTGTAAAAGCTATTGAGGTTTTAGACTTATCCATAGAGAAAATGCCTATCAAAGATTTTGGAAACTTCAACTTCTCTTTGGGTTACCCTGAAGTTTACTATCAGCTAGGAGAGCAAGAAAAAGCCAGAAAATCGGCTGAAACTTTGATTTCAATTTTCCAAGAGTATCTTACATGGTTTGCTGAGTTTCCAAGTGATCAAATCGATTGGATTAGCGATGAATTGGAGAACAATTTCCTCATGTACAGAGAAATTGTTGGACAAATAGAAAAGTACGATTCAGATAAAAAATACTTCGAACAACAGAAAGAAGATTTCGAGAAGACCATGCGGTTTTTAATATCAGATGACACTGCAACTCAACAGTAATCGTTGATGATGTATCTCATAAAAACACCAAGTATCATTCAGCGCCTTTTTGCGAATTATACTTGGTCTTTTCCTACAAAGAAAAAAGAAATCTTTCTCACTTTCGATGATGGTCCTACTCCTGAGGTGACAGAATTTGTCTTGGATGAGCTCAAAAAGTACGACGCAAAAGCGACCTTTTTTTGTATTGGAAAAAATGTAAAATGTCATCATCATATTTATGAGAGAATTTGTGAAGAGGGTCATACCGTGGGAAACCACACATTTAATCATCTAAATGGATTTTTCACGAAAAATTCTGAATACATTGAAAACATTCAACAAGCTTCTGCTCATATTCATTCTGACTTATTTAGACCTCCTTACGGCAGACTAAAGTCTTCACAAGGAAAAATATTGACTAAACAAGGCTATAAAATTATTATGTGGTCTGTGCTTAGCGGTGACTTTGACCATAAGGTAACTCCTGAGAAATGTTTAGAGAATGTCATTCAAAACACAAAGGAAGGAAGTATCGTTGTAATGCACGATAGCATAAAGGCAAAAGAGAAGATATATTACAGCTTGCCTAAGATTTTATCTTATTTTAAAGAGAAAGGCTTTGCTTTTTCTGCAATTTCTTAGAAGTACTGTTGCACAAGACCAATGAGTGTGTTTGCATCTTGCTCTCCAGTCTGACGCCACTTCATCTCACCATTTTTGTAGATCATAAAAGTAGGATTTCCTTTTACTCTCAATGCTTCTGCCAAGGTTTCGTTTTTCTTGATGTCAATTTTTATCACTTTCGCCTTGTCTCCTAAGGCGGCAGCCACATCTCGTAAAGTGTCTAAATTGTTTTCAGCCTCATCCCAGTCAAAATAAAAATCTATTAAGACTGGCTTTTCAACACTGATTAACTCTCCAAACTTTGTCATTTTTGTTTGTTTTAAGGGATATAGCGCTTTCGCAAACGCTTACATGGTTACAAATATAACATTTCTAATCAATTACATGATTATCAAGCTTTTTTCAACTCTATGACAGTTATCTCTGGCCATATCCCTACTCTTCCTGGAAAAGCATGATACCCAAACCCTCTATTTACGTTGATATACCTGCCAAATTCCTCGTACACCCCTGCCCACTGTTTGTATACATATTTTGAGGGGCTCCACTTGATCCATCCAGGAATTTCAATTCCCATTTGCAATCCATGTGTATGACCGCTTAACGTCAAATGATAGTGAAAATCATCGTTCTTCACCTGAACATCCCAATGAGAAGGATCGTGAGACATGAGCACTTTAAAATCTTTTTGATCAACTCCAGATCCTGCCAACTTCAAATCTCCTTTTTTCTGGAATCCTCCTTTTCCCCAATTTTCTACACCAACCAATGCAATCTTCTGCCCATCTTTCTCAATATATCGGTGTTCATTACATAGCAGTTCGAATCCCATTCTTGGATGTAAATCTTTTACGGCCTGAAAATTGGCTTTCTTCGCTTCCTCCGACGGCCATCTGGTATAATCCCCATAATCATGATTCCCTAAAACAGAGTACTTTCCATAAGGTGCCTTCAAGGCTCCAAACATCTCAATCCAGTTATCCATTTCCTTGGCCTTATTATTCACAATATCACCCGTAAACAGAATCAAATCAGAATTTTGTTCATCAATCATATTCACTCCATATTGAATCTTCTCTTTGTTCGTAAAACTCCCAGAATGAATATCAGAAATTTGTGTGATCGTAAAACCGTCAAAAGCATCTGGCAAGTCTTCAAAAGACAGCTGGTACTTTAACACTTTGTAGTTATACCTTCCTTGAATGATTCCATACAAAAAAGAAGCAAAGGGGATGGCAGCAATTGTCAGCGCTAATTGAGAAACAAACTTTCTTCTTCCTGCAATTGGCTGAGTTGGACTGCTACTTATCCAAGAGATGAGCTTTTGAACCCACCGCACTAAGTCTTCTCCAAATAAAATGGCAAGAATTAGAATTTTTGGGATAATCACTGTGAGCATCATTCCTGCAGCCAATTGAAACGCTTTCGTTTGTCCTGCTGAACGAGGAGTTGTCATAATTACATAAATAAAATATGCATAGACTCCGATCCCAATGATCAACCAAGACCAGCGAATAATTTTGTTTTTTGTGACTGTTTTTATCGCCTGAAACGCATAGTATTCCAAGATAAAAACAACAACTGAAAAAATGATGAGAGGAATGATCCAACGAGGCATTAAGCGGATATTTTTGATTTTACAAAGATACTACGAAAATAAATCATGAATTTTAACATCATGTTAAAGTTTCGTAGCTTTACTTCGGAGTCCGAAGCTATCGCTTTTTTATCATTGCTACACGCTTTACGATCTCGAATTTTTACAATCTCACACTGTATCATGTCAGACAAAAAACGACTTTTTCTACTCGATGCTTATGCCCTTATTTTTAGAGGATACTATGCATTCATTAAAAACCCCAGAATCAATTCCAAAGGGATGGATACTTCCGCGATTATGGGCTTTACCAACTCTTTGCTGGATGTCATTAAAAGAGAAAAACCCGATTACCTGGCCGTTTGTTTCGACAAGGGCGGAAGCGTAGCCAGAACAGAAGCTTTTCCAGCATACAAAGCCAACCGTCAGGAAACTCCTGAAGCAATTAAAATAGCTGTACCATACATAGAAAAGATTCTCAAAGCTATGAACATTCCTGCCATTGTAAAAGAAGGTTACGAGGCAGATGATGTGATTGGAACCTTGGCAAAAAAAGCGGAAAAGAAAGGATTAGAAACGTACATGGTAACTCCTGATAAGGATTTTGCACAGTTGGTTTCTGACAGCATTTTTATGTTCCGACCTCCACGAATGGGAAATTCCTATGAGAAATGGGGCGTAAAAGAAGTTCAAGAAAAGTTTGAAGTGGAAAGACCTGAACAGGTAATTGACTATCTGGGGATGATGGGCGATTCTGTGGATAATATTCCTGGCTTGCCTGGTGTGGGTGACAAAACAGCCAAAAAATTCCTAGCCGCTTATGGTTCTCTAGAAGGTTTATTAGCCAATACTCATGAGCTAAAAGGCAAGATGAAAGAAAAGGTAGAAGCCTCCAAAGAATTGGGAATCTTATCAAAGGAATTAGCCACCATTATGTTGGACGTTCCTGTAGAATTGAATGAAAATGAACTCATCTTCGAGCAGCCCAATATTGAGGAGGTCAAAGAGATTTTTACGGAATTGGAATTCCGCCGTCTGACAGAAAATTTCTTAAAGACCTTTGCTCCATCAGGACAAACAACTCAGGTGACTTCGACTCCGCTCAGTCACCAAAAGGATACGGGAATTTCGGTTACTTCGACTCCGCTCAGCAACCAGAATGGTCAGTTCGATTTGTTTGCAGCTCCGGGCTCTGGTAATGTTTCTGAAGAGGAGAGCATCCATGGATTTAAAACCATTAAAAATACAGATCACTTTTATCAGCACGTAAATACTCCGTTATCTAGAAAACTTTTGATGAGCAAACTCATGCAACAGACTTCTGTTTGTTTTGATACGGAAACCACAGGATTAAAATCTCTAGAGGTAGAACTAATCGGCATTGCTTTCTCTTGGGAAACAGGGAAAGGCTATTATGTCTCTTTCCCAGAAGATCAGGCTGAAACACAAACGATCCTAGAAGAGTTTCGTCCTTTTTTCGAAAATGAGTCCATCGAAAAAATTGGGCACAATTTAAAATACGACATCAAAGTTTTGTCGAACTATAACATGCCAGTAAAAGGAAAACTGTTCGATACCATGATTGCGCATTACCTGATCAATCCAGACATGCGTCACAATATGGATGTGCTCTCTGAGACTTATTTGAATTACGAACCAGTTTCCATCACCGAATTGATTGGAAAAAAAGGAAAAAATCAGCTGTCTATGCGCGTGGTTCCTGTAAAAGATCAAACAGAATACGCGGTAGAAGATGCAGACATCACACTTCAATTAAAAGAGCATTTTACCAAAGAATTGGAAAGTGGAAACGTAACAAAACTTTTTAACGAAGTAGAACTTCCCTTGGTTTCTGTTTTAACGGCCATGGAAATTGAAGGAATTAACCTAAATACGGATTTCTTAAAAAGATTGTCTACAGATCTTACTGGTGACATACAACGATTGGAGCAAAATATTTATACGCAAGCTGGCGAGGAGTTTAACATTGCTTCTCCGAAGCAGCTAGGACCTATTTTGTTTGATAAGCTAAAGTTGGTTGACAAACCCAAAAAGACGAAAACAGGTCAGTATTCCACTGCTGAAGATGTCTTATCTTACTTAGCGAAAGACCATCAGATTGTTTCGGATATTTTAGAATATCGTCAGTATAAAAAATTACAAAGCACCTATGTTGATGCCTTACCAGAGGAGATCAATCCAAAAACAGGAAGGGTTCACACAGTTTACGCACAAGCAGTTGCTGCTACGGGAAGGTTGAGTTCCAACAACCCAAACTTACAGAACATCCCGATTCGTACGGAGCGTGGTCGACAGGTGCGGAAAGCGTTTATTCCAAGAGATGAAAATCATGTCTTACTCGCAGCGGATTATTCGCAAATAGAATTGCGAATTATTGCTGCTTTGAGTGAAGAGGAAACGATGATTCAGGCTTTTCAAAATGGAGAAGACATTCACGCTTCAACAGCGGCTAAAGTCTTTAATGTTCCTATTGATGAAGTGACTCGTGAGCAGCGTAGTAATGCCAAAACGGTGAATTTTGGAATCATTTATGGAGTTTCTGCCTTTGGATTGAGCAATCAAACTGATTTGACTCGGAAAGAATCAAAAGAATTGATCGACACTTATTATGCTACCTATCCAAAGCTGCGTGAATACATGTCGAGACAAGTCGATTTTGCCAGAGAACATGGTTATGTAGAAACGGTATTGCAGCGTCGCAGGTATTTAAAAGACATCAACTCCAGAAATGCCATTGTCCGTGGAGCTGCCGAGCGTAATGCGGTGAATGCTCCTATTCAGGGTTCCGCTGCCGATATTATTAAGTTGGCTATGATTAACATTCACAAGCGATTTGCTCAGGAGGGTTTCCGCTCAAAAATGTTGTTACAGGTGCATGACGAATTGGTTTTTGATGCCCACAAAGAAGAACTAGAAATTATCAAACCCATTATCAAAGACGAAATGGAAAATGCCTTTCAAATGTCTGTTCCTTTGGATGTGGAAATGGGTATTGGCGAAAATTGGTTGGAGGCGCATTAGAAGATTAACCTAAAAAGAAACTATGAATAAAGAATTATGGTATTCCATTTTGAACTTTAAAATGGATCAAATTGATGAAGAGTATGGTTTTACAGTTAGACTCGCAAAAGAAAATTATTGGACGAAAAACTTCACAAAGCTTGCCATCATAGAGTATAAAAAATTTATGTACTTAGCAGCAACCTCTAATCGTATGGTTTCTCCCTCTGAAATCATTGACAAAGTATGGCATTTACATCTAGTTTACACAAAATCGTATCAAGAGTTTTGTAAGCTTTTAGGAAAACAAATCCAACATATTCCTTCGACTCATAAAAGAGGAGAATTTCAGAGATTTAATTTGGCAAAACAACGTACAAAAAACGTCTATCAAGAGAATTTTGGGGAACAACCTATCTTTTTTTGGGAAGATCATGACATGTTTCAAGGTTTAAATTTGACCAAATCAAAATATAAGTTGAGGTCCAGTATTATTGTGGCTATTGCTATTTTCATTGCTCTGATCATTCCATTTTTCTATCTTTTGAAACCTATCATTATTAAAATTGGGAATCCAGAATTCATATTTTATTTGATTTTTCTAGCTGTACTTTGTTATTTAACTTTAGAAGTCATCAATGGTATACTCTTAAAAAGAATTCTTAAACAAGCAAATAAGAACTCTTTTATATTTGACTTAAATTCTTTTGAGTTATTATATCTAAAAACTCAGAACATTTCTGATGTGGTCCATGCGCATTTTGATGGGTTGTTTAGAAAAGGATTGGTGTATGCAAAAACTGATGGTATTATTGGGATCAATGACAGTGATTTAGCAGATCATTATACTAGAGAAGAATTAACAATTTACACGACAATTAAAGAGTCTGGAAACTCCAATTTTTTAAACTTGGCAAGCGCTTTATCTGGAAAATCTATTTTTTACAACACGAAAAGTGCTATGGATGCATTTAGAAAATATTTCTTAAAATCTCGAAAATTCGCCCAATTATTCTTTATCAATTTTGCCTTTTTATCATTGTTGACAATGATTAGCTTTATACGTTTATCACTAGGCTTTATAAGAGAAAAACCTATTAGCATTATTTTTATAATAACTGCGGTTCTTTGTTTTACAATGTACCAGTTTTTGAATCGGCTCTCTTATAAAATTAGCACCAATATAATTCCTAGAATGTATAAGAATGATTTTATAAATATAGATCAAAAGGAAGGCAATCAAGAATGGAATTATTTTCTAGCAGGAACATACGCTCTATCATCAGGCCTTGCAACATTGATCAATTATAAGCCCCCCAAAAAAAATATAGATGATTATTTTAATGGTTGTTCTAGTTGCAGTTCTTGTAGCTCATGTGGTGGTTGTGGAGGTTGTGGTGATTAGGAAAACCATTGTCACTAGTAGTTTATAAAATATGGTGCTGTATATATCCGAGAATTAGTATCTTTTTACACGCTACGTTTCATACACCAGACCGTTGGGCGTAATTTCCAAGCTGAATCTGAAAATTTGAATAATTACCAAATTTTGGTATATTTGAACAAATCAAAACGGAATGAAAAATACATCAATATCTTTAGGAAATTATTTTGACCAGTTTGTACAAACCCAAGTTTCAGCTGGACGTTACAAAAACGTGAGCGAAGTTATTCGTGCTGGACTTCGACTTTTAGAAGATGAGGAAAGCAAAGTCATAGCATTGAGAAATGCGATTCAAGAAGGTCTCAATAGTCCACTTGTAGAGGGCTTTGACTTTGACGAAAATTTAAAAAAGCTGAAAGCGGAAAAGAGAAAAAATGGCTAAAGTAGTTTTAAGACAAAAAGCCATTAATGACTTGAACGACATTTGGGATTATACTTTCGAAAAGTGGTCGGCAAAACAAGCGGACAAATATTATGCGATAATAAAACTTGCTTGTAACGGAATTGGACAAAACCCAGATATTGGAAATGAATATGATGGAATAAGCCAAAAGCTACTCGGACTCAAATCTGGAAAACATATTATCTTTTATCAATCACTTTCAGAAGATAAAATTGAGGTCATCAGGATTTTACATGAGAGAATGGATTTAAAAAACAGAATAAACGAATAAAAAACTACGCCCAACAACGTATAACCACAATTACTTTTCCTGCTGACAGCAGGTCTTATAAATTAAATGTAAATTGGAGTACTATTCGCAAGTTGACAGATAAAAAACACAAACTAAAAACGCAACTGACGGTTATACAAAACCGTTGTGACCAATTTAGGATTAATTCCAAATGAATGAAACAAATCCAGTATATAGAGTAATTGAATTAGAATATCTATTGAGAAACGAATGTTGTGAAATAGATCCTAAAAAAATTACTGACACCTCATTTTATTCATATCGACACATAAATAGATTATTTACTTCTAAGAATGGAGAATCTATAAAAAGTTTCATTAACAGAATTAAACTTCAAAAATCAGCCGAATATCTTTTTTATAGTTCCAAAAGTATATTTGAAATAGCTATAGAAGTTGGATACGAATCAACTTCATCATTTAGTAAAATGTTTAAAAAAACTTATGGAGTTTCTCCTTCAGAGTACAGAAAAGCAAACAAAAAAAATAGTTTATTAAAAAATAATGATATAAAGTACAACTCAGAACGATTTTTAACACAAAATGTGCGTGTAAAAAAATTAACTTTTAGAACTGGAATTAGCTTTGATGAGTTTTATCAATTGATTAAAACAACTTATCAAGCAACTAATAAGAATAATGAAAATTTTATGATTCTATGGGATGAAGACCCACAAATGATTCAATCAAAAACATCAAGATGTTTTATAGCTTTTGAAAATTCTAACTCTGAGCAGTTGACTGATAAAATTCCAATCTTGAGAGGTAAATATATACGTTTCGATACTTCTTCGTTTAAAATGTTTGATTATTCAGAATGGCATAAAGTTGCTTTTAGTCTTTTAGAACTAGAAAATATAGAAATGAGAGAAAGTACTTATATAGAACACTTTACTTTTAAATCGTTAGAATCCATAAATAGCTTTTATCCTCAATTTATATCAACAGCTATTGAATAATGTCCTAAATGGACAAATAATCATGATATCTATCTAGTATTTTCATACTTTAAAATTTATAAAGATGAAAATTAAAGGTTTTAGTAGTTTAAAACATATTATTTTACCAATAATCTCCTTATTGTTAATTAGTTGCAATGGATACGAATTTGGTCCTAATGCGTTTCATAAATTACCAAAAGAAACAGCAACTGATAAAAACTATAAGTACTCAGGAAGAATAATTATCATCGGAGCTGGTGCTTCTGGTTTGGCATCTGCCAAAATATTAGAGGAGAATAATATTGATTATCAAATTCTTGAAGCTACTGATAGATTTGGAGGTAGATTAAAAAAAATAGAGGGTTTTGCAGATTTTCCAATGGATATAGGTGCTGAATGGATTCATAATAAACCTGAAATTTTAAATAAACTTAAAGGTGTTAAAGGAAAAGAGATAAAAGAAGAGTTAATATCCTATCGCCTAGAATCAAGTTCTTTATGGGACGGTGAGAATTTAAAAAAAGTATCTAAGAAAAAATTAGATCAATATTTCGAAGGGTTTACCGAGTACAAATTTAAAAATTCTACGTGGTATGATTTTGTTGCTGAAAATTTTGCTAAAAAAGTAGAACATAAAATTAAATATAACAGCCCTGTTATTGCTATTGATTATTCAAAAGAACAAATTGAAGTAACAACGAAGAATGGAGAGAAAATAATTGGAGACAAAGTTTTAGTTACGGTTCCAGTTGGGGTTCTAAAATCTAAAATGATTGAATTTACTCCTAAGTTAGATTCAAAAAAGTTAAAAGCTATTGAATCTATTAAATATTTAACTGGTTTTAAATTAGCACTTAAATTTTCAGATAAATTTTACCCTAATGTTATATCCTGTAAAACGAAAGAGGGTGACAAAGAATTTTATGATTATAGTTTTAAAAAAGACTCAAAATATAATATTCTTGGACTTCTTTCAACAGGAAGTTCAGCAGAAGATTACTACAAGTTAGGTTCTAAAGAGGCTATTGTAAAAAACGTAATCAATGAGCTTGACAAAATGTTTAATGGAAGTGCTTCCAAATATTACACAGGTGATTTTGTTTACCAAGATTGGGGTAATCATCAATATACAAAAGGTACTTGGTCAACTTCATTTTTTGATAAATCAAGTATAATAGAGCTTAATAGGCCTATTGATAAAAAAGTATATTTTGCTGGAGGGGCAAATGATTTATATAATCAAGGAGGAGTTCCAGGAGCTATTATGTCTGGTTATTACACGATTGATAGATTATTGTCTGAATCAAAATAACAGCCTGCCAAAAATGACTATAAGTAACCAGCCCAACAGAATCGTACTGGCTGGTTACTAGAGGAGAGCAAAAAACTGACTATAATTGGTTTTCTTCCAGTAATTAGTTAGCTCAAAGAAGGACGCCCAATCCAAAACTCATAGAGAAGGGCAAACTTGACAAATAAGGTCATTGTATCCTTTGCATGGATGATTTTCCTTTCGATTAGATTATTCTTTTTCAAATAAATCTTCCTTTGGATTTGGAAATGGGTATTGGTGAAAATTACTTAGAGACACATTTGATTTTTTTTTTAATTTTATAATTCATAGTTATGAACTATGGGAAAAAATTCCAATCGTTTTCTTTGGAAACAACATATTTTATAGTATAAAACACTTTAAAATATAAACTCTCCTTCCATTTGGCGATTCGTAGGCAAGCATTAAAACAACAATACTAACAATTAAATTCGTTTACCAATGAAACAAACTTACTTATTAATCATTTTGTTATTATCATTATCCTTAAAGGGTCAAAACGCCCTTGATTTTGATGGTAGTAATGACTGGATATCGATTCAAGATCAAAATTCTCTAGATTTACTAGCCAATGATAATATATCTATTGAATTTTGGTTTAAAACAACTTTTAATGGCTTTAAACCCATCATAAACAAGTTTGACACCAATGATGGGTTCAGAGGATATGGAGTTGCCCTGTATGGTGGTGGTGTTTTAGGAATTGCTAAAATTGGTAATCCTGGAACGTTTGCACAGATTAATACTTCTACAGGTGGCTTTAATGACGGAAATTGGCATCACTTTACAGGAATAATGCTAGGCACAGATCCCAATAATTATAAGATATATATAGATGGAGCATTACAAACTCCAACTATTCGATCAAATAATTACACGGGAACATTAACCAATTCTGTACCACTGAGAATTGGCTCAGATGCCTCTACATATTTTCTTGGTTCTCTAGATGAAATTAGAATTTGGAGCAAAGGTTTGAGTGCGTCAGAAGTAAATTCTCAATGGAATAAAGAACTAACAGGCAATGAGAGTAATTTAGTTGCATACTATAATTTTAATCAAGGGGTTAAAAATGGAAACAATGCATCAGTAACAACTTTGAATGATGCAACTTCAAATAATAATAATGGAACATTAAACAATTTTACTCTAAATGGCAGCACATCTAATTGGGTTGATGGCGTAAACTTTTCAACTTTATCAACTCAAAATAATATTTTAGCTTCACCCATTTCATTATTTCCAAATCCTTCAAGTAATGTTATTAAATTTAATAATTTGACTAGCTTGAAGAGCTATACAATTTATAATACTCTTGGAAGAGAAATTTCAAAAGGCAATATTTCTATGAATGAAACGCTTGACATTAGCAGTTATTCTAGTGGTTTATACTTCTTGAAATTTGATAATGGTAACACATTTAAGTTTATAAAAAACTAAAAACAATTACTAACTAGAACGTTTCGTTCTTCTCTGATATTTTTTACCTTAACAGCAACAATAATAACTTTTTACTTCACTATTTTTCGTGTATTAAAGTTGTATGTAAACAGATGAAAGAAACTGAAATAAAAACCGAATTAGAGCTTGAACAGTGGATGAAAGAGAATTGTTATCCAATGAACGGTTATAGTATTAATGGAAATTTCATTTATGAAGGATTTGGAATTGAAAATAATGGAGGACTTTATCAATGGTATTATACTGAACGTGGAGATAAAAGAACACTAGAATATTTTGCAACTGAAAAAGATGCTGTTAAATATGCTCTGAGAGTAATAAAAACTGACGAGCACGCAAATCGGAATTATATCGGAATGTATAAATCTGACCAAGAAGTTGAACAAATACTATCTGAGCTCAAAAATCGCGGAATTGAATATTGGACAGACAAAATTCCATATGGAGGAATTAATGATTGGCGAATAAGAATTTTTGTGATTGGCTGTGGAATTAATAATGCCCAAGATTTAATAAGAAAAGAATAATAACTGCATACAACAATATATAATTCTAGTTATGGTGGATTCAACTATGCTCCAGCAAAGCCAGTATCTAACTTATCAAGAGCTTGAATCCACTCAGAATTGCTAAACGCAATTCTTAACAGAAATTCACTAACTTAATCCCACAACTGACGTTTATATGAGGTCATTGTAGGTCATATTAAGTAAAACAAAAATGCACATTCAAGTCCGTAATAACTTATTTATAAGAACTAATGAAATAAAAAAAGATAGGCAATCAATTTGGTTTCTCCATGGATTTGCCGATTCTGGTTTGGTATATAAAGAGGTTTTTGAATCTATCCTCAACGAAAAATTTAACATCTATGTAATTGATTTACCAGGGTTCGGTGTTAGTCCCATAAATTCAGAATATGAATCAATAAAAGAGCAATCTAATCTATTAACGCAAATAATAGAAAAAGAAACATCGAATCAAAACAAAGTAAATATAGTTGCACACTCCTTAGGAGCCTTAATTGGAACTTGGGTTTGTCAAAACCTAAAAGAAAAAATTAACTATTACTTCAACATTGAAGGAAATTTAACAGAAGCAGATAGTTATTTTTCCAGCAAGCCATTGAAGTTCCAATCTGTAGAAAAGTTTACTGACTCGTTTTATAAAGAAATATTTGAAATGGCAAAGATTGAAGAACGGTATAAAAGGTATTACAGTAGTCTTCGGTTTGCTGAGCCAGCGGGAATGAGAAATTGGAGTTTTACAAGTCAAGAATACATAAGAGAAAATAAATGTGGAATTGAATTCAATGCATTAACTTGTAACAAAGTTTACATCTGGGGAGATGTCGATACCCCTAAAGAAACCCAAGAATTCATCGAGCAGCATGAAATTCCAAATCAATTGTATCAAGGAATAGGTCATTGGCATATGGTTGAGAACTCTGAAAAATTGTTTGCAGATATCAATGAAACATTAAAAACTGTGTAAACAATAAACACATTGGACTTTGGGAATAAACTACGACAATAAAAAATTCAGACCTGTGGAGAACAGTCAAAATGGAGAAACCACGGCGGAAACTATTTTTGTGTACAAACAAGATGGTAAAATTTTGACTTCGGAATATAGTGGTGGAAAAATTCAAAAAGGGCACTTATTAGGGTTGGTGGACAAAAATGGAAATATTGAAATGAGTTACCACCAAGTCAATGACAAAGGACAATTAATGACTGGAACCTGTTTTTCGAAACCCGAAATTTTAGCCAACGGGAAAATTAGACTTCACGAAACGTGGGAATGGACCTCTGGTGACAAATCAAAAGGAAAATCAATCATTGAAGAATGCTAAAAATAAAACGCCCAATTAATGCAGGATAAATTAACAAAGCAAAATTTTAAAAAAGCTAAAGACTTCATTTTAACAAACGCCAGAATGGTTGAGAGGCGTTTGTTTCATTTTCACTTTGAAAACGGAGACAAAGAAGGAGTTTTTCATGCAGTGTATGCATACAGAAATACTGACGGAGGGTTTGGGCACGGTATGGAGCCAGACACAGCATCACCTGAAAGTCAACCCTTATTTAGCGTTATGGCACTTGAAACACTTGATGAAGTTGGGTACTTAACCAAAGACATCATTTTGAATGATTTCATGCCTTATTTCAAAAGTATTACAACAGAAAAAGGTGGTGTTCCATGGATGTTTCAACCTAAAAGTGATTATCCTTGTGAAGAGCACTTTAAAACTGTTAAAGAATGGGCTGCATTGAGTACTACCGCACCTCTTTTGGGAATTCTTGAGAAATACAACATAGACATTCCGTGGATGAAAAAAGCAGAAGAATTTGTCTGGAATGAATTTGAACGAATTCAAGATAAGCATGTTTTTTGCTACTTATGCATACCAAGGTGGTTAACCTTCTTAACAAATACCAGAAGTAAAGAAAAAGCAAACAAAAGAATCAGTAACTTAAAAAAGTGGATATTAGAAGATGGTACTCTTTGTAAAGATACTTTAGATAATGGTTGGGGACTTTATGGGAAGCCTCATAGTTTAAACTATGCCAATTCTTCTGAAAATATTTTATATCCCATATTTACTAAAGATACCATTGAATCGGACTTACAAACATTAATTAAAAAGCAAAAAGAAGATGGAAGTTGGGATACTTGGTATGGTATCAGTCAAGGGACAAAATTAGAATGGGCTGGTATACAAACATTATCAACTCTAAAAACCTTGAAAAACTATAAAAAAATAGAAAAATAAATGAATGATAATCTGTTATATTTCATATATAAAACTGTTAGTAACAATTAACTCAAAATAAAATGAAAGTAACTACTGAAAAAAATGAAAAAGTTGCGAATATGATCTTCGCATCTATCTACCCACTCTACTGGAATAGACTAGAGAAGAAAGGCAGAACAAAAGAAGAATTCCATCAGGTATTGGAATGGTTTACGGGTTTCGATGAAGAGAAATTACTAGCACTTATTGAAGAAAAAGTCACTTTTAGAACCTTTTTTCAAAGAGCAAAAATCCATCCCAATGCGCACATGATCAAAGGAGTCGTTTGCGGCTATCGAATTGAAGAAATAGAGGATGAATTTGAAGTGTACAAACAATGCAGACAAATGGAAAAACTCATCGATGAATTGGCAAAAGGTCGCAAAATGGAGAAAATTCTACGTAAATAAAAAAGAAGTCTTTAAAAAATATGGAAGAATGAAAAAAATTCTACATTTTATTACAAACCTGAGTTCTACAAATCGATTATAGGAAACTGTATGAGGAAATTCATTTTGCATATGCACTTGAACATAGTAAATATAAAAGTGTTTAAAAGTTCTAAATCCGCCTAAATGAAAAAGAACTGAAATCGTAAGAACTTCACTCTTTGACATGATTGGTGGGCGCTTTGGTGGGTTACCAAGTAGAGATGTTTCTACTATTTGGTCATATTCTTTACAAAACTCATCAATAACACAAAATATTTCTGTAATTTTAGAATAACTTATCATGGATAGATTTTTAGATTAAAAAATTGAAATTCAGCACTTTAATTTACTAAAAGTCTATCTTTTTTCATAATAAAATACCTCTAAATATTAATCGAACTCAGGTTACAAACTAGTTGAAATTGTAATATCTTATAATAAACATTGTGAATGATTTACAGTCTATGACAGTATATAGAATCCTTTGTTTAAATTTGTACGGCTTTTAGTAACTTACTTAACATATACCTTGAAGAGATTAGTCATATTTTGAAAGTAATTCCTGATTGGCAATATAAATAGAGCTCTAATGTAAAATGAATTAATGTGAAAAAAATTTTAAAAATTATAATAGTCAATATATTTGTTTTTACCATATTATGGAGTTTTCTTGAACTTGTATGTTATACAGCATATGAAAATATCCCTTCTAAATACAGAAATGGTAAAAGAATTGTCGAATTAAATTTAGGCCGTAAAGTTAGTAATACTGAGCAATCTATCATCTCCCATCCATACCTTTTGTATACAAACAATCCAAATCATTTTGACAGTATAAAACAACATAATTCATTAGGGTATAGAAGTCCTGAATTTAACCTCAAAAAAGATTCTAATACAGTCAGAGTTCTTACTTTAGGGGGTTCAACTACCTATGGCTATTTAAATAAAAATCCTCATAAAACATGGCCTTCAATACTCCAACGAAAATTACAAAAAATTACCTCTAAAAAAGTAGAGGTCATAAATGGGGGACTTAATTATGCGACTTCCGCAGAACTATTATCATCATATATTTTTCGTCACAGATATATAAATGCTGACATCGTAGTAATACATACTGGTGGCAATGATGCTGCTGCGCAAATATTTCCTAACTATAATCCAGAATATTCCCATTTTCGTTCTAATGGAAGTGGTTCGCATTTGCGACCTAAAGAACGGTTTTTATTGCGTTCCAATGTTTTTAAGTTTTTCTACTCAATATGGTTAAACAATACCCGTTCAGTTTATAATGACCAACCATATAGTTTCTCCCTTTTAGACAAATCAGAAGTCTCAAAAAGAGTTGCAAATGATTCCAATTATGTTGGATTTACTAGAAACTTAGATTTACTAGTGAAACTAGTCAAATTAGATAATAGCGAAGTTTTACTGATGGAATTCTTACATGCATCTAAAGAAAAAACTCGTTCAACTAGGCGAGATTTAAAAAATATTGCAGGGGAAATAATTCATGCTACTAATAAGAATATTGAAATTATGAAAAGCATATCCCTTAAGCACAATATAAATTACATAAATTTAAACCCTAATTTATTTAAAAATGAATGGTTTATCGATAACTGTCATCTTACCCCACAAGGAGAAGAAATGAAAGCTCAAATCGCCTTTAATCAGATGAAGAGCTTATTAAAATAGCTTCAAAGTAACTGACTTTCAAGTAGCATCATATCACAAAACTTAGTAGCAGTCTAAAATGATAATTCTAAAAAGCATTTGAGTCTATGAAACACTTTTCATGCTGATACTTCTCCACCTTACAATGTCATTCATAATATATTAATTAAAATAAGGACGGTACAAGAAAAACTACCTCTCTCAGATTACTTCACAAAACGGTAAGTAACCTTTATTAAAAAAGTATTTTCCTTTTTTCGGTCTAGAATTTGATTCCGAAGAGCATCTCCTAAGCTATTTCTAGGATCGTCCAATCCTGTAACTCCTTGCGACCAAACTAAGAAAATTTCAGAACCTGGAATGTACTCCCATCTCGCTACCAAATTAGAACGAAACTGAACAAAAGAGAAATCAGGATCTCTAAAGCGATAATCTGTAGTGCCATCTCTATTTTCATCTACATCATAGATTCCATTATTCAATGCAATTTGATTTCCGTTATAGAGAGTAACTCTCTCGTTCAAATCTTCTGCAATGGAATTATTTACGTAATTGAAATCGTTATAACGTCCTCTCGAAATAAATGGTTGTCCATAATATTGAATGGATAAATTAGGATTGATACTATAATTCAGACGTAATGTCGTGCTCAAAGTCTGCTGATCTATATTTCCAAGAATATAACGTGCCGTTCCATTAAAACTTTGCTCAGTTACATATTGAGTTTTATTGGGGTTCTTCTCAAACTCTGTACTCAATGATAAATTTAGCGCATTGATGGGCTGATAATTAAATCGGACTACATATCTTCTAAACGAAAAGTTGTTTTGCTTTGCATTACTGGTTACATGACCCAAGGTGAAATTGAAGCGTTTTCTATTATCAGAACCAAAAAATAAGAAGAAGAAATTCTCATCACTAAATCGCCAACGTGGACCACCTCTTAAAAATGTATTGGTGAAAATTCGCGGTTTGTGACCAAAACCAGATTCTGTCCACCAGTTGTTTTCCCAATTAATAAATCCGTTTATTTCATATTGAATTCGATTGTAGTTCCCCTCAAAATCATAGGTGGAAAATTGAGAGACTCTTACATTCGCTCTTCTGTAAAAGCTTGTCGGTTTTTGCCATAAATAACGAACATTCACAAACTGACGAATTTCATCTGCCTGACGTAAAAACCCAATATCATTGAGCTCTAATTCGGGAGATCTCCAAATAACACCTCCATTGTATCTCCAGTTTCCTCCACCTGATTTTCCTGCCTCAAAACGACCTCCGGTTCCTGTTAAAGATGTTCTTGTTGGATCTACCTCAACATGACTCGCATCTACTCTTTGAAATAAATGGGTTAATGAGTTTTGAGTGGCTGTAATGGCTTCTGGACTTCCTGTCACATGACTCGTTACAACATTTCCTTGTACAAAATAGTTTCTATCTTTCCAGTTGTGCCTAAAATCGATTCCACCTGTATAAGCCGCTTTGTGTAAGTAGTTGAAATTTCCAGCTAAATTTCTATTGGTCGCTGTAAAAATTCCTCCAATAAATGAATTTCTATCATTAAAATCTTTCTGCGCTCTAGCTACTATGTAATTTGTCAGCGGTTCTACAATTTCTTCTCTTCGCGTTCCATTATTATCAATAGTAGCATATTCATTTGCAGTCACACTTTCCAATAAGCCAATAGACCAACCACTTTTGGTTTTTCCGGAGAATTTCGCAGCTCCTAATATGGTTGTGTTAATGGGTACATCTGCAAACTCACCATTGGCTAAATTGGGACTTCCATGTGGACTCCTACCAATCCTTCTACTGTAAAAGACATTGTCTTGTCCATTCGCAAAACGGAAATCAAAAATGTTTTTGTTTTCCACAAAGAAAGGTCTTTGCTCACGAAAGAAAATCTGAAATCCGTCCAAGGCAATTGCTCCAGGATCGGCTTCTACTTGTCCAAAATCTGGATTTACAGTGAGGTCAAGAGTTAAATCATTGGTAATCCCAATTTTGGCGTCCAATCCACCATTGATTTTAAAATCACTGCCATCTCTAAATGGGTTTCCGTCAACTCGTTGATAGGAATCGTATTGCTTTACAATGAATGGCTGAATTTCAAGTTGCTTTTGTGGTTGTATATCGATCAAGCCTTTTAGAATTCCAAATTCACTTACCCAACCAGGAGCATCTTGAGGAATCCTTTGCCAGGTAGATCGTTCTTCATTTCTAAAAAAACGACGAGTTACCTGCAAACCCCATTCTTGCTCTTTACTTTCTCCAAATTTGAGTTGGCTAAAAGGAATTTTCATCTCTGCAGTCCACCCCTTTTCATCGCTACTTGTGGCAGTATACCAAATCGGATTCCAACTACCATCCCAATTGTTTCCATTTTCGGAGATAAACTCATCCCCTTTTACACCTGCGGCAGTTAATGTGAATGAAAACCCTGTTCTATCATCATTATAGCTATCGATATTAATCTCTACAAAATCTCCTGCAAAGCCATCTCTTCTAGAAAGACGTTTCTCTATTTTATCTGGTTCTCCATCAAATGCCCTAATTCCAACATACAAGAACTTCGCATCATATACAATCTTAAATTGTGTTTGATAGCTAGGAGGTGTGTTCTCATCGGGTCGATTTTCTATAAAATCAGTACCCCATTCAACAGAATTCCAACTTTCATCATTCAAAACACCATCAATAGTTGGAGCCTTAGTAACCAACTTAGTTGTATAGATTCTCTTGGGTACTGTGGTTGTCTTATTTTCTTGTGCCTGAGATTTAGATACTAAAAAAAGGCAGATGAAAAGAAGCTTTAGTTGATTTTTATTCATGGTTGATTGTTGGAATTAAAAATCTCGTTTGTTAAATAAACACTACTTATGAGCTATCTATTTTTTGAAACGTTTTAAAATCTTGAATCCAAAGTTATCAGAGTTATTTCTTAAGGTTCTGTTAATTCTATTTTTTTAACATTTAACACAACTAAAAATAAAAGCATTTAGCTATTTGTTAATCAAATAAATAGTAGTAAATTTGCACTCCTTTTTTAAGGGAAATTAATTTTATTAACAGAACAAAAACTAAGAGTGTAATTATGAGCACATTAAGTTACAAAACAGTATCAGCAAACAAAGCCACTGTAAACAAGGAGTGGGTTTTGGTTGATGCGGACGGGCAAACATTGGGTCGTCTAGCTTCTAAAGTAGCAAAGCTAATTAGAGGTAAATACAAACCAAATTATACTCCTCATGTAGATTGTGGAGACAATGTGGTTATTATCAATGCTGAAAAGATCAATCTTACCGGAAAAAAATGGGAAGATAAATCTTACATCCGTCACACGGGTTATCCAGGTGGACAGAGATCGTTAACTGCAACAGAAATGTTTGAAAAAGACCCTACTAGATTGGTAGAGAAAGCAGTAAAAGGAATGTTACCTAAAAACAAGTTAGGTAGCGCTTTATTCAGAAACTTGTATGTATATGCAGGAAGTGAGCACAAACAAGAAGCTCAATCTCCAAAAGCTATTAACTTAAACGATCTTAAATAATGGAAACTGTACACAAAATAGGTAGAAGAAAAACAGCTGTTGCTCGTGTTTATGTTTCTAAAGGAAAAGGGAACATCACCATCAACAAAAGAGAGTTAGACAATTATTTTACGACTCCAACTTTACAATACAAAGTAAAACAACCACTACAATTAACTGATAATGTAAAATCTTTCGACATTAAAGTGAACGTATACGGTGGAGGTGTAACTGGACAAGCAGAAGCTATCCGTCTAGCAATTACAAGAGCACTTGTAGAAATCAACGAAGAAAACAAAGCAGTCTTAAAACCAGAAGGATTATTAACTCGTGACCCAAGAATGGTTGAGCGTAAGAAATTTGGTCAGAAGAAAGCTCGTAAGAAATTCCAGTTCTCGAAACGTTAATATTTTGAGCCCTGAGGTTCTTGAAGGGCAATTAATTCACCGTTTCTGGAGCTGTTATAAATTTTATATAACAGTTTAGCATCTAAATATGTAAGACCCGAAAGGCTACTCACATATTGCTAGTAACAGAAAGTAAACAATATTAAAATGGCAAACGTAAACATTCAAGAATTATTAGAAAATGGAGTGCACTTTGGACACTTAACTAGAAAGTGGGATCCAAACATGGCTCCATACATTTATACAGAAAAAAATGGTGTTCACATCATTGATTTGTATAAAACAGCAGCAAAAATCGAAGAGGCTTCTAAAGCGTTAGAAAAAATCGCTAACTCTGGAAGAAAAATCTTATTCGTTGCTACAAAAAAACAAGCAAAAGACATCGTTGCTGAAAAAGCAGGTTCAGTAAACATGCCTTACATCACTGAAAGATGGCCAGGAGGTATGTTAACCAACTTTGTAACTATCAGAAAAGCTGTAAAGAAAATGGCTTCTATCGATAGAATGAAGCAAGATGGTTCTTTCGATGCTTTATCTAAAAGAGAAAAATTACAAATCAACCGTCAGAGAGAAAAATTAGAAAAGAATTTAGGTTCTATTGCTGATATGACTCGTTTACCAGGTGCAATCTTTGTAGTAGATATTAAAAAAGAACACATTGCAATTGCAGAAGCTCAGAAATTGAACATTCCAATTTTTGCAATGGTAGATACAAACTCTGATCCTAGACCTGTAGATTTTGTAATTCCATCTAACGATGACGCTTCTAAATCTATTGATAAAGTACTTAGCTACGTAGCTGACGCAATTGCTCAAGGATTGTCTGACAGAAAAGCAGATAAAGAAAAAGCAAAAGCTGAAGCAGAAAAAGAAGCTACTACTAAAGAGGAGTCTAAAGTTGAAGTAAAGACAGAAGAAACTGTTGAAAAAAAATAAATTTTGATGTGTAATTGTTTACGTGTTTAGAATGTATAGTTGTTTGTGTACAAACCAAGACTACTTCTTATAACAATTGAACAATTAAACAGATTAACGATTAAACAATAAAAAAATGGTTAAAGTAACCGCTGCAGAAGTAAATAAGCTAAGAAAAACAACTGGTGCTGGAATGATGGATTGCAAAAAAGCATTGGTTGAAGCAGAAGGAGATTTTGAAAAAGCAATTGAGATTTTAAGAAAGAAAGGTCAGAAAGTTGCTGCTAAGAGAGCTGATAGAGAATCTACCGAGGGTGCTGCTATTGCAAAAGTAAATGCAGATAACACAAAAGGTGTTTCTATCGTATTAGGATGCGAAACTGACTTCGTAGGTAAAAACGAAAACTTTGTAAACTTAGCTCACGGATTGGCTGAAGTTGCATTGAACTATGCTAGCAAGGAAGAGTTTTTAGCTGCTGATTATGAAGGAATGACTGTTGCAGATAAATTGATCGAACAAACAGGAGTGATCGGTGAAAAACTAGACATCAATGCATTTGAAGTTGTTGAAGCTCCTTTCGTTGGTTCTTACATCCACGCTGGTAACAAAATTGCTACAATTGTAGGTCTATCTTCAAATATTGAAGGTGCTGATGTTGTTGCCAAAGATGTAGCTATGCAAGCAGCTGCAATGAATCCTATTGCTTTAAACGAAGACGGAGTTGATGCTTCAGTAATCGAAAAAGAAATTGAGATTGCTAAAGATCAATTAAGAGCTGAAGGAAAACCTGAAGCTATGTTAGATAACATTGCAAAAGGAAAGATTAAGCGTTTCTTTAAAGACAACACATTAGTAAATCAAGCATTTATTAAAGACAGTAAACAAAGCGTTGCTCAATACGTAAAAACGATTGGGGATGTTGAAGTAACTGGTTTTAAACGTGTTGCTTTAGGATAAGCAAAATCACATATCTAAAATAGAAGAAACTGCCTCAAAACTGAGGCAGTTTTTTTGTTTTAATAAATAGTTCATCCTAATGTAACACCCCATTGGCATACAATTCCACCCATTATGGCTAAGGTTACAATCCAATAACCAGCGTTGATTGCCACGTATTTGAATGTTTTTCGCTCAAACATCGCTTGAGTTGCCAACACAGGAAGAATGAAGAAAAGTCCTCCAATAGCTCCGTGTAATGCCCCATGTTTAAATGTCTTATAATTCCCTCCATATAGGGTAATAAAATCCTGATAATTGGCTACCGCATCACCTGCGAGTTCAGTTGCTCCAGATTCCATCATAGCTGAATATGCTCCCAACTGATGTACTGTAATGAACTGTAAAAAAAAGGCAACCATAAAACTAAACACGTAACTTAGAATAAAAATAAGCGCCATATTTCCTCCTTTTAAAGACTCTTCAGTAAAGCCCATTTGTTTCATCCAAGCATTTTGAAATAACATTGGGCCATACCAAATGAATCCCATTACAAGTGGTACTAGTGCGGCAAGTGCTAGAAATAAAAAGTTAGTTTCCATAATTAATCGTTTTGGTTAATATCCAAATATAAATAAATAGGGCATTGATTTACAAAAGGGTATAAAAAAACCGAAGCAATTTGCTTCGGTTAATTTTTGTATGAATTCTCATTAATTGATGTGAACAGATTTTGCTATTGCTTCCAATTCCATCAAAAAGTTTCGCTTGTTTACTGAAGGCGCATAAGTGAATCCTTCAATCACTAAAAGTCTGTTATTCTTTTTATCTACAATGGCATAATTTAAAAAGGGTCCTGCCATGAAATCATTTTTCACTTCCCACTTTCCTCTTGTCTCGTATGTCTTCTTCCCTTCAATCTCTGTATCAACAGTAAAAGGTGTGTAAGCTGCTTCAGTAATCATATACATTCCTTCTTCAGAGCCTGGAATGTATTTCTTACCGATAGCGTTTCTCATAGAAACAATACTATCTGTTATCATTTTTCCCTCATCTAAAGGCCTAGAATACACTAAAATATTATTACTCCCTGCTCCTTTTGCAATACCACTTCTTAAGTGCTGTCTCAGCCACAAGAAGTCACCAGTGTCATCAACAGTTCTAAATTCTTCGGGAATCGTTAATGAGATGTTTAGGTTTTGAAGTGTTTTGTATTTTGAATCATCCAATCTTTTTTTGCGAAACAAGCTTTGAAGATAATCAATATCTGATTTTTTGTAAACACTCATCATCTCTTTGCTCTTTTCTTTGATGCGTTCAATCAGTGTTGCCTCATCTTTTGCTGTCAGATAAATAACTGTTTGTGGTCTAGCATACCGATCTTTATGTACTTTGAAATTCTCTTTATCTGAAATTTCAAGAACTAAAATATTTCTACTATTTCGCATCATAGATGAGAAATTATTAGGCCCAATTTGAGATACGGAAAGTGTTTTTTCTGGTTGTGGTAATCCTAATTGAATTTCCCCAAAAGATCCTCTTATTTGGTTTCCTACATCTCCAAGCCACATGTTATTCTTCACCACAACAAGTACTTTACCAAAAGCACCTACAGATTTTGGCATAATCAATTCGTCATTCCCACACGAAGAGAGAAAAACTACGGAAAATAACAATAGTAATACTTTTTTCATTTTGATTAGCTTTTAAATATTTTCAATTTAGTTCCTGGTTTTATGGACTTTGCACTCCAAATATTGTTCCATTTTTTAATTTGAGCTATGGAAACTTTAGGAAATTTTTTTGCTATGGTCCATAGAGAGTCTCCTTTTCGAACCACATAAACCACATATTCTCCTTTCGGTTGGCTAGTTTTTAATTTACTAACCTTCTTCTTTTTTGTGGTTCTTTTTGGTTCTCTTAAACGTTTAGGGAAAATAGTTAGTCGTTGCCCTACTCTTAAACGACTATTTCGCAATCGATTCCATTTTTTAATGTCGCTTACTCGAACCCCATATTTGTAGGCTATCTTTCCAAGATAGTCTCCACTGCGAACTCGATATCGAATCCGTTGATTCATCTCAAAGTATTTCGGCAAGGGTTTCTCCCGTTTTGCATCGTCTATCTCAGCTTGTGCATAGATTTCCTTCTCTTTGGACAAGAAAGTAAGTACTCTATTCTTTGGCAATCTAACGGTATAGTTCTTCCCTTTTACAAAAGGAATAATGTCTAGTTTGTATTCGGGGTTTAAAAATTGTAACATTTCCGTTTCAATACCTGTTTTTTCAGTAATTTGATCAAAAGAGATGGTTCTTTTTATCCGAACGGTATCCGTGACAAAGTGATAAATAGGCGGAGTTTCTGGAGCTAAGCCGTGTTCTTTTGCATATTCAAAAATATACATGGTAGCATAGAAAGCAGGGACATATCCTGCAGTTTCTCTTGGTAAAAATGGACGAATGTTCCAATAATTTCGATATCCACCAGAACGTTTGATCGCTTTGGAGACATTACCAGGGCCAGAATTGTATGCAGCTAAAGCCAAATCCCAATCACCAAAGATGTCGTACAAATTGCTCAAATATTTGCAAGCAGCTATCGTTGCTTTTATAGGATCTTGTCGTTCGTCTACATAAGAACTAACTTTTAGTTTGTATTGACGACCTGTTAAATACATAAACTGCCACAATCCTCTGGCTCCTACTCTAGACCTAGCTCTTGGGTTCAAAGCAGATTCTACAATGGCAAGATATTTCATTTCCATAGGAATATCAAAGTGATCTAAGTACTTTTCAAACATGGGAAAATAATACTCTGCCTTAGTTATAAGGTTTGGGTAGTATTTTTTTCTATACTTTAAGTAGGAGTGAATGACTTTTTCTAAAATAGGATTGTAAGCAAGGTGAAAAGGTGAGTTGGCATCTATATGCTTCAATCTGTTTTTTAGGGTATCTGTTGGGATTTTGGTGTGCTTAAATCCATTGAGTTTCGATTCATTTAGAACATACACTAAACTATCCGACAATGGAGATTTGTATTGCATTTCTACAATTAAGCTATCTATTAAGCTCAAATCTTTGTCTGTAAAAATGTCTTTTGGAAGTTTCTTCGTGATAGAATCTTTGGCAATGGTATCTTTTTCTATCTGTGAAAAAGCCACAAATGGTAAAAAGACGAGCAATAATAAAATCTGCTTTCTCATCGACTAAATAGCTATTTCAACAACAATTGGACAATGGTCAGAGTGTTTTGCCTCTGGTAAAATATAGGCTCTAGAAATTTGATCTTTTAATGGTTCTGTAACCATGGCATAATCCAATCGCCAACCTTTATTATTTGCTCTTGCATTGGCTCTATAACTCCACCATGAGTATTCTTGACGGTCAGGATTCAAATATCTAAAGCTATCAATAAATCCGCTATCAATAAATTTCCCAAGCCATTCTCTTTCCTCTGGTAAAAATCCAGAAACACCTTTCATCTTAGGATTGTGAATGTCTATGGCTTCGTGACAGATATTGTAATCTCCACAGACAACCAGATTGGGAATTGATTTTCTTAATTGAGTTGCATAGTCTAAGATTTCGTCCATGTAATTGAATTTGAATCCTAGTCGCTCATCATTGGTTCCAGAAGGTAAGTACATGCTCATAATGGAAATTCCATCGTAATCAACTCTTACATTTCTTCCTTCAAAGTCCATGGATTCGATCCCTGTTCCATATTCTACGTGATTCGGTTCTGTTTTGCAGAAAATAGCAACGCCTGAATATCCTTTTTTCTGTGCAGAAAACCAATATTGGTAGGGATAGCCTGCCAATTCAAAATCCATTGGGTTTACTTGATCTTGCTGTGCTTTGGTTTCTTGGATACAAATGACATCAGGATTTGCCTGTTGCAACCAATCTAACAATCCTTTTTTGAGCGCTGCTCGAATTCCGTTTACGTTGTAGGAGATTATTTTCATTTATTCTCTTATGATACTTTCTAGTTTTTTTAGTTCTTCATTGACTCCTGACATTAGAGTCAATTTCTTATCATTGATTGAATAGATTGCATATTTTTCATCCCTGTGCTCCTCCTCTTGATTCGTTCTTTCCTTGTACTTTACGAGGACTTTTCCCTTATCATGATCAACTACCCAATTTTGTACATCTACACCTTTGGTAACTTGTGTGAAATTTCCACCCGACAAATTTGATATGTATAAATCTTCATAATCTTCTGAATTCAACTTTCCATCTCCATTGTTATCTTCAAAAGCTATCAGATATGTTATAGTGCTGTAACTTTTTATTCGTTCACCTAATATCTCATGTGCTACATCTCTAGTTCCAATAGTTGAAATAGAAGCTTTCTTATCAAGAAGAGATCGTATGACATTATAATTTTTATCTAAAAATACTACGTTGACTAAATCTGTATTGGAATTGTAATAACCTTTAGAAGGTTTAGAATACAAAAGCTTTGAAATATCTTCTCCTTTTTTATAATCTCTAACCCCGACTTTCAATAAGAAATTTGGCGAATTATATATTTCTTCAGGCATGTCATAATCTAATCCTTGCCATACAATACTATCTTTCTTTGCCTCTTCTAAATCCTCACCGACGATGAGTCCACTCTGCTGATATTGAACTTGTCTTCTCGGCAAAAATTCTTTTACAATCATAAATATTCCAAACCCAAGTAGAAGAGGTAACATTAACCCATTCAGGATAATTAAGAATTTTATCAATTTATTATTCATAGCATATAGTTTTTATAGTTTCATTTCTGGGATTTCTCCTTCCACAATTAGTGTTCCTTCAGTAGCATTTTGAATTTGCTCTACACTCACCCCAGGAGCCCTCTCTAAGAGATGAAAAGCACCGTCTTTGACATCCATAACGGCTAAGTTAGTCACTACTTTTTTAACACAGCCAACTCCAGTTAAGGGCAATGAACATTGTTTCAATAGTTTTGATTCTCCTCGCTTGTTTGTATGCATCATCGCCACAATAATATTCTCTGCTGATGCCACTAAATCCATTGCTCCACCCATTCCTTTTACCATTTTTCCTGGTATCTTCCAATTGGCAATGTCTCCATTTTCTGCTACTTCCATCGCTCCCAATATCGTTAAATGCACATGCTGCCCACGAATCATGGAGAAACTGGTAGCTGAATCAAAAAAGCTAGCACCAGGCAATGTTGTAATAGTTTGTTTTCCTGCATTGATAACATCGGCATCTTCTTCTCCTTCAAAAGGAAAAGGCCCCATTCCTAAAACACCATTTTCACTCTGAAATTCAACTTCGATGTCTTCTCTCACAAAGTTTGCTACCAATGTTGGAATTCCGATTCCTAAGTTTACATAGTAACCGTCTTGTACTTCTTTTGCGATTCTTTTCGCAATTCCATTTTTATCTAACATAATTTGAATATGTGTTGATTCGATAATTTGAAAATTACCTTCTTTTTGATGATGAAATAATTTTACTTATTATCTTGATAATTGTCTTTAAATCTTCTATCAATTCTTCATTAGGATTTGGATAAAATTCAGACTCTTTGCATAAACCCAACCAATATTCGAGCTCATCTGCTTCTTTAGCCGAAATTTTAAACTTATGCACAAAATCGGCTTTGCTTTCTGCATTTTGTGCTTCTCGGATGTTTGCTCCTATTGAAGTCCCACTTCTAAATACTTGTGATGACATCTCAAATTTATATAAAGATCTTAGTTCTTCTGAAAACTTTATGATCTCTAATGAAAACTCGAATGTCAAATGAACGATTAAGTTTTCCTTGTCATTTCTCATAGCTAATTATTTTCATTTCCAAATATTCAAATTGAATAATTGGTTAACTCCGTTTTCGAACTGTTCTCTGCTCTATTCTCTTCTCGTACTTCTCACCTTGGAAAATTCTTTGCACAAAAATTCCTGGAATATGAATATGATTAGGATCTAGCTCCCCAACCGGAACCAATTCCTCTACTTCTGCCACTGTAATTTTGGCCGCTCCGCACATACACGGATTAAAATTTCTGGCTGTTCCTTTAAAAATTAGGTTCCCAGCTTCATCTCCTTTCCATGCTTTTACAAAAGAGAAATCTGCTTTGTAAGCAGGCTCTAAAACATACATTTTCCCATCGAACTCTCTGGTCTCCTTTCCCTCAGCTACTTCTGTCCCATAGCCTGCTGGTGTATAAAAAGCAGGAAAGCCAGCTTGAGCAGCTCTACATTTTTCAGCCAAAGTTCCTTGAGGTGTTAACTCAACTTCCAATTCTCCTGAAAGCATTTGTCTCTCAAATTCATCGTTCTCACCAACATAAGAGGAAATCATTTTTTTGATCTGTTTGCTCTGTAGTAAAAATCCCAATCCAAAATCATCAACTCCTGCATTGTTGGATATACAGGTAAGATTGTTTACGCCCAATCTAACAAGCTCAGAAATGGCATTTTCTGGAATTCCACATAGTCCAAACCCTCCTAGCATTAAAGTCATTCCACTCTCTACACCTTTAGCTGCTTCTTGGACATTGTTTACCTTTTTATTAATCATTCTTTGTTTCTTATAATTCTTACTACACTTCGGATATGCTTCGACCATACTTGGCACCAAGGCTTGGTGTAATTGTTTTGACATCAAAAATCTGTGTCGTCGGATTCTACTTTATCCGCTTTTTTCCTTTCTCCTTTTTTCTTCTCCTCTTCGGTTAACTCATCTCCGCAATTGATATTAATACCCACATATTCGGGTTTTTCAAAATCTTCCTGACTGATATTTAAGGTTGGATCTGCATATAATTTTTTCATATACAAAGCCCAAGTTGGTAATGACATAGTAGCTCCTTGCCCTTCTGCTATTTTTTCAAAATGTGCAGCTCTGTCTTCACCTCCTGTCCAAACACCTGTTGCTAAATTGGGGACAACTCCCATAAACCATCCATCGGTATGGTTCTGTGTTGTTCCCGTTTTTCCTGCTATTGGATTGGTAAATTCATACGGAAATCCTGTAATGATATCTTTGTAATAATGATATTTGGTTCGCAATCGAACTCCAGATCCAGCTGTTGTTACTCCTTTTAATAAATCCAGAACCACATAAGCTATTTCTTCACTCATTACCTCTTTCGTTTTTGGAGTAAACTCAGCCAAAACAGTTCCGTTTTTATCCTCAATTCTACTGATCATATTGGGCTCCACTCTCAATCCTTTATTCGCAAATGTAGCATACGCACTGGTCATTTCCATCAAAGACAATTCTACAGAACCTAAAGCGATAGACGGTGCCTCTGGAATTTTATTTTGAATTCCCGCCGACTGTGCCAAACGTACCACATTCAATGGCGTAACCATATCGATTAAACGGGCTGAGATTACATTAATAGATCCTGCAAGTGCCTCTTTTAATGTGAGTTCTCCTCCATATACCTTGTCTGAATTTTTAGGAGTCCATTCCTCTGGGATTCCATATTTCCCTTTGGGAATTGTATACGGAGTATTCGGATATTTATCGCAAGGAGACATTCTCAATTGATTGATCGCAGTTGCATATACAAAAGGCTTGAAGGTAGATCCTACCTGTCTTTTTCCCTGATTTACCTGATCGTATTTAAAATACTTATGATTGATTCCTCCTACCCATGCTTTTACATGACCCGTTTGTGGCTCGATAGACAACAATCCTGATCGTAAAAAGAATTTATAATAACGAATGGAATCGTTTGGAGACATGATCGTATCAATTTCCCCTTTCCAAGAAAATACCCTCATGTCAGTTTTTGCGGCAAAAGCAGAATCGATGTATTTTTGAGACTTTCCATCTCGCTTCATTCGTTTGTATCTATCTGAATTTTTACGAGCTCTTGAGTAGATCAAATCAATTTGCTCATCTTCTAAATCGTAAAAAGGCGCTGTTTCGTTCTTTTTATGCTCTTTATTAAAATACTTCTGAAGATTTGCCATATGCTCGTACATGGCTTCTTGGGCATACTTTTGCATCCTAGAGTCAATCGTCACGAATATTTTTAATCCATCTCTATTGATGTTATAAATCTCTCCATTAGGCTTGGGGTTTTCTTTCACCCACTTCTTTAATCTGGCACGCAAGTATTCTCTAAAATAAGTCGCCAGTCCATCATTATGACTTTCTGGTGTAAAGTTGATTTTTAAAGGAAGTTGTTGCAATGAATCTTTTTCCTTTTGGGTGATGAATCCATTTTTAGCCATTTGTGCAAAGACAACGTTTCTTCTCGTTAGCGATTTTTTCTTTGAAATTTCTCTGTTGGGATTGTATTGTCTAGGATTCTTAAGCATTGCCACTAAAATAGCTGACTCTTGCAAATCTAAATCTCGAGGTTCTTTTCCAAAGTAAATACGAGCAGCAGAACGGATTCCAATGGCATTGAAAAGAAAACCTTGCGTATTCAAATACATGGCAATGATCTCATTCTTTGTGTATTGACGCTCTAATTTAATTGCTACGATCCATTCCTTGGCTTTCTGCATCACCCTCTTAAAAGCATTACTAGAAGCTCGCTTTGTAAATAAGTTTTTAGCCAACTGCTGGGTAATGGTACTGGCTCCTCCTCCTTTACCCATTTTTACAACAGCTCTTGCTGTACCACGAAAATCGATTCCTGAATGCTTATAAAACCGCTCATCCTCAGTAGCAATCAATGCTTTTACTAAATTCTCGGGAAGGTCTTTAAACCCTACTGGTGTTCTATTTTGATAGGCATATTTTCCTAGAGTGACTCCATCTGAGGAGATCACTTCGGTGGCTAGATTTTTTTGAGGATTTTCTAATTCTTCAAATGTAGGCAGCGCGCCAAATACTCCCCAAGATGCTAAAAGGAAGAGTAAAAGTATCGCGCCAAATCCACTAAAAACAAGTATCCAAAACCTTTTTATATATTTTTTGAAATTTGATTTTTTAGTCTTTTTTCCCACTATTAATTTGTTTTTTCGATTCTAAACCCAACATCTGTAACTCCTTCTAATTTTTCCATCCCCTTTACAGATCCATTTTTTCTCATCGCATGCCTCAGAGATACTTTATAAATGCCCGAAGAAGGAAATACAGTATTTTCTTTGTAAAAAAGTTTACTTTCTTTTATTTCTGAAATCCCAGAGCCTAAAAACTTTCCTGTTTTATCTGTCATCGCATATTGCAAAGTATCTACAATTTTCTTGCCATCAGGAAATTGAATATCAGTGATTAAATATAAGTTGCTATAAGCATACTGTTCATCATTTCTGATATTGATAAATAAATTGTTTCTAGAGAGCGTGTCTGTGATCTGAAATTCAAAACTAACGACTTGATTTCTTTCCCATACATCATTCTTTAAACTTTTATATTCATCAAAAACTCTATTAGAATCACACCCTACAAAGGCAATAAATAATATTAGATAGAAAATAAAATTTCTATTTTTTTTGATTCCTCTTTCCATTCGAATTCCTTCTACGCTTTTTCGAAGTATTTTTTTGATTCTGATTATTGCTTTTCGCCTGTGGATTTGTCGGCTTACTGTTGCTCTTCGGCTTGCTATTTTTTCTTCGGTTCCTTCTTCGTCGACTCTTCTTAGGAGCATCAAACCTCGTTAAACTGTCTTGACCAACAACATCTTCAAAGTCAATTTTTATTTCTTCTTCAATTTCTGATTCATATTCTTCTAACGGAATTCCTAACTCGTTATTTTTATTGAGTTCAATAATTTCGTGAACCTGCTCTAAGGTTAACTTATACCATTTTGCACTGTCTTCTTTGTAGGTATACCAAAGATGCTTTTTGAAAATATCCATTTTCACAAACTCCGCATTCCCTCTTTCCGTTTTCAACAGTACTTTTTGATCTGGAAAATCCTCTAGCGCATCTAAATAGGTATCTAATTCGAAGTTTAAGCAACATTTTAACTTCCCACATTGGCCCGCTAATTTTAACGGATTCAATGATAGCTGTTGGTATCTTGCTGCGGTAGTTGTTACTTTTCTAAAATCTGTTAACCAAGTAGAGCAACACAATTCTCTACCACAAGAACCAACTCCTCCCAGTCTTGCTGCTTCTTGTCTCGCTCCCACTTGTTTCATTTCTATGCGAATAGAAAAAGCGGAAGCCAAATCTTTAATCAATTGTCTAAAATCGACCCTACCTTCAGCAGTGTAGTAAAAAGTAGCTTTGTTACCATCTCCCTGAAATTCAACATCAGAAAGTTTCATTTGCAATCCAAGACGACCAATTATCTCTCTCCCGCGAGTTTGAGTTTCTAATTCTCGATCTCTCGATCTTTGCCAAATATCAATGTCTTTTTGTGAAGCTTTTCGATAAATCTTTTTGATATTCTCATCGTCGAAAAAGACTTTTCTCTTTTTCATCTGAACTTTTACCAGCTCGCCTGCTAGAGAAACCACTCCCACATCGTGACCAGGAGAGCCTTCTACAGCAACAACATCACCCATAGAAACAGATAAATTTCCTGGATTTTTATAAAAATGTTTTCTTCCGTTTTTAAAACGTACCTCGTATATGTGAAATGGTTTTTCACCTGAAGGCAATGTCATATTAGACAGCCAGTCAAAAACCGATAATTTTTCGCAACCTCCCGTTGTACAACTTCCATTGCTTTTACAACCTCTTGGCTTGCCATCTACACTAGTACCGCAACTACTACATCCCATAAGATGACTTTATTTTATAGAAAGTCAAAAGACTCCCTCTTGTTTTTACTTGATCTTTAGATAGATATTTTATTTAAAATCCAATCTATTTAATCAGTAAATATAAGGATTCTTAAGGAATTTGAAAATTGAAAAAAATCATAAAAAAAGTCTCTTGACTTCGACTTCCCTCAGCAACCAGAAAGGCTTTTTTACCTCTTATATTTTAATTTTTCAGACCGTCCTTTCTTAAAAATTTTGTTGCTTGCATGCTTCCCTTTTCTCAACGCTTTTTGCTCTTCGTATGGCAAATGGATGACTTCTTGACATTCTGCAGAACAGGTATTTTCCATTTTTTCAGCACATTCATCACACTGAATAAAGAGTAAATGACATGCCTCATTGGCACAGTTGGTATGCGTATCACAAGGTTTTCCACACTGGTGACAATTGGCAATCACGTCTTCAGAAATCTTTTCTGCTCTTCTGTGATCGAAGACAAAGTTCTTCCCAATAAACTTGTTCTCAATTCCTTCGGCTTTTATCTGACGTGTATACTCAATAATCCCTCCTTCTAACTGAAAGACATTCTTAAATCCTTTGTGCTTGTAATATGCAGAAGCTTTTTCACAACGAATACCTCCTGTGCAATACATCAATAGGTTTTTATCCTCTTTATGTTCTTTTAAATCTTCTTCAATGATATCCAAAGAGTCTCGAAACGTATCTACATCTGGCGTAACAGCGCCTTCAAAATGTCCGATTTCACTTTCGTAGTGATTTCTCATGTCTACGCACACAGTGTTTGGATCTGCCAACATCGCATTGAACTCTTTTGCATTCAAATGCACTCCTTTGTCTGTGACATCAAACGTATCATCATTCAAACCATCGGCTACAATTTTATCCCTCACTTTCACTTTTAGCTTCAGGAAAGATTTGTTGTCTTGTTCAACAGCAACATTTAAACGAATTCCATTCAAAAAATCGATGGCGTCTAGTTGTTCTTTTAGCGTATTGAAGTTTTCAGCGGGAACAGAAATCTGAGCGTTGATCCCTTCATAAGAAACATAGGTTCTTCCCAATACATCCAATGCATTCCATTCGATGAAAAGTTTGTCTCTAAATAATTGTGGGTTCTCTATCTTGTAATATTGATAGAATGAAATGGTGATGCGGTCTTTTCCCGCCTCATCTATTAATGCAGCGCGTTCTTTGGCGCTTAACTTATTGTACAGTTGCATGCTATACCAATTGAGTTAAACAAAATATGTGTGATTAATCTCTGTTAATCATCGGCAAAAGTAGTATTATTTTCTAATTCTTGTTTTGTTTCACGAGTTTAAAATTAAACATTCTGTTATATTTTGAATCATTCTTAAATTTTCGCATTTTCTTCACAAAAACCTTGATTCTGTTGCTTGATTTTTTATAATCTTTGCATTTCAATTATTAGATATAAAAATAAATTACGATGAAAGTAGCAGTTGTAGGCGCTACCGGTATGGTAGGAAATGTAATGCTAAAGGTACTTGCAGAAAGAAACTTTGAAATCTCTGAATTAATCCCTGTAGCATCTGAGCGATCTATTGGAAAAAAAATTGAATATAAAGGGAAATCTTTTTCGATTGTAGGGATGCAAGACGCGGTAGATGCGAAACCTGATATTGCCTTATTTTCTGCTGGTGGAAATACTTCTTTAGAATGGGCTCCAAAATTTGCAGAAGTTGGGACTACTGTCATTGACAATTCTTCTGCTTGGCGAATGGATCCGACAAAAAAGTTAGTTGTTCCTGAGATTAATGGTGATGTGTTAAATGAGAGTGATAAAATTATTGCGAATCCAAATTGTTCTACAATTCAATTGGTGATGGCTCTTGCTCCATTACATTCAAAATATAAGATGAAACGCGTAGTTGTGTCTACCTATCAATCTGTTTCTGGAACAGGTGTAAAAGCAGTACAACAGTTAGCAAACGAAGAAGCTGGTATTGAAGGAGAAATGGCTTATCCACACCCAATTGGAAGAAATGCTTTGCCTCATTGTGATATCTTTTTAGAGAATGGTTATACCAAAGAAGAAATGAAATTGGTAAAAGAATCTAAAAAAATCTTACGAGATGACACTTTTTCTGTGACAGCTACGGCTGTTCGAATTCCAACTGCTGGTGGACACTCAGAATCGGTAAATATAGAGTTTGAAAACGACTTCGATCTAAATGAAGTTCGAGAAATTTTAACTCAAACTCCTGGGGTTATTGTACAAGATGATCTAGAGAACAATTTGTATCCAATGCCCGTGACGGCTCATGATAAAGATGAAGTATTTGTAGGTAGAATTCGAAGAGATGAATCTCAGGAAAACTCCTTAAATTTGTGGATTGTTTCTGACAACCTAAGAAAAGGTGCTGCGACCAATACGGTGCAGATTGCAGAATATTTAATTGAAAACAATCTAGTAGAAATCAATGAGTACATTTCATAAACTATCTATACAACATATTATACAAGAAACCGCTGATGCGGTTTCTGTTGTTTTTACTATTCCTGAAAATTTAAAATCAAATTTTGAGTTCAAAGCGGGTCAATATATTACTCTTAAAAAAGATTTAAATGGAGAAGAAGTTCGCAGAGCTTACTCTATTTGCTCTTCTCCAAAAAGTGGGGAGTTAAAAGTAGCGATTAAAGCAGTTGAGAAAGGTCTTTTTTCTACGTATGCAACCTCTAGTTTAAAGGTTGGTGATGTTTTAGAAGTTCATGAACCTGAAGGGAAATTTGTTTTAGAACCTCAAGAAAAAAACTATCTTGGATTTGCAGCGGGTAGTGGGATCACTCCTGTTTTGTCTATGATCAAAGCTTCTTTAACTGAAGATTCCAGTTCTAATTTTACATTAATCTATGGTAATAAGTCTGAAGCGGACACTATTTTTAAGGGGGAATTAGAGACCTTACAAACAGAATATTCAGATAGATTTCAATTGCATTTCATTTACAGCAGACAAAATGTTGAAGGGTCTAAATTTGGAAGAATTGATGAAGGAATTACCAATTACTTTGTAAAAAGCACATACAAAGATGTTTCTTTTGACAAAGCATTTCTGTGTGGGCCTGAGGAGATGATCCATACAGTTTCAGAAACACTTCAGAAAAGCGGTTTTGATAATTCACAAATTCTTTTTGAATTATTTACTGCTTCAAGTGAAGAAGATACTTCTCAAGTAAAAGATGGAGAAACTGAAATCACTGTACTTTTAGATGACGAAGAGATTTCTTTTACCATGCAACAAACGGATGATATCTTGTCCTCCGCTTTGCGAAATAAAATTGATGCCCCGTATTCTTGTCAGGGAGGAGTCTGTTCCAGTTGTCTGGCAAGAGTAACTGAAGGAAATGCTGTGATGACTAAAAATAGCATTTTAACAGATGGTGAAGTTGAAGATGGTTTTATTTTAACCTGCCAAGCACATCCTACCACCTCAAAAATTTATATCGACTTTGATGATGTGTAAAAATCTATTGTATATTTAGCTAATGGATTTTTACGACTTTAAAAATGCCTTTCTTATTGGTTTCTTCATGGCTTTCATGATTGGGCCTGTTTTTTTTGTACTAATTAAAACGAGTATTTTAAAAGGAGCCAGAGCAGCTATTGTTTTTGATCTCGGAGTTATCTTAGGCGATATTGTTTTTATGTTGATTGCCTATTATGGGAGCCGAACCTTACTGGAAAAAATTAAGGATGACCCCAGACTTTTTATCGTGGGAGGGTTGGTCTTAATTGTCTATGGTTTGATTACCTATTTGGACAAGAATAACAAAAAGGAAGTTGAAGAAAATGAGGAGGTAAAAATTCCTGTGAACAACAACTATATCCGACTTTTCTTTAGTGGATTCTTTTTAAACTTTATCAATGTAGGTGTCCTTGCTTTTTGGCTAGGAATGATTGTAGTCGTTGGACCTACTTTGGATATGAATCCTAATTATATTTTATACTATTTCGGAACTGTTTTAGCTGGTTATTTCCTTACTGATATTGGTAAAATTTTACTTGCCAAACAATTAAAAAGTAGAATGACTCCTATTGTCATTTACCGAGTAAAAAAAACAATGGGTGTGCTTTTAATCGTATTTGGAGTTGGACTAATGTTAAAGGGGTTTCTTCCAAAAGACAGTAAAATAAATACTCTTTTGGAGCAAGTAGAGAAGAACTAATTTTTATTCATTTAGACTTTTCTTTTTATTTTAGATATATGTTCGAGCTTCTCTTACCCTGCTACTTTAATTATCTTGGATAGCGTATATCCATCTGTAGTATTTCCAGTAACAGAATCTGCAAGATTACCAGCTGCTACGATACCATCGTTAGAATTATTCGTATCGGGAGTACCTTCATAACCTGTGGTGGCATAGACTGTGTTTGAAATATTATCTGGGAAAGAAACCTGAGTAACCAACAACGACCTTCCTGTTGCACTTTTCACCTCTACGTGAAGATGTGGTGTACGTCCAGGATACCAACCAGGATAAATACTAATAAAAGAAGCCAAACCATTTGCATTGGTAGTTTGTCTTCCCCTTAAAAAGGTCTCGCTTGTAAAATTCCCATGCAACTGTCCGGAATATTCTGAATAATTTCCCCTAGCATCACAATGCCATAAATCTACCAAAGCTCCTGCTAAAGGAACACAGTTGTTATTTGTATTTTGAATGGTAAACTGGATTAATAAAGCAACTCCTGTTCTATTACCAATAATATTTTCTCTTACCAAATCTGCAGGTCTCTTTGTAGGATATGGTCCTTCTGTTTCTGATGGTGATGGCGCACAAGCGTTTGGATTGTTGTCATTACTATTATTGTTGTTATCGCTGCTACAAGATGTTAACATTGATGGAATAGCTACTATACTTCCCATACCAAATAACCCTTTTTTTAAAAATTTTTTTCTGTCCATGGTTACGTTTATTATCTAGTGAATTTTATTTTTTAAAAACATTATGCTTATTCATAAGGAGAAATTACCAAAGTATATAATACTTTTTATATGTAACACTTTTAAATCATAATACCCTACTTCAATGTTAGGATAAGATTTCTTGCATAAAGATTACATCAACAATATAACGGTCTTTTCAAAAAAAATTCTTTGAATATTCTTTTATGTAGCAAAATCAAACTTTTACAGCAATTATTCGTTATTACAAACTACTCTAGTTCTTAATTATTCTCTAAATACCTTCGAGTAACAAATAGAAAAGGTCGGAAGAAATAATCTTCCGACCTCAGCGAAGTTAAAACCTCACTTTATTAGTACCATTACATGAAAAAATTGTTTATTCTTTAATCTTTTCGAGTTCTATTTCCTTTTTGTTGTTTTCCATATTTACATCTGCCATCAATTTTGATGGATCAATCTCAACGGATCTAACCAGTTTTGATGTTGTAAAGCTGTAGGATGGATGAGCCCAACCCCAATCTTCTAAAATTTTCGCTTTGGTAGGTTTTTCACCTCTCATCATGCGCAATGGGATATTAAACATTTCTTTGGTTCCATCTGTATAGGTAACCTCCACATCTATAGGCATTGGCATCTTCCCTACTCTTTCTAGTGTTACAGTCTTATCATCAATCGATTTTACTCCATAATCAATGGTATGTGTCGTTTGTGTCCACTCATTTAAGTACCAATCCAAATGAATTCCAGATACTTTTTCCATCGATCTTTTGATATCGTTTGGTGTTGGATGCTTGAAACTAAAATCTTCAAAATACTTTTTCAATCCTTTTACAACATTTTCAGGGCCAATCACATATTCTAATTGTGACAAAAACACAGCTCCTTTGCTATAGCTAGCTACACCATAAGCCGCATTTAAATCGAACCTATCTGAATGGGTTGTTAACGATTCTTCAACGCCTCTTTGCACTATGAAACCATAGCCTCTATACGATCCTGAATGAGGATTTTTTCTTCCTCTTTTTAAAATTTCATTTCCTGCTTTTGCAGAAATATAGGAAGTAAAGCCTTCGTCCATCCATGCATGCTTGCTTTCGTTTGTTGCTAGCAAGAACTGAAACCAAGTATGTGCCAATTCATGATTGGTAACACCAAACAAGCTATTGAATGATCTTTGCCCAGTGATTAGTGTACACATGGCATATTCCATACCTCCATCTCCTCCTTGAATTACAGAGTATTGTTTGTATGGATATTGACCAATTCTTTCACTGAAAAACTTCATTAATTCCGCAGTTTTTGGCTGAAGATCTTTCCAGTTCTTTAAGAAATCTTCTTTCATCGTTTTCTTGTAGAAAAAATGTAAGTCAATTCCATTGTCCATTTTATAAGTATCATGATTGAATTCTGGATCAGCTGCCCAAGTAAAATCATGCACATCTGGCGCTTTAAATTTCCAGGTAATTTTATCTCCTTTTGGAAGTTTTAATTTTTTGTTTTTGTCTTCATAACCATGACCAACTTGCTGTGGGTTTTGTAGATAACCTGTTCCTCCTATTACATAATTTTTGTCGATGTGAATCGTAACGTCAAAATTCCCCCAAATTCCATGAAACTCACGACCTATGTATGGAGGTGTATGCCACCCTTCAAAATCATATTCCGCCATTTTAGGATACCACTGTGCCATAGACAATGCAACTCCTTCTTTGTTATTTCTTCCTGAACGACGAATCTGCTTTGGTACTTGCGCTTTAAAGTCCATTTCAAAGGTTGCTTTTTGACCCGGTTGAATAGGTTTACTCAATTCTACTTCCAAGATGGTTCCTACAGTTTCAAACTTTACAGCTCTCCCATTTTGTTTTAAGCTATTTACTTTAATATAACCTATCTCATTTGGTGCCAATTTGCTAATTCTGTCCTTTACTCTTCCATCAGGATCTTGAATGCTTCTAGATCGAATATCCATTTGAGAATTGGGTTGAAAAGCATTGAAATACAAATGGTAATACACATGAGTTAATACATCTGGTGAATTATTAGTGTATTCTATTTTTTGCTTCCCTTTGTATTGATAGGTTTTTACATCCATATCAATATCCATGGTATAATCTGCTTGCTGTTGCCAATAAGAGGTATTCTGTGCAAATACTCCAAGCATGCTCAACATAAGCACAAAGGCGATTCTATGTTTCATATTCATAGGATTTAAATTATTTTCCATTCACCATGGCATCAGCCATTTTCAATGCATTGTATGCATTAACAATTCTACCCGTAACAGAAAGATCTGAAAAAGAGACTTTTTCTCCCTCTGGATTTTCTCTTGATTTTGATCCTGGCTTTACAACTTCCAAATCTAGTTTAGATCCAGAATTCATGATGATGTGTTTAACTTGGCTTGCCGTTAGTTTTGGATAATACGAACGAATTAATGCTGCAACACCAGCTACAGCTGGAGAAGCCATTGAGGTTCCTCCTTTAAAGTCATATTCATCTTCTGGAGTGGTAGAATAAATCTTTACCCCAGGTGCATAAATATCTACATTGATTTTTCCATAATTCGTAAAAGTGGCTAATAAGTTTTCATCATAGCTTGAACTAATAGCCCCAATGGTTAAAAAGTTATCGGAAATTTCATTGACCATATCAGGTGTATCATTTGGATAGGTAACATTTGTGTCGATATCTTTTGAATCGTTTCCTGCTGCATTCACAATCAATACATCTTTTTCTGCTGCATATTTAATCGCATCATAAACCCATTGTACTTTTGGCGAGTATCCTTTTCCAAAACTTGTGTTGATCACTTTTGCGCCATTATCTACTGCATAACGAATCCCTAGTGCTACATCTTTGTCGTACTCATCTCCATCTGGAACTACTCTTACAGCCATTAGCTTTACATTTGTAGCTACTCCTCTCATTCCTTTTTCATTGTCACGCGATGCAGCAACAATACCAGATACATGGGTTCCATGAGATTCTTTCTTTACTGAATGTCCTGATTTATTATCTCCATAAACTTTTGTCGCCATAGAGTTTTCATCATCATTTAACACACTTCTGTAGTTATTTTTAAGTGCTTTGCCAGTTAGTAAATCATCTGCATTATTTACCAAATCAGTCAATTCATCAATGGCTTGCTGCATGGATGACAATCCTAAATCGAACATTTGACTTGCGATAGCAACACTTCTAGCCATTTCTTCAGAGGAAGTATCGATATCTTTGAGGTCTTCCTTTTTATATTCTTTTTTATTGAGCTTCTTAACAAGGTTGTCGTTAGCAAAATTTACAGCCTGTAAAATTTGACCATATCTTTGTTTGTTGGTTGTCGCTTCAGAAATTTTCTTTTCATAATCTTTTTTTGCTCTTTCAGCTGTTTTCTCGTCTGCAATTTTTGGATCTTTTACAATTCTGTACAGTTCTGCATCTTCTTTGTAGATTTTTCCTAGGAAATTCCATCCGTTGATGTCATCTATAAACCCGTTTCCGTCATCGTCTTTCCCATTCCCAGCAATCTCTTTTGGATTTACCCATGCAACATCTTTCAGATCTTCGTGTTCAAGATCTGTTCCTGAATCTACTACGGCTACAACAACTTCGCTTCCTTTTTTACCTTTTAAAAATTCATAGGCTTTGTCGACACTCATTCCAGGAATTGAATCTTTCTTTAGATCGAAATGTCCCCAATTTTGCTTTTCATTTTCTGTCAATTCTGCTTTTTTTGCATAAGCAACCACTGTATTTTCAGAACCTTTTGGCACTGGTATTTTACTGATTGTTTTGCAACTTGAAATCAAAAACGTCATTACGAATGCTCCTAGCATTGCTCTTTGTATTCTCATAATTTTTTAATTAAATATATCCGTAAACTTAAATGTTTCTTTGAGTCGTACTCCCTTTTCTGTATGTTTTACTGTACAAATTTCTGTCTCTGCATCGTGCTCTAGAAAAAGGTAATATTCTTCATCTACAGCTTTTTTCAAAAACTGTTCCTTTTCTTTGATGGTTAGTAAGGGGCGTGTGTCGTATCCCATTACATAAGGAAGTGGTATATGGCCTGTAGTAGGCAATAAGTCTGCCATGAAAACTAGTGTTTTATCTTGATAACGAATTTTTGGCAACATTTGTTTTTCTGTATGCCCATCCATCAATAAAACATCAAATCCTAATTGGCTTTGTGAATCCTTATTCACAAAATTTAATTGACCGCTTTCTTGAATCGGTTGAATGTTTTCCTTTAAAAAAGAGGCTTTTTCTCTCGGATTTGGTGCTATTGCCCATTCCCAATGGCTTTCATTAGACCAAAACTTGGCATTTTTAAAAGCTGGTTCATATCCTGTTCTATCTTTATTCCATTGGATGGCACCACCGCAATGATCAAAATGTAGATGTGATAGAAATACATCGGTAATATCATCTCTGTGAAATCCAAGATTAGCAAGTGAATTATCTATAGAATAATCTCCATATAAATAATAATATCCAAAAAATTTATCTGATTGTTTGGTTCCCATTCCTGTGTCAACCAAAATTAATCTATCTCCATCTTCTATAAGCATGGCTCGCATACTCATGGATATCATATTATTCTTGTCGGCAGGATTGGTTTTTTGCCAGATAGATTTAGGAACAACACCAAACATGGCACCTCCATCTAGCTTGAAATTTCCTGTTTCTATAGGATAAATCTTCATGGAACACAAAGATGCAGAAAAAAGATGGAATTAATGTTAACAAAAATCTTAAAAGCTGGCGATAGCCTCCAAAAACAAAAAGCGATGTTAATAACTAACATCGCTTTCGTTTACTTAATAAAATTCCCCCAAATTTTATTATTTGTTGTTTTCTTACTTCAAAGAAACAACAGAATTACATTTTACCCGTTTGAAATTCGTTCTTTATACCCAATTCTTCGACGAATGGCATTCTTCTATCGACGAACTGTTTATTAGTTTTTTTAAAGGAGGTCCTGCGTAACTTCTTTACAAAGTTGTATGATAATAATAACCCAACCATGGCAACTGTAATCATTACAATTAAATCAGTATCTACAACTGTTGAAGTAGGCTCTACAGGCATAATTTGCATCCAATTCAATTTCATAACTATAGTGCTTTATCAATCATTTGATAAACAAATGAACTTAACAATACGACAAAGAAAGAAATCAATGCCATGATAAAAATCATTTGAACCATGTTGAAATTGTTGGTTTTGTTTTTCCAGAGAAAGCTAAGCATTTGTTTGTAGCTTTCTGGTTGACCTTTGGTCATCCCTTGTTTGATAGTGTAATCGTTTAACCCCATAATACATTACGTTTAGTTTATTATTATTCTTTTGTTCTATTATAAAAGTACTTTAAGTGGTTTAAAAGTAGCTCTGCCTTTCGGTGAGTGACCTTTTTCATTCGGTGAATGGTTTAATTTCCGATTTGAATGAACTCACTTGTATTCAATGCATTAGGATTAGATGAAGAGATTTCAAAGATGGCATCGTTAAAATCATTGTCTCCATTAGGTACAGTAATGTCCTCAAAAGCGATCACTGTAGAACCGCATGTGGCATCATAAAAAATGAGACTTTGTTGTCTACCGCTCATGTTGTACAGAATGTCGGTGTGTTGAGAATATAATCCATCTGTGATTTTGCCGTTTCTCCATCCATTTGCTATGACAAAAAATCCTATAACTGTTCCTGGTTCAAAGGTTCCCAACAATCGCATTGTATTTCCTCTTTCTAATTCTCCTCCTGATCCTTTTGCTGAAGCATTTGGAAATATGACAATTTTATCTAACAATTCTTCTGAGGTTGGCGGATTCCCTTCCTGATAGGTATAATACCCTAATACATTCTTAAAACCAGCTCCTTCATCGATAAAAGTCATATACAATTCTGTTTCCTCGGTAACTTTTAAACATCTGTTCGGGTTTTCAAAATATTCTGGGTGAGCTACCATTGCATTTGTTCTCTCAGGTAATACATTCGCATAAATGTTAGGTAGTAAAGTACTACAGATTTCTTTGTCAGGCTCTAACCCATCTGGCTTTCCTCTATCGTTATAAGTCGTAATGGTTTTATATTCATCTTTTTGTCTTTTACGAAGAATTTTGAATCCGCCCCCTCCTTTGGCAACAAAAACCCAATCTCCATCGGACTTGATAAAATTAGCGGAGGCATCATCTTCAGCCATATCCCAATAAAAAACAGGTTCAATTTTTTCTCCTGCATTTGGATGTGGGGAAATTGAAATTCCATCAGAACCGTTCGCTGCATATACATAATCGTTATCCGTAGTAACTCCATTGGTATTTCCAACAACCAACATGGTTCCCTTAGACTCTGAAACCAATCCTCCTGTATTTACATCAACCAAAGCAATTCCATCTTTTCCTTTGGCGATGTATATATTATCATTATTGATTGGAGAAAACTCCATGGTAGATTTTCCTCTATAGGTTTCTACAACATTTTGATGAAAGATTGATCCTATATCATAGGATGTGGTACTTAGATTTGCATTCACATTTCCTACTCTTACTGAGGCATTATCCCCAGTTACTAAGCTTACTACTTTTGATCCATTATTACGACCGTTCACGGCTACGTATTTTGCATCGCTATAGCTTTCAGAAGACACCCCAGTTAAGCTGGTTTTGTCTAACACAACTGTTCCTCCGAATGTCTTTCCAGATGTTACATATAGGTAGTTATTCGTCGCTGTAATTGCATTTGCGGATGCAGATACTCCAGATCCTTCTAAGATGTTAGATAGATTTACTCGTCTGTAGTTTTCACTGATCTGTCCCTCTAGAGATTCTATTTCAATCATCTGAGCACCATGTGTTGCATCGGACATAGCCAGCCATAATTTTCTAGAACTATTACTGCCTGCAAAATCAGAAGTAATGGCATTGATATCTGAATTTAGAAAATAAGCCTGACTGATAATTGATGGAAAATTTGGATTTGTTAAATCGATAATTTCTACCGCTCCAACATGATCATTTCCTTGTTTGTGATAACTCACGTACGCTTTCTCGTCTGCTAAAGAGATGTGTGTTGCGCTTAAGGTATTTCCACTAATAACTAAAGGATCTACCTCGGCAACATGCTCCCAGTAATATAGCTCTTGCGCTCCATTAATATTGGAAGAAGAACTTCGACTGCTAAACCCACTTACCACAGGCTCAATAGTTGCAGTTCTATTGACCATGTGAATTCTTCTAGACAACATCCCAGCATCATTGTTTACTTGGTAAGGTATTTGGTCTTCTTCAACGACATTTTTAATTTCCTGTTCATAGCTTTTCTCTTGACAAGCAGAGAATAATCCTAAGATAAGTATCCAGAAAGAGAGCTTCTGATACTGTTTTTTTGTTGCTTTCATTTTTTTAGTGTTTTTGGTTGTTTTGTGAAGTAAATAGAGTCCCATCAATAGCCCTAGAATAACGATTCCATAATCTCCTCCAGTTGGTAATCCTGGTGGTGGAGGTGGCGGAATTGATGGTGGCATTACTTGTAAAAACATGGTGAAACATTTTTATTATTATTGGTATAAAACTAGTCCTAGAATCGTAGGTTAAGCAGTTGTTTTCGTCCAATAACCTGTGTCTTTCGACGAGTGGATTACAATCCTGCTCTTTTGGCTTTTATCGAGGATTTATAAGGGTTCCAAACGTCTTCGTAAGAACGTTTGAAGAAGAATTCTTTGTAATAAGCAGCCGTTCTAACAATACGTAAATAGGTTCCTGTGTAGAGTGTCATTAATGAAACATAGGGCCACAGATATTTCTCTTCTTTTCGTCTCTCAGAAAAGATGTAGATACTCAACATTTGCACATAAGACATCACAAAGTAAAGTGTAAAATTCATGGGAATGATGAACTTCAAAGAACCCGTGTAGTTAAAGATGATGTCTAAGATGTATATCCACCAAAGAATGTCTAAAACTACATTGTAAAATACATTTTCAGCTAGCGAGAAAAAGTTAGACCAATTGAAGTTTGCATTAGGCATGTAAACATCTTTGTGCTTTCGAACACGAAATCGGATGATGGATTTGTCCCATCTCAATCGTTGTTTGGTAAGAACTTTAAATTTAGAAGGTGCATTGGTTAAGCATATTGCTTCTGGTTGAAAGTAAATCTTATAGCCAGATTTTCTGAATTTAACTGTGATATCTCCATCCAATCCTGGACCTATATCCCAGCCTCCAACACTATCAATCACATCTTTTCGGAAAGCTCCAAAAGCACCAGAAATTATCTTATAGATTCCTAAGTAAGAAGTCACAATTCTTCCTACAGAAACTGTTTTCAAATATTCAATCGCTTGAAGTTTGGCACAAAGACTGTCTTTGTAATTTCTCACTTTTACATTCCCCCCTACTGCGCCAATTTTATCGTCTAAATAAAAAGGGGTTAATACTTTTTCAATGGCATCTCTATCAAAAGAACAATCGGCATCTAAGTGCACAATGTATTTTCCTTTGCTATATCTCAAAGCCAAGTTCGCAGCTGATGCTTTTCCTCCTCTCATTTCATTTCGGATGAACATATCAATCAATCCCAACTCTTCTAGGTTCTTCCCAATAATGGGTGTGTCATCATCAGAACCATCGTCAACTATAATTAACTCAAAGTTCTTGAATGTTTGCTCTGCTAATGATTTTGTGAGTTTGTACAGGTGCTTTCCTTCATTTTTCCCTGGAATGATTACAGAAACAAAAGGATTTTCTGAAAATAGTTTTTGCTTTGCAATGGCAAATTTTTCTTTTCTAGATCTTCCTGTCAACCAAAAGATAAATGCTATGATGTAATCGATGATGATATAACGTGTGAATTCGAAAAGTACAAAGTACCAGAACACCCTTATGAACTTTTGTAAACCAACCACAAACCAATAGTTCAGGTATTCTGGCATTAAATCATGTACACTCAAAAACATCATGAGAAGTAGGTTTGTATATTATCTGATTCTGCTATTTTGTGAATCGTAATTTCTATTTCTTGCTTTTCTTCTGTCAAGTTATCTGACAACAACTTAGAAAGATTGTAGTCGATCAATTCTAACCTGTTTAGCTGTGTTTCTTTTGTCTCTGGCAATAACACATAGTAATTGTTATAACTTTCTGCTGATAAAATATCTGAGTCTTTTAAATATGATTTGATCACCTCTCCGATTTCCTTCATCAGTGCGTTCTTGGATCTTGAATTTAATAGTTGCAATTGATTGCTTTGGAATTTTACATTCGCAAAAACACTATTTCCTTTCGATTCTTTGATCCTTTTAATTTCTTGATTCACAATAATTTTAAATAATTCCTTATTGATATTGCCAATGCCTTCGTTATAGACCACTCGTTCTCCTCCTGTATTTCTGTCAAATAATAGTTGTTCCCCTGCTTGCGTTATGGCATAGCTTCCAATGGATTTTTGCAGTAATTCTTCTAGCTTATTTTCGGTGCTACAATCCATGCAAAGTGATAACATTCCCGGATTTTGAAACTCGTGACTACATGAATTACAGGAATAAATGGTAGAGGGCTTATCGTAATCGATTCCTATATGTCTTAGGTTTTTATCGCATTTTGGACATTCTAAACCATCGTTCTTTTTAAAGTCTTTTTCGGGTGCTACATGTGCGCATACAAAGTGATGTACCATATCGTGTGCTTCAATATCTATGGAATCACACTTTGGACAACATTCTCTGAAGTTCAGGTAGTTTCCTGAACAGCTTTTGCATAAATGAATGTAGTCTAGCAATTTGAATGATAGGTAATTTTTTTCTGTCGCTTTTTGCAAGTTTTTTAAGAGCTCTACTGCTTCATTATTCTTGTAAAAGAGAGAGATGAATGGAAACTCGTACCCTATTAAACTCTCTCTAGAAGTTACAGGTTTTAACTGAAGATTTCTTGTAAAGCTGTAGGCAATGGTTTTATACTGAATTAAAAGTTGATTAGCAACCAGCTTAGGATCATTCAGAGATTGAACTCTTTTTGTAATTGTTGCCACTCTCTGAATATAAGAGCTGATTGTGGATAACTCAACAATACCGTCGCAATGTATTTGTTGTTCTTTTGGGAGTTGATACGTTCCATTAATGAATAAAGGCTTCAATGCAACTTTTAAGTTTGTATGTGTTCTTACATAGCTGATAATTTCTTTTGCATGTACATGAGAATCTGTATCGAGGATAAAACCATCCAGTTCCGTCAATTGCTGACTTTGCAATTCACTTTTGTGAGACACCAAGAGTAAGGCGTAACCATCCTGGATGATTTTTCTCGAATTGTCATTATGTCTAACTAAATTTAACACGGATTCTCTTTTTTAATGATTAAAAACCATTCTTATAATGACATGTAAACCTCTTTTGGAAACTTGTCTTTTTTATCTCCTTTTACATCGAAAATGAGGGTTTCTTCATTACCATTCTTTAAATGATCATAGTACGATAAGTGCTTGTAATCTTCATGATCTACTGCTAATACAATGGCATCAAATTCTCCTTCAGGACTGTTATTTAACTCAAACCCATAGTGTCTTTTTACTTCTTTTGGGTCTGCTAATGGATCCTGTACAACTACATTGTAACCTCTTTTTTCCAATTCTAAACACAACTCAGCTGTTTTAGAGTTTCTAATGTCATTTACATTTTCTTTAAAAGCGATTCCTTTTACCAAAACAGACACACTGTTTTTTCTGAACTTTCTCGCATATAATTTTCTTTCCAATCGTAAAGCAATGTGTGGAATCATACTCTCATTTACTTCTCTCACTCTTTCCAAGAGTCTTGGAGCATGTTTCATTTCTCTTGCTTTGCTAATCAAATAGTATGGGTCTACGCCAATACAGTGACCTCCTACCAATCCTGGGAAATAGTTATGGAAGTTCCACTTGGTTCCTGCTGCTTTTAAAACATCTTTTGTATTGATTTCTAAAACACTGAAGATTTGAGACAATTCGTTCATTAAACCGATGTTCACATCTCTTTGAATGTTCTCAACTACTTTTGCAGCTTCGGCAACTTTTAAAGAAGGTGCTCTGTGTACTCCTGCTGTTACAACAGTTTCGTATACGTTTGCTACTAAATCTAAAGCAGATTCTGTGCTTCCTGATACGATTTTCGTAATGCTTGTAAAGGTGTGTTCTTTGTCTCCTGGATTGATTCTCTCTGGAGAGTACCCTACTGTAAAGTCTTCGTTGAATTTTAATCTTGAAATTCTTTCTAAGATCGGTACACATACTTCTTCTGTACACCCTGGAAATACGGTAGACTCAAATACTACACAGTCTCCCTTTTTCAAATACTTAGCTACACTAGCTGTTGCAGATTTTAAAGGTGTTAAGTTGGGCTTCTTTAAATTGTCAATTGGTGTTGGTACCGCTACAACGTAGAATTTTGCGTTCTTTAAGATGGTTTCATTAGACGTGAAGCTAATGTCTTTCCCTTTGAACTCTTCTTCAGGTAATTCTTCACAAGGGTCTTTGTGCTGAATTAACTGCATTACTTTGCTCTCGTTTACATCGAAACCAACTACTTTAAATTTAGAAGCCATGTGAACTGCCAAAGGCAACCCTACATATCCTAGACCCACAACGGCTACATTTTCTTCCTTGTTGATTAGTTTCGAAAATAATTTGTCTTTCTTGTAAGCTAGCTTAGGAAACTGTCTCCCTTCTGCTAGGTTCTCTGTTTTTAATTGTGCTAAACTCATTTTAATAGATTTTAAAGATTTATTTCATTTAATTTGATACTGCTAAATTATCGTGGATTGCTGCTTTCTCTTGTTTTATTAGTCTATCGAATGGCTTATTGGGGGTTAAGTGAAGAAAAGTTTAGACGAATGGTTTTTACCCTCCATTAATCGAAGAAGAGCTTTTCGATACTAAGTAAAAAAAAGGGGTGGAGTAAATTAGGAAAGTACTGTTTACAGAAGATAGAATTAAATTATTTCTATTACAAAACAAAAAATACAACCAAGTATAGTAGAGCAAAAAAGAAAATGACAACCCTAATTCATAGGCTTATGGAACAGGTATTTATTTACATCTTTGATTGTAATATTCAACTATTTTTAAATAATCCTTCTTCTTAAATTTTTTACGTCCTACTTTTTCGACAATATCTTGACAGTCCTTAAAATATTCAGCTATAACCTCTTTGAAACTCTTGCCATAGTCATTTTCTGCTCTAAATGATGTAAAATAAGTAACAAACTTTTCATTTTTTCTTTTCAAAAAGAAAGTTGCAGTAGTTTTTTTTACCTCATATTCTCTTCCTTCATATTGTTCATTTATAATAGATCCATCTTTGGCAATACTAGTTTTTGTCTTTTTTTGTCTTTTTTTTTCAGTTTCATACCGAATAATTTTATACAATTTTAAATAATCATCAATTTTTATATACGCTAAAATCGGAGGATCTTTTTCATTTAGTTTTATGTACTCAAATTTTCTAATTCCCTTATGGTAATATGAAATTGAATCTACTTGTGAATAATTATAAATTTTCCGTTTTGTTTTTTTATCTTTTTTATACAAGACATCATCATTAATTACTTTTAGAAGCCCTTTTTTTACAGTCCCATCATTAAAGTAAATAATTCCTTTAAATCTTTGAGCGTGTAATATAAAGTTGAATAATAGGATTATAGCAAATAATATTATCTTTTTCATTTTAATCTAATGTAAATAAGGCATATAAAATAGCTGCACTCATTTTATACACTTTATTTTTGTTGTAAGAAATTTTGCTCTTTCACATCGATCTAAAAATAATAAATCGTATCCAATGAATTTGAACATTATTTAATTTTTTTCTAGATACTTGAAACCCCCAAGCGATGAGCTTGAGGGTTTTGCCGATTTACAGTTTACCAATCTTAACTTTGAGGTTGAGTTTGTAGAACTTTCCCCATTCTGGTATCTGATCTTTGTTTAGTGGGACGATTTCAGCAAGGATATTTCTTTCAGTAGGTTCGTATTTCTTTTGAAATTCCGAGGGCGCTTTATAGGTAGAGATGTATAATTTGTTAATAACGCCTTTCGATCGGGTCTTATCTGGAAACTCAACTTCTACAACGCTTCCTTTTTTTACATTGGCTACATCTTTAAGGTTGAAATAGGCTTTGATAAATACTTTTTCAATATTGTGAATGGTCATTACATTTTCTGTTTTGTAGCAAGATTCTTCACTGTTCTTTAGTATTTGACCTACTACTCCTTTGATAGGAGAAGAATAGGAGTTTCCAAAGTTTCCTCCTCCAATTGAAATTTGTAAATCATTGTTCCCTTTGATTCCTCTTTTTAAGCTTCCAAGAAAATAGAGTTCACTCTTTAACAATGCAATCTGATTTTGTACAAGTAATTTTTGTGAAATAATTTCATCGAGCTTATTCTTAGTGTAGACGTCTAAAAGAATCAATTTTTCTACCTTCTTTTCTTGATCTAACAAAAGATTCAATCGCTTCTTTAAGTTGTTCAATTGAATTCTCTTTCTCAAGATGTCCTTTAGAATGTCTTGAAGTGAATTGTTTAATCGTTCTCTTTTGTCTAAATTTTTCAGGACAATAGAAGCGTCACTATCGAAATCATCCTGGAAATAGTTGAACAATTTATTTCCTACTTCTACGGTATCTCCTTCGCTAATGAATATTTCTTTCACACGAATATCGTTCGTAAAATTTACATCTACTTTTTCCATTAACATTTGTCCATTCCCTTCTATCCAAGCTGTTTTGTTGTACACAAATTGCACTAGCCAAAACAAGACCGCAAATAGGATGACGAAATAGATAACTCTATCGATGTTCCATTTTTTCTTTTTAACCTTAGGCTCTTTTAATGTTCTAATGACAGCCGTATTCTTTTTGTAAGTGAATTTTCTCATGGCTTCAATTGTATTTCTGTTAACTCTCTTTGTATCGCCTTTTCTATAAGCTGATACGTAATATTTTTTACTTTTTTATAAGGCATCTTGGCTTTCTCTAAAGCTTTTTGCAATCGTATATTTCCTTCCAAAACTTCTACTTCTTTGCAACCTTTGGCTTTTAAAAATTGGATTTGAAAGTTTGTGGAGTAGTTCTTACTATACTGAATGGCAAACTGCTTTCCTTGATTGATATCTCCAAATTGAACTGGAGTTACCAAGCTGTGTATATCTGTTATCTCAGTAAGTTCGTAAACATGAGATAGTGTTGTGTAAAGTTGTCTTTTTAGCTGAATGGTATTTTCCAGAATTTTAAACTCTTCTTCTAACAGTTCCAACAACAATGTTCCTGTTTCATCATTTTTTAATTCCGATTTTAAAACACTCAAGATCCGAATTCGCTCTTCCACAAATTCCCAATTCTTAAACTGATGCTGAAGATCTCTTAGTTTCTCGTTATAGCCACTAGTTAAAGTAATGAGTCGATTGTATTTCCCAACGGATTTATCAATCTCTTGAGCAACTACTATTTTTTTCTTTGTTTCTATGATCTTTTTTCGGTGATTGAATCGGATGGGTGCTCTAAATCGGATTCCTACAGAAGGAAAAAATCGATGCCCATTTCTCAATTGATTGAATGTTTCCTGCACATAAAAAGAGAGGTTTAAATCATTGATGGCTTTGTGTTGCAATTCAATATTCTCCTTTTTGAGCTCTAATCCATTGAATGGTGTTTGCAATGACAAAGAATCTATGTGCAATTGTAAGAATGGGAGCTTCTCCATAGACAAGTACCTTGGTGAAACGCTATCTTTTAAGATTTGATTTTGCTTTTGTAAAACTTCAATCTGGTTTTTTAAAATGTTGATTTGATGACTTACCTTGATCAATCGTTCTCTTTTGATGTACTTTTTAAAGTATAGCTTGTTGAGATAATCGAAGTACTCATTTTCAAAAGCTAAAAATCGTGTAAAGAAGGAAATGTTTTCAAGATTGATTGCATAGGTATAATCGATTCGAAACTGTCTTCTCATCAATTCTCTTTCCTCTTGCAGACTCTTATATTTTAGAATTTGCATTTCATTTTCCAATCTTTTGGATTTTGTGCGATTGTAGGTGTAACCCGACTTTAGAATATTCCACTCCAACTCTGCTCTAACTCTTCCGATGTTAAAGTTTTGAGTGTCTTCATCAAAACCATTTCTGAAATTGTAATGTGCATTCGCTTTAAAAACCAGTCCGATATCTTTTTTATATTGACTGGATTCAATTCTTTTTAATTCGGATTCCCAAAAATTGATATTCTTTGCGGTATCTAATTCAGAATAAAAATGCTGACTTGGAAGTAGGTTTTTCGATTTGGGAAATACCAGGCTCGGTTTGGTTTTTTTGTATAAAACCTCAGCTTCATAAACAATGCTTCCTAAATTCTGTGCAGATAGTATCTGCGCAGTCATTAGTAATATGACAATATGAAGTTTGTTGGTTTTCATGGTGATAAAATTACTCACATGAAAACCTATAAGCGTTTTTTAATCGTTTAAAGGATGGCTAACGTAGATGAAAAGTATTTTTCTAAAGTTTGGAGGTTATAAAAGGTTTAACCGTTTCATCAATTCACCTCGATTCGATCTACTCACAGGGATGATATCTTGCTTAATCAATACACTATTATCCTCTATATCAATAATTTTAGAGAGATTGATGATGTAGGAACGATGAACTTTTAAGAATAATTCTTGAGGTAATTTATCCTCTATCTTTTTCAATGTTGAATGTACGATATGACTTTTACCATCGGTTTTAATTCGAATATAATCACCTTTTGCCTCAATTACATTGATCTCAGAAAAGTTAATTTTCACCAGTCTTCGATCTACATTTACATACAGTTCTTTGGTTGAATCTTCCGTAACAACTGGTTCTTCATTGTCTTTTACTGTAAAACCAGAGAGTTTACTTACCGCTTTTTCAAACCTTTCTTGCACGATTGGCTTTACCAAATAATCAACAACACTCGGGTATTCAAATGCTTCTAGAGCAAAGTTTTTATCTGACGTTGTTAAAATAATTTTTGGAGGGTTTTTTAGTGTTTTAATAAAATCAAACCCAGAAAAAGTAGGCATATGGATATCTAGGAAAATGACATCTACTTCCTGACCATTAAGATACTTAATAGCCTCAATGGCATTTTCAAATTCTTCTACTAGATTTAGCTTTGGATGATTGTTACAAAGTTTTGAAACGATCAATCTTGCTGCTGCATCGTCGTCTATAATAATACAGTTCATAGTTTCTCATTTTACAGGGGGTCTAGAAAATTACTAATAACTTCAATAGTCTTCACAAAAGACTCATAACGACTAATACCGTTACTTTTTCTTAGTTCATCTTCAAACAAAGATGCATTTTCATAAGCTTTTGATAGGCCCAATATACTAATTTTATGTTTTAATTTGTGAACACTCTCAGCAGTTTTTATAAAGTTTTTTTCTCTATAATTTCTTTGAAAACTATCTATTTCTAATGGCAATTCTTTTTTTAAAACCTCAATCAGCTTTTCTTCAAAAGAAGTATCTCCTTCAGAAAGCTGTTTTATATAATCTAAATTGGGTATTTCCATTATTTTTTAGGTAATGTAAAGTAAAAAGTTGTGCCTTTATTAAGCTCAGAAGTCAACCAGATGTCTCCTCCGTAAAAGTCTATAATTTTTTTGACAATTGAAAGCCCTACACCTGTTGAATCATCCGATTCTTCTAAAACCTGAAAAACTTTGAATATTTTCTTATAGTATTTTTCTGAAATCCCAATACCGTTATCCGATATTTTGAATTCCCAGAAGTTGCCTTTAGAAACGTAGTCTATTTCAACCATTCCTTTTTCTTTGTCTGTATACTTAATCGCGTTACTTATAAAATTCTGAAACAGTTGTAATAGCTTGTAGGAATCGCCTTTAACTATTGGAAGTTTCTTTTTAACATCTACAGTAAAATTTTCTGGTATGTGAATTGTTTCAAGAATATCGTTCACCACTACATTCAAATCGATTTTCTTCTCCATCATCTCTACTTTATCGATACTTGCATAATTTAAAATACCGTTAATTAAGAGATCCATACGATCAATTCTTTTGAGGAGTAGATGAAAGTTTTGATCGATTTCATCCGTAGCAAAGTCTTTACAGTCTTCTTGTAACCAATTCACCAATGCGTTCATACTTCTCAAAGGTGATTTCAAATCGTGCGATACTACATGTGCAAAATCGTTCAGTTCCTGATTACTTTTTTGCAAGTCTTTTAATACCAATTCTTTTTCTCTCTCGGCTTTTTCTCTTAGGCGTAAGCTTAATGCATTTTTCAACTGAGTTGCTGCTAGGCTTGAGATGGTTTGTAATGTTTTTAAATGATCTTCAGTAAAAAAGTTTTTGCTTGTATGCTCTGAGTCTATAACTCCAATAATTTCATTGTTATCTATGATAGGAACAGATATTTCAGAATATCTCACTTTATCATCTACGATATATCTTGTGTCTTTACTGGTATCTGGAATGATTTCTGATATCCCTGTTTTTGCAACAGTTCCTACAATTCCTTTTCCTATCGGTACGGCAATTTGATTGATGATTTCATCATCGGAAGATATCTTTTCTCCGTATGCAGCAATCTGATTTAATTCCTGCTTTTCCTTATCTAATAAATAAATAACACAATCCTCAAAACCAAGAAGTCCAATCGTATTTTTTGTAATCTCCCATGCTATTTCATAGATGTTTGTCTTTCCAAGAATAGATGCCATCAAGTTATTTAGAGCTTCCAACAAAGCTCCTTGTTTTAACTCTTCTGTGATATCCTCAATGATTGAAACTTCATATTTTATGGCCCCTGAATCATCTCTTACAGCTGCTACATGAGTTCTCCCCCAAATAACGCGACCGTATTTCGTCATAAATTTCTTGTTCATTGTGAAATCATCAATCTTACCTTCGATCAACTGATTGACATTTGCCAAAGTTTCCTGCTTATCGGATTCTAAAGCCACATCCACAACAGTCATTTTAGACAATTCTTCTTCTGTATATCCTATCATTTTTTGAAAGGCTGGATTGGTTCTCAACACTCTTCCTTGTACAGTTAATACAATCCCAACTGTTGAATTATCAACAATTGCATCCAACTGTTGCTTTTGAGCTTCAAACGCCTCTTGACGCGCTTTTACTTCCGTAATATCTTCTATGATAGCTACTTCGTATTTGATTTCTCCTTCGGCATTCCTAACGGCAGCAACACTTGTTTTGGCCCAGATAATATTTCCCGATTTAGCAATATATCTTTTGCTTAAACTAAATTGATCGACTTCTCCTGTAACTAACTTGTTTAGATACAAGTATGAAATTTCTTCATCATCCTTCAAAGAGACATCTGCAACTGTCATTCCTATTAGCTCTTCCTCTGAATATTCAATTAATTGTTGAAATGCTTTATTAGACCTTATAACTTCACCCCTCTTTGTTAAAACAATTCCCAAAGAGGAGCTATCTACAATAGCATCTAATTGTTGTTTTTGTATTTCGAAAGCTTCTTGTTGCTCTTTTGCTTCATTAATATCTCTAACAATACCATGAGCAAATCTTGGAATCCCATCTTTATCATGTACAATGCTTGAATTGATCTGAACCCATTTCACTTCTCGCGACTTTGTGTAAACTCTTGCTTGATAATCTCGGAAAGAGCCCGTTTCTATAAGTTGGTAAAAAGATTCATAAGCGTATTTATAATCTTCCTCATAAATGATGTCTGTAACATTGAATTTTTCTTTCTTAATATCGTAACCAAAAAATTCATTTGCAGGCTGGTTCATCTTTAGCACATTTCCATGCAAGTCCATAAGAATATAGGAATCCTCGATATTATCCAACACTCCCTTAAACTCGATGGTTTGCTCATCGATAACTTTTGCTAAATTTTCATTAATGGATTCTAGCTCTTCAGTCTTTTCGTAGAGCTCTAAAGATTTTTGCTCTAGAATTTTTTCTGCTTCTTTTCTTGCTATGCGTTCCCTTTGAAGGGCTTTTTGTAGAATATGGATTTTCTCATCACTCATGTTTCAAAATTACAAACTTAACTTCAGAACCACTTTCATTAAGTTTCGTATATGTAATTGTTGATTTTTGTCCATAATATTCGAAAGTCTTCTCCATAAGACCGTGGGCAAAAGCATACATCGATCTCGAAGAATAGTAGGTTAGTATTAGTTTTTTATTATCTTTTTCATTGATTACAAATCTAGGAAGCTCTGCATCTGGGTAAATTTTACGCACCTCAACATGAATATGACTTTCTACTGAAGAGAGTAAATCCATAGGCCCTTTATAGCTAGTCAAAATTCCTGGATAATCTCTTTCTATAACTGAGAAAAAATGCCTCCCATATACTAGAAGCAAATCGTTTATAGACATATTCGTTTTCTCACTCAAATTTGAAACTAATGATAACATTTCAGAAAATGAGTACGTTCCAATAGATGTATAAGCTCCACCTGACGGTAAGTCTGATTTTTCAATAATTTCATCGACTACCTCTAACCCAAAAGTGGACTCTACCAATTCTAAAAATTCTGTAAAAACAATTCCCTTCATTTATCCATTATTTACACTGCAATTATCTCATTATCTGACCAATATCCAATCATAGATGTAATTTTTTTCTTGTAATCATCGTAGTGTAAAGGTTTGATCATATACCCAGAAACTCCTATTTCGTAGCATTTCTTTATGTCTGTGTAATTATTAGAAGAAGACATAACTACAATGGGCATGTACCGTAATTTTTTATTGGATTTTAGTAATTTCAAAAACTCTACTCCATTAATTTTAGGCATGTTTAAATCTAAAATAATTAGGTTAGGTAATTCTATTTGCTCTAAAACCTCTAAAGCTCTCTCCCCATTAGTTGCTTCAACTATAGAATGATTTCCTAGCTTGGAAGCAACCCTAGCAAACTTCATACGTTCAATTTCATCGTCTTCAATCAATAATATTTTCAGCTTTCTCATTATTAGTCGGTTGTACATGAATACAAAAATCACCTAAAAAATACGGATTATAATTTACTTTAGCTTAAAAGTAAGGATACCTCGATGAATGGTAGCTTTTATTCGTTAAACGGGAGAATCGTTTTTTTAAAGTAAAAATCTTTAGGAAGAAAGCTAGTAACCTTCTTTAACAGAAGCTCTTAATTGCTGCTCCCATTGCCAAGAGGAACGAATCATTTCGTTTAAACCCAACAATGCTTTCCATCCTAGTTTTTCTTCAGCCAGTTTTGTAGCTGCGTACAATTCTGGGACATCTCCTTCCCTTCTTTCTACAATTTTATAATTCAGCTTCATATTTGCAACTTTTTCAAATTCGCGAATAATCTCCAAAACAGTATATCCTTTTCCTGTTCCTAAATTAAACACTTCGTAAGAAGTTTCTTGCTCTTTTTTTAACAGTCTGTTTAAAGCAGCAACATGTGCTTTTGCCAAGTCTACCACATGAATGTAATCTCTAATTGCAGTACCGTCTTTGGTATCGTAATCATCTCCAAACACTTTCAGTTGCTCTAATATTCCTATAGCACATTGAGTAATATAAGGTAAAAGATTATTGGGAATTCCTGATGGAAGTTCTCCTATTAATCCTGAACTATGAGCTCCAATGGGATTGAAATAGCGTAATGATATCGCAGAAAAGTTATGCTCTGATTTGGTAAGATCTAACAAAATTTCTTCAGCGACCTTTTTTGTATTTCCATAAGGAGAAAAAGGTTGCTTGACTTCATTTGATTCCGTAATTGGTAACAAATCTGGCTCTCCATAAACAGTTGCAGACGACGAGAAAATAATGTTTTCAATTTTATTTTCTACCTGAGCATTCAAAATATTGATCAGAGAAAATAAATTGTTTTTGTAGTACATCAAAGGTTTTTGTACAGACTCTCCTACTGCCTTATAAGCAGCAAAATGAATAACCGCTTTGGCATCATTGTGCTTTTGAAATATCTCTTTACATACACTTTCTTTAGCCAAATTTACTTTTTCAAATACTGGAGCTTTTCCGGTTATTTCTTCTATTTTATTGAGGATAAATTCTTTCGAATTTGACAAGTCATCAAAGACAACTACCTCATATCCTTCTTCTATTAAGGAAACTACTGTATGAGATCCGATGTAGCCACAACCGCCAGTAACAATTACTTTATTTTTCACGCCTTAAATATACTTTAATAATGAGATTGTCTCTCAATTTTCAATGCTTTTTAAATCACTTTCTTTATAAAGAAGTTTGTAATATTTATTCTCTGTAAAAGAAAAACTCCCGAAAAAAATGCATTTCGAGAGTTTTTTGAGGTGTCGAGCGGATTCGAACCGCTGTAGATGGTGTTGCAGACCACTGCCTAGCCACTCGGCCACGACACCTTTTAAACTGTATTCCGATTCCTCAGGAACAAAAGGACTGCAAATTTACATTTTTTTTGTTTGTTGCAATAATTTTTTAACCTTTCCTTTTTTGAGAAAGAATAATAACCACTTCTTCGACATTTCCTCCTATTGGTGGATTGATCTTAGCTACTTTTACAGTAGCTTCTTCTATCATAGAAATTTCTCTAAAAAAACGATCTAAAATTCTTTGTGCTACTTCTTCTAATAATTTAGAACGAATCGCCATTTCTTCTTTTACAATATAATTGAGATGCACATAATCTACTGTATCAGAGAGCTCATCTGTTTTGGCTGACTTTGATAAATCGGCTTCTACTTCAACATCTACTCGGTACCAAGACCCTATTCTTGCTTCTTCCTCCAGACATCCATGGTATGCATAGAGTTTACTATTGTTAACTTGAATTTTTCCCATTATATTTTTTCCCACATCTTTTGTGAGTTCAATCGAAATGATCCTAGGTGATTAAATTTACACTGATTAGGAGGAATGATAGATAAGAATGCTTCTTCTTTTTTATTCCTGTACAAATGGTAATCTTCACCAATAATAGGTTCAAAATTAAATTTAGCACTATAAACCAACTCGTTGTATTCAAACTGCTGCATCAACTCCTGGTATTGTTTAGAAATCTCGTCAAACCGACTTTTAAATTGCTTGTTGACTCGATCTACTCCGTCATTTCTCCAAGTAGCTGTGTTCAGAGGTTTTATAGCAGGGGCACTGGCATTGGTCCCATAAGGCTTTATCGCTGCGTCATACTTCTGAGTTTCTTCGTTGAATACTACTAAATCTGGCTTTTTTCCCATTGTAAGAATAAAAAGCAAAATTACAACAAATAAATCATCTTCCGTAATCGAAAAACAGCATTAGAAACTTTAATTAAACACTCATAGTCAAAGGAATTTCCTTAATTTTGCCCTTTCAATTTTAGTTGATTACAGCATGTCTGAAGAAAAGAAATCGCTCAATTTTATTGAGCAAATTATTGAAGAGGATTTGGCGAATGGAATGCCGAAAGAAAACTTACGCTTTCGTTTTCCACCAGAGCCTAATGGTTATTTACACATTGGGCATACAAAAGCTATTGGAATTAGTTTTGGTTTGGGAGAAAAATACAAAGCTCCCGTTAATCTCCGTTTCGATGATACCAATCCAGCAAAAGAAGAGCAAGAATATGTAGATGCTATTAAGAATGACGTTGCCTGGCTAGGTTATCAATGGGAAAACGTTTTATTCTCTTCGGACTATTTTCAACAATTATATGACTGGGCTATTCGATTGATTCAAGAAGAAAAGGCCTACGTAGACAGTCAAACTTCAGAAGAAATTGCAGAACAAAAAGGGACACCAACTCAAGTTGGAAAAAACAGTCCCTATCGCGATCGTTCTGTTGAAGAAAACTTGGAGTTATTCGAAAAGATGAAAAATGGCGATTGTAAAGAAGGAGAGCATGTCTTAAGGGCTAAGATCGATATGAACAGTCCTAATATGTTGATGAGAGATCCAATTATGTATCGAGTTCTGTTCAAAACACATCACAGAACAGGAGATGACTGGTGCATTTATCCTATGTACGATTGGACACATGGAGAAAGTGATTACATAGAGCAAATCTCACACTCATTATGTTCATTGGAATTTAAACCCCATCGCGAATTGTATAATTGGTTCCGTGACCATGTATATGACTACAGCAAAACGGAATATCCTTTGATTCCAAAACAACGCGAATTCTCTCGTTTGAACCTAAGTTATACGATTATGAGCAAGCGTAAATTAATGCGTTTGGTGGAAGAGAATGTTGTTGCTGGGTGGGACGATCCAAGGATGCCTACGATTTCCGGATTGCGCAGACGTGGATATACCCCAAATTCTATTCGAAACTTTATCGAAACTGTAGGAGTTTCCAAACGCGAAAACGTCATTGACGTTGCCTTATTAGAGTTTAAGATTCGTGAAGATTTAAATAAAACAGCCAATCGCGTGATGGGTGTTCTAAATCCTATAAAATTGGTGATCACCAATTATCCTGAAGGTCAAGAAGAAATTTTAGTTGCAGAAAACAATCCTGAAGACGAGCATGCAGGTTCAAGAGAAGTTCCTTTCTCTGGAGAATTATACATAGAAAGAGAGGACTTTAAAGAAGAAGCGAATCGTAAATTTTTCCGATTGACATTAGGAAAAGAAGTTCGTCTGAAAAATGCTTATATCATCAAAGGGGAAAGTGTGGTAAAGGATGTTGATGGAAACATTACAGAAATTCACTGTACCTATGATCCTTTGAGCAAATCGGGAAGTGGAACCGAAGAAAGCATGCGAAAAGTGAAAGGAACACTACATTGGGTTTCCATACAACATGCAGTAAAAGCTGAAGTAAGAGCTTATGATCGTTTGTTCTCTGATGAAGCTCCTGATAGTTATAAAGACAAAGACTATATGGAATTTCTAAATCCAAATTCTTTGGAGGTTATCGAAGCGTTTGTAGAACCAAGTCTACAAGATGCAAAAATTGGAGATCGCTTTCAGTTTCAGCGTTTGGGTTATTTTGCTGTTGATAATGATTCCACTCCACAACATTTGGTTTTTAATAAAACAGTAGGCCTTAGAGATACTTGGGCGAAGATGAATAAAAAATAACAAAGCCGCTCTATTGAGCGGCTTTGCTTTTATATAATGTTCACTGGACTTTCATTTTTAATTAGGGAGCAGGGTTTGGATTCGCTTGATGAATGGCTTCGATACCATTCAACACTTCTTTGGACAAGTCTATGTTGATGCTATTGATGTTTTCTTTCAACTGATCCATCTTCGTAGCTCCAATGATATTACTTGTCACAAAAGGCAATTGATTGATAAAAGCCAATGACAATTCGGACAAAGTTAATCCGTGTTCTTTTGCTAGTTCATAATAACTAGCTACGGCATTTTGAGAATTTTCTCCTGTATATCTTGCAATAAATCGTGGAAATAAAGTCCCTCTGGCTCCTTCAGGTTGATTCCCGTTTAAATACTTTCCAGACAATACCCCTTGCGCTAATGGTGAGTAGGCTAATAAACCAATGTCCTCTCTTAACGAGACTTCTGACATTCCATATTCATAAGCTCTGTGGATGAGCGAATATGAATTCTGAATGGTAATCATTCTAGGAAGATTATTCTGTTCAGACGTCTGCAAATACTTCATTGTTCCCCACGGAGTCTCATTGGACAATCCTACCTGTCGAATTTTTCCTTGTTTTATCAGACTACCTAAAGTCTCTAAAATTTCCAAATGATTTTCTGCCTCCTGTGTTGAGTATTGATATGGATAATCTCTTACACCAAAACAATTGACTCCTCTTTCTGGCCAGTGCAATTGATACAAATCAATATAGTCTGTTTGTAGCCTTTTTAAGCTTCCTTCTACGGCTTCTACAATGGCTTCTTTTGCAAATCCATTGTTACGAATATGAGCAGTGTAATCTCCAGCACCTGCGATTTTGCTTGCCAATACTACCTTATCTCGGTTTCCCGTTTTCTGAAACCACGTTCCAATGATTTCTTCTGTCTTTCCATAAGTTTCCTTACTTGCTGGCACAGCATACAATTCTGCTGTATCAAAGAAATTGACTCCTTGATCTAGTGCATAGTCCATTTGCTCGTGGCCATCAGATTCTGTATTCTGATTTCCCCAAGTCATCGTTCCTAAACAGATTTTACTGACTTTGATATCTGTATTGGGTAGTGTGGTGTATTTCATGTATTCAATGATTGAATAATAAAATAAGCTAATGGATCAATATCATCAACTCATTAAATCATTTAGATTATTAATTTAGTATCGCATTGATGCCTGGAAGTGTTTTTCCTTCTAAGGTCTCTAACATGGCTCCTCCTCCAGTGGATACATAACTTACTTTCTCTGCAAAGCCAAATTGTTTAACTGCGGCTACAGAATCTCCTCCTCCAACAAGAGAGAAAGCTCCATTCTGAGTTGCTTTGTCGATAGAATTGCCCAAAGCTATCGTTCCTTTAGAAAAAGTTTCCATTTCAAACACTCCTAATGGACCATTCCATAAAATGGTTTTACACTGATTGACAACAGCATCAAAATTTTCTACTGATTTGGGTCCTGCATCCAATCCTTGCCATCCATCTGGAATTTCGTTTACGTCTACAATCTGAGTATTCGCATTGTTATCAAAAGCATCGGCAGCAATTACATCTACAGGAATGTGAACTTTCACATTTTTCTCTTTAGCTTTCGCTAAAATTTCCAATGCTAAATCCATTTTATCATCCTCGCAAATAGAATCTCCAACTTTTCCTCCTTGCGCCTTGATGAAAGTGTAGGTCATTCCTCCTCCAACAATTAAGTGATCTACTTTGTCTAAGATATTTTCGATTACTGTAATTTTAGAAGACACTTTTGCGCCTCCCAAAACAGCTAGTACAGGTTTTTCACTGTTGTTTAATACCTTATCAATGCTCTCAATTTCTTTCGCTAACAAATTTCCAAAGCATTTGCTTTCTGGGAAAAACTGTGCAACAATGGTCGTAGAAGCATGGGCTCTATGAGCCGTTCCGAAAGCATCATTTACATACACATCTCCCCACTGCGACAACTGCTCTGCAAAATCAACATCCCCTGCTTTTTCTTCTCCGTAAAAGCGTAAGTTTTCTAGTAGTAAAACCTCTCCATCTTCCAAATTGGCAATCGATTCTGCAACTTTATCTCCAATACAATCGTCTACAAACTTCACCTGTACACCAATGATTTCAGATACTTTTTCTACAATATGTTTTAATGAATATTTTTCTTCCACTCCTTTCGGACGCCCAAGGTGCGACATTAATACAGCTGCTCCTCTGTCTTCCAATACTTTGATAATGGTAGACTTTGCTGCCTCAATTCTTGTGGTATCTGTTACCTCAAATTGATCGTTTAGAGGCACATTAAAATCAACTCGAATGAGTGCTTTTTTATTTTCGAAATTAAAATCGTTGATGGTTTTCATGAATCGTTTTCTAGTGATTATTCATTAAGTATATTAGCCTGCTATTGAGGCACGAACAAAAATAACTATTTCAACACGTGTAAAGAAGTGGAATTTGTAAAAATTCATAGAACGTTTTCGTTGGTATTAGAGTTTAAAATTGATTCTCAATACTTCTTGAACGAAGCTCAAGAAACCCAAATTGACAGAATTTTGCTCTAAATGCACTACGAGTGAATAAAACCCTTGAAGAAACTTTAACACAAGCATCAAACACTATTTGTGTTGTGTTTCGTTGTATATTTGTGTGCTGAATCGTTTATCTGTGGCAAAAGACAAAAAGAAAAAAAAGCAGTTTAAAAAGAAACTAACCGATAAATATCGACTAGTAGTCTTAAATGAAAATACATTTGAGGAACGATTTTCCCTACGATTATCGCGTTTGAATGTTTTTGTTTTAGGAGGAGTTTTTTCTTTTTTGCTAGTACTTGGCACCATAGTTCTGATTGCTTTTACACCTATTAAGGAATACATCCCTGGATATGACTCAACCAAATTAAAAACACAGGCAGCGCAGCTGACTTTAGAGTCTGATTCTTTACAATTACGATTGGCCATGTTAGAAGACTACACCGCTGCAATTAGACCTATTTTAACAGGGGAGATCAAAGGAGAGGAAAAGATCGATTCTATTCAAGAATTATCTAGCGACAAAGTTTTAGATACTAATAAATTAAATCCTTCAAATCAAGAGACTTCTTTTCGAGAAAATGTAGAAAGTAAAGAGCGGTTCCCACTATCTAATGACCTTCAAAACAAAGCAAAAATTGTCTTTTTTGCCCCTATTAATGGTAGCATCAGTCAATCTTTTAACTCAGAAAACAAACATTTTGCCATTGATGTGGTCGCCAAAACAGGAACTCCTGTAAAATCAGTGGCCGATGGAACCGTTATTTTTTCGGAATGGACTACTGAAACAGGTTATGTAATTATTGTCAAGCATGCCAATGATTTCCTCTCTGTATACAAACACAACGGAACCTTATTAAAAAAACAAGGAGATTTGGTAAAATCTGGAGAGGCCATTGCTAGTGTAGGTTCCACTGGCGAATTAACCACAGGTCCTCACTTGCATTTTGAATTATGGAGTAGTGGATATGCTGTAAATCCTGCCAATTACATAGATTTTAAATAATGAGTATAAAATCTGTCTTTGCTGTACCCTTTGCAAAACAAGTTCGTAAGCGTGTGTATAAATGGGCTTTTCAGCCACATAAGACGCAAGAGAAAGTATTTAAAAAGCTGATTTCAAAGGCACAAAACACAGCCTTTGGAAAAGACCATCATTTCGATAAAATTAAAACCTATAGCGATTTTAGAAATTGTGTTCCTGTTAATGATTACGAAGGTCTACGACCCTATGTAGATCGAATGGTGGCTGGTGAGAAAGACGTGTTATGGAAAGGAAAACCCATCTATTTTGCAAAAACCTCTGGCACCACTTCTGGAGCTAAATACATTCCCATCACAAAAGACTCAATGCCTACGCATATCAAAGCAGCTAGAAATGCTTTGTTGTTTTACATTGCAGAAACCAAAGATGCTAGTTTCGTAAATGGGAAAATGATTTTTTTACAAGGAAGTCCAGTCTTAGAAGACAAAAATGGCATCAAACTAGGGAGGTTGAGTGGTATTGTCGCACACTATGTCCCTCAGTATTTATTGAAGAATCGATTGCCAAGCTGGGAAACCAACTGTATCGAAGATTGGGATACCAAAGTAAATGCCATTGTTGAGGAGACTTTGCAGGAAGACATGTCTGTGATTAGTGGAATACCCTCCTGGGTTCAGATGTATTTTGAAAAGTTGATTGAGAAAACAGGCAAAACCATCTCAGAACTCTTTCCTAACTTCAACTTTTTCATTTATGGTGGGGTAAATTTTGAACCTTACAAAAACAAGTTTGAAACATTAATTGGTAAAAAGATAGATTACATAGAACTGTACCCAGCCTCGGAGGGGTTTATCGCGTATCAGGATTCTCAAAAAGAAAAAGGAATGCTATTGCAATTAAACAGTGGCATCTTTTATGAGTTTATTCCTGCAGATGAATTTTTTGACGAACATCCAACGAGAATTTCTCTGGAAGATGTTCAGTTGGGAGTGAACTATGTCATTATTTTAAACACCAATGCAGGACTTTGGGGTTATAACATTGGAGATACGATAGAGTTCACCTCATTGCTTCCTTACCGAATTAAAGTGACAGGGAGAATCAAACACTTTATTTCTGCTTTTGGTGAGCATGTGATTGGAAAAGAGGTAGAAAAAGCATTGAATGATGCGATTAAAGAAACCCCAACTACGGTGAGTGAATTTACAGTGGCTCCACAGGTAAATCCAGAGGAAGGATTGCCTTACCACGAATGGTTTATTGAGTTCGAAAATGAACCAGAAAATATAGAAGCACTAGCATCGAAAATCGACGCTTCCATGCAAGAACAGAATATCTATTACTTAGATTTGATTGAAGGAAAAGTCTTGAAACCTCTTGTGATTCGAAAAGTAAAAAAAGGAGGGTTTCACGAGTATATGAAATCGATTGGAAAGTTTGGCGGACAGAATAAAATTCCACAACTTTCCGACAATCGGAAGATTGCAGATGTATTGCAAAACTTTTTGAAATAATTGTCATTCCGATCACGCTTTAGCGTGAGAAGGAATCTCATTAATAAAAGTAAGACTGCTTCGGAATTATTTCCTCGCAGTGACTCTAAAAATCAAAACCATGAAAATTATCTCAACCAACATAGGAGAACGGAAAGAAATTGACTGGAAAGGGAAAAAAGTCACCACAGGGGTTTTTAAATATCCTGTGCAAGAACCTATTTTTCTAGACATTGAAACCGTCAAAAAAGATACCATTTGCGATCGCATCCATCATGGTGGAGTAGAACAAGCAGTCTATGGCTATTCCTTAAAACACTACGATTATTTCAAGGAATTATTTCCGAATGCTGAGTGGGATCATGGAATGTTCGGAGAGAACTTAACCATAGATGATTTGGATGAGACAAAAACTCATGTGGGGGACAGGTTTAAAGTAGGAGAATGCATTGTCGAAGTGACCAAACCCAGACAACCTTGTATGAAATTGGGAGTGCGTTTCAATGATATGAAAGTCGTCAAAGAATTTTGGAACACAAGCATGAGTGGCGTGTATTTTAAAATCCTGCAAACAGGAAGTGTAAAGGTTGGGGATGTGTTAGAACAGATAAAAAGCTGTCCTGAAAACCCTACGATTGCTGAGGTTTATGAAACGAAAAAATAGATAAAGAGGTCGGTTTAATATAGTAGTTTAAACATGAAATAATGTGGGTCTGATATAAACTTTTCACTGATAATCATTGCTTAAAATATTTATTTTAAAAGCATTGTCATGTAGAAGGAGTGAGGAACACACGGCGAAACATCTTAACTTCAATAGGTTTCTCCTTTTGATTTCGACTAGAGCCTGTATCGAGCCTGCCTGTTCGGCAGACAGGTTTATCGAGATACTCATATAAAAGTTTTTTAGTTTGTCATTGCGAGGCATTAGCCGACACAATCTGTTTAATTTATGTACTAAAGAGATTACTTCTCACGCTAAAGCGTGATCGTAATGACATCACAATTTTCTTGATATTAAATTTACTATTCTGTAAGAATTCAACGTTAGTTAGGAATGTTCAATATTTTAGTGCTTACCCATCTCAATTTCCCATTATTCGAATAAAATAGAAACTTACCATCCGCGGATAGCGATGGGGCAAAATCTTGATTTGTAATATTAATTTTCTTTCCTAAGTTTTGTGGTTTTGCCCAGTTGTTGTTACCATCCTTATAGCTATAATACAAACTACTATTACCTTTTTCATTGATTGAGAAAATCATTAGCTTTTCATCTGCTGAGATATAAGGGTCAAATTCATACTTCCCTGTACTCAATGGTCTTCCAACATTTTTGGGCTCTGAATATTGATTGTTGCCTAAAACTTTTGTTGTGTAGATATCGAAAGAGCCTTGTCCTTCTTTTCTGTTTGAAGAGAAAAAAGCATTTCCTTTCTCTGAAATTGAGAAGAAGTATTCGTCAAATTCACCAGAATTAATAGGACTAGGAAGCGGTTTTGGATCTGTCCATACACCATTGTTATTATCGGCATACCAGATATTCCAATCCAGCTTCTTGTCTGTTGAGCTAGTAGGTCTTTTTGAAATAAAATAGATTTTATCACCTTCTTTCGTTAAAAAAGGATCGGCATCGCCATAGTTTGGATCAGAAAAAGAGGCTCTTTTGGGTTTGCTCCATTTCCCATTTTGCTTTTTCGAAAAGTAAATGTTTTCCTCAGAGTCGATGGTTGTGAAATAGATTTCATCACATTTTTTAATCTCTACATTAAATTTAAAACTCCCATTTAAATCTAAGAGAACTGGATTAAAATCTTGTGGGGTTTTAGCAGGTTTTTTCAGTCCAAAATAATGACAAGGACTTTCTTGAGCAGTCAGTAAGTGATTCGTTAGAATGAGCAGACTAATGAAGAATAGTTTTTTCAAAGTTGATGGATTCATAATTTTTAAGAGATTTAAGTAAGTACTTTAAAATAGTTATAATATAATGAAGGTATAAATGGGAAAATATGAAAACACCACTGTAACCCAATATACGGGAATCGAGGTGTTCTATATATAGATGTCTAATTAAATTAAAATGTTGTTCTTCACTCAAAGAAGCATAAGATTAAGACTTTCTCAAAAAGATATCACCGCTAATCGTACTCAACTCTAAGTTCGCTTTTCCATTTTTTACCTTGGCTCTAATTTTCTGACTGTGATTGTTTCTTTTGTGTTTGCTAAAATCAATATCCAAATCAGAATAAATGCCTCCCGTTAAGGTTTTGGCTTCAAAAGTAGCGTCCGACACATAGATATCAATATCACCACTAATGGTCTTCAAACGCATGTCTTCTGAATGCTTTTTGATATCGATATTTCCGCTGATCAAATCTAGGTTTAAATAGCCAACATAACTATCTGCTTCTACATTTCCAGAGATACTTTTTACTTTTAAATCCATGTTTTGGGGAACATAAATCGTATAGAAAATATCCATCTCATTACTACAACGACAAGGACCGTCATCGTCGTCATGTTTTTCTCTACGCTTTCTCCAGCTGGAAGAATTGTATCCATGCTCTTTAAAGAACCTCCCGTAGTCCGATTTTACAGTATAAGTAGATCCAATTTTATCGGTTTTTAAACTAAAATAATCGTTGTGCTCGTTGTCGTTGATGTTCACTGAAGCTTCTACGGATACTTCGTTTTTATTCCATTGTTTGATCACAATATTGTCGGCAAACTTTACGTGAACAAACACCTTCTCAATTCCTGAACTACGCTCATTGGCAGTTACTTTTTTTTGGGCTGTTAGGTTGCTAAAAGTCAACAGCAGTCCTATGAAGAAGAGTATTCTTTTCATTTTTATAAGATTACGTTTTGTTGATGTTTTCAGAATCGATTGTCATTTCGAACCTCTGTTTGGGTGAGAAATGACAACCTTATTCCTTTTAATATTATTTCTTTCTTAAGAAGATATCTCCTAATGAAGATTTTAATTTAATCTTTACACCACCTCCGTTAATTTCTCTACGGATATTTTTCAATCCGCTTCTGTTTGGCAATCCTTTTTTATCAGGTGCTTTGAAATCGAAATTGGTGTATACAGTTCCGTTTGTTTTGATGTCTAAATTGGCCTTGGTATTCGTCGGTAAACTCACATCAATAATTCCTACAGAGGTTGAAATGGTAATTGGTGAAGACTGACTCACAGTAGCAAAATCAACATTGATAGTTCCTGTGCTTGTATGTGCTGTAATCGGTCCAGTTACATTTTTAAGATCAATGGTTCCAACATTGGTGTCTACTTCTACTTCGCTTGTAAACCCATCGATGCTTACTCCGCCTAAGTTCCCTGCATCCACATTGATGTTCATCGTTTTTGGTAAGGTGATTGTTACCGGACGTCTTTGCATGTACGATTTCAAATCTACAATGATTAGTTCACCATTTTCTTCAGTTACTGAATACCCTAAGCCTTTTGTAGTATCCTCTCCTCCAGGGTAGATAGGACGTAATCCTTCTCTTCTGTCCTTCTTTGTTTTTCTTTTCTTACCATTTTCTTGGTGCTCTTCGTGCTCCTCTTGCTCAAAGTGATTATCAAATCGGTCGTGATTGCGGTTTTTTCTTCTCTCAGCAATCACCAGCTCGTTACCACTTCCAGCAACTACCTTAATGCTTACATTACTTTTAAATGTTACCTTTTTAATTCCTTGTAAGGATCGTTTGTAATCTTTCTTTTGCGCAAATGCTACGGCTGAACAGAAGAAGATAAATATGAATAATTTTTTCATGATTTTGTGTTTTTTTATGTGTCCTAGGATACACTAGGAATGTTAATTTGTATTTCTTTTTTTACGTACTCTGGAACGTTTTCATTGTCCAACAATTTCTTCATAGGAGATAGCGCTCTTTTCTCCTGAATTTTCGCTAGAACTTGAATCAGTTCAATTTGAATCGCTGGATCTTTATCAGTTCTCAACGATGTTAGGAAGGCTTTTTTAACCATTTCTAAGGATGAAAACTTCGATAATGCTTCTACTGCAGCTAGTCGCACACTAGGTTTTTCATCGTTTAGTAATCGGTCAATCAAAGCGTCTATAATTTTTGTATTCTCTGTTTCTAAGGTTTCTGATGAGTTTAAAGCCGCAATTCGTTGACTGGCACTATGGCTATTTAATTTTGTGAGAATGTTAGCCACCTCTGGATTGATATTTTCCTTTTTCTGTAATGAAATCCTTCCAATTAAAAAGGCACTCACCACAATCAAAATACTGGCTGCTACTCGGATGTAAGGCTTCCAGGAAGTGCGTTCTTGTAAAGAAATAACCTTGGTAGTCTTTGCCTTTTCGGTTGCTAGCATCTCTTCGAAGTTCATTCGCAACGACGGACTAGGTTCTTCCATTTCCTCCTCAGTCATGTCGAAGAATAACTTCTTCATCTCCTCCACCTCGTGAGCGAGTTCGGCATTTTGATCAATATGTTCTTGAATTTCTTTCATTTCTTGTTCTGGTAACGATTGATCTAAAAAATCAACCAGTTTTTCTTGTATTTCTTCGTACTTCATATCTCTAATTTTGTACTTCTATTTTCTAACTCTGCAACTTTGCCACTCTGTAACTCTGCCGCTTAATTATTCATATCGTCTGAAAATAGATCTCTTTTAATTTTTTTAAGGCTCTGTGTACCTTTACTTTTACAGCTCCTTCTGAGCTTCCCATGATTTCCGCAATCTGTTCGTACTTAATCTCCTGAAAGCGATGCATCACAATCAGCTCTCTGTCCGAATTGCTTAGTTTTAACAAGGCTCTTTGCAAATGAGACAACTCCTCTTCATTACTCTCTGTGATTAACACCTCGTTTGAACTTGTCAAATCATCGTTGATCAGCTGACTTCTTTCCTTCTTTTGCTTTTGGTAATAGGTCGAAAATATATTTCGGGCTATCGTAAAAATCCAGGAAGCAAAATTTCCGTGTTTGTATGAACTTTTATATCGAATGACCTTGGCAAATACATCTTGTGTTAAGTCTTCACTCACTGCCTGATTGCGCACCATCTTTTGAAAGAAGTTGTAAATTCTTAGATGGTAACGGTCAAACAGAATCCGAAGCTGATCGAGGTCTCCCTCAGATACTTTTAACATGATTTCCTCATCGGTCATTGTATTCAACGGTTTGTTTTTAGTTGGTTTCTATTCTGTAAACCTGCGTTTTTGGAAAAGGTTACAGACAAGGTAAAATTTTTTTACTAATTTTAGACAAAACCAAAAGTTGCACTTCATTGTAATTTAATGTTAAAACTTTACTTGAGCTTATCGAAGCTTAGTAATAATTTAGCTACAAGCAAAAGCAAACATTTATGAAAAAAATAATATTTGGAATAATTATATTACAGATACTTTCTTGTAATGAAAAAGAAGAGGCTAGATTCTCTTTAAATGGAAAAACCAGCGGAATTGAAAATGGAACATTTATTTATTTGGATATAGATAATAAAACCATTGACTCAACAAAAGTTGAGAATAATACTTTTGTTTTTAACTCAAAAATACCTAATCCCCAGACACAGATAGTGATAAGAAAAAAGGACTTTTCTCAGTATAGATTTTTATGGGCAGAAAATAAGCCAATGACATTTGATGCAACTAAAACTAACTTTAAAAACGCCAATGTTACAGGCTCAGAAGCTGAAAAACTAAGCCAATTGCTATACACAAGACTTGATACTATACCAAGACCTTGGTTAAAATATGAGTTAGATTTTGTAAGCAAAAACCCAAATAGTATTGTCAGCTCAAGTATTCTATCGACATATTCTACAACTTTAGGCAAAGAAAAAACAATAGAGTTATACAGTAAGCTTTCACTTAAAAACAAAAATTCGCGATTTGGAAAGGAAATTATGAGATACATTGAATTAAACAAAGAACCTAAAGTTGGAGAACAATTTGTAGATTTTGAGTTGGAAAACCTAAATGGAGAGTTAAAGAAATTATCTAATATTAGTGGGAAAATTGTTCTTCTCGAATTTTGGGCATCTTGGTGTGGCCCTTGTCGTCAAGAAAATCCGAACCTAGTGAAAACATACGAAAAATTTAATCCAAAAGGTTTTGAAATATTAGCTGTCTCATTAGATCAAGATAGAGAAAGCTGGTTAAAGGCCGTAAAGAAAGACAATTTAAATTGGATTCATGTAAGCGATTTAAAAGGTCAAAAAAATAAGGCTTCGTTAATATATGGAATTAACGGAATACCAGACAATTTTCTAATAGCAGAAAACGGAAAAATCATTGGACGTAATTTACGAGGAGAGAAATTAAATCAAAAATTATTGGAGTTACTGCAGTAGTTCAAATTGTTAATAAAGGCTATAATTTAAAATAGCGAACTAAAAAATTGCAGTTTAAAAGCCGTCTAAATCTAATGACTCAATACATCAAATGTAAATCAGAAATGAGTTTCCTTGAGTTTGTTGAATTTGTTGCTGAAGAATTTCAAAGCAATAGTTCTTTTTCTCAAGAATTGGAATTTAATCTAGTAGAACGAGATGGATTGCATTATGGAGATGGACAATATTTTAGTTTGATAAATAAGAAGATTACCTTGAACTTAGTTCGGAATGAGGGGCATGCAAATCTATTTGATTCTAAATGGAATTATTGGATTGCTCTTAAATCTGATTCTGAAGTTATTATTAATAAGATCAAAGACTTTCTAGTGCAAAGTAATTTTCATAAACACATTATTTATGAAATTACATCAGAATAGGAGTGAAAAGTAGTTATCACCCCTGTGGTCCCCTCAAGGGGACAAGTCAGAGGGGCACTACTTGAATACCTCATTAATTTGTCCCCTTGAGGGGACCACAGGGGTGTGACCAAGTGTCAATCTGAATTCTGCTCCTCAACCAACTCTTCCACTTTCGCTTCAATAGCCAGCAAAACACCAAATAAATTTTTCAATACTTGTTTATTGGTAAACCGAAGAAAAATAACACCTTGTTTTTCCAATGCTCCTTGTCTTTTGGCATCGTACAAGTACTTATGATCGTGACTACTGCCATCAACCTCGATGACCAAACCAATCTCATGACAATAGAAATCAACAATATAATTCAGCATAGGTACCTGTCTGTGAAATTGCACACCGAAAGCTCTTTTTCTAATTTTTTGCCAAAGAATGACCTCAGCAAAAGTCATGTTCTTTCTTAAAGCACGAGCGTAAGCCTTCAATTCAGGATTGTATGGAATGATTTTGTTTCGCAATTTTTATTTTAAAAGTAGGAAAATATTTTGACACATTCACCCCTGTAGTCTCCTCAAGGGGACATTCCATAGGATTCCCTCCTCGAGGAGGGAGAAAGGGAGGGTGTCAAACCTTCTCCTCCTTCTTATGCAACAACCGTGTCAACTTCATGGAAAGATCGAGTAGAATAATCTTCGCATTTCCATTTCGCTCAATATGATAGAGCGCGTCGTTGAGCTCTTTGTTGATCTCTTGAATATTACCACTGTGGACAAAAGGTGCAAAATTTTTCAAATCGAACTTTGGGGTTTGAGTTTCCAGAAAAACCAACTGTGGCGATTGGTAATTCAATAACAAAGCCTGTCTAAAAAACTGAAGGCAATAGCTCAAAAAACGCTTTTGGGTTTCTCGTCCCGATTTCGCAATCTCATCCGACCAAGCCACCAAATCCTGAATTACAGCTGCATTTCCTTTAGCTTTAAAAGCCGATCGAATCCAGGTGATGAACCACTGTTCGAATTGTAAATCACTGGAGTCTTGCTTTAAAATATGAACCGCTTTGTTGTAGTTTCCTTCTGCTTGATGTGCGATCTTCGCCGCTTCGTTTTCAGAGGCGCTTTCTCTTTCTACCAAAGCTTGCGCAATGTCTTGCTCACTCAAAACAGGAAAATGCAACGCCTGGCAACGCGATTTGATAGTATTGATAATCTGATCTTCATTTTCAGTAACGAGTAGGAAGATTGTTTTACTAGGCGGCTCCTCGATGAGTTTCAACAGCTTATTGGCCGCGGCAATGTTCATCTTTTCCGCCATCCAAATAATCATCACCTTAAACCCACCTTCGTAGGATTTGAGCTGTAGCTTTTTGACAATCTCCTGCGCTTCATCTACACCAATCAGCCCTTGTTTGTTTTCTACACCAATAAACTGTAACCAATTGAACAAGCTACCATAAGATTGCTCTGCTATAAAAGCACGCCAATCCTCCAAAAATAAATCACTCACAGGGTGTTTCTTTACCGAATCATTGGTGGTCACAGGAAACGTAAAATGCAAGTCGGGATGCTGTAATTTTGCTGCCTTCAATCGAGTCGCTTCTGGATTCTCAGAAGAAAGCTCCAATAAAAATTGAGCATAGGCAATGGCTGTGGGAAGTGTGCCACTTCCTTCTTTTCCTACAAACAATTGTGCATGTGGAATTCGTCCATTTTCTGCCGAAGTTTGCAGGTGATTTTTGATGTGCTGTTGCCCAATGATATTGTCGAAAGCCATTGGACAAATATAGGATAATGGAATTATGAAATCCCAAATCTCGATACAAAATCCTGTCGGATTTTACTCGACCTTAACATTCGATTTATAAAATTGTCACTTCACTGATAGTAAAGTCCTCTCAAAATTCCTAAGTAAGCTACATCAATGCAAACACACAATGCATTGACAGAAAATTAAATGTTAATTTCGAGGCAAGCATCGGGTTTGAAGGCGCCAATAAACAACAGGTTTTCTTTATTTTCTATAGAAGTTCATTTCATCAATATACTTCCAAACTTCTTTTGGCAACATAGGTGCTACGTTCTTACCTTCTTTAATTCCATTTCGAATTAAAGTTGCAGAAATTTGAATAACAGGCGCATCTATACGATGAATTTTAGAATGCTCACGAAATTGGTTGTTTACCTTTCCCCCTCCTATTCGAGGATACACATAAATTTGATGATGCTCAAGAATTGTTTCGTAGTTTTTCCACTTGTGGAAAGTCTTTAAATTGTCTTCCCCCATAATCAAACAAAATTCTTTATTGGGATATTTCTCAGAAATATGTGCCAGTGTATGAACTGTGTAATTCGGTTGCGGAAGTTGAAACTCGATGTTTGAAGGTTTTAAATTAGGATAATTTTTTACCGCCTCATAAACCAACTCATATCTATGGTGGTTATCTAACAATGTCTGCTTTTTTTTATGAGGGCTCTGAGGGGTAACTACAAACCAAACTTCATCTAAATCTGAATATTCAACTAGATGATTTGCAATGATGAGATGCCCAACATGAATGGGATTGAAAGATCCGAAATACAATCCGACTTTCATGGAATTTTATTTTTTTAGAAATGCTTCTACCAAATCTTCTGCTTCCTTCAAAGCGACATCCAAATCATAATTCTTTATGATGTTATCAAATTGAGGTGCCAAAGCCATTTCTACTGAGGCTTTTGCAACCCTCATCTTAATTTTATCCTCGCTTTCTGTAGCTCTCTTCTTAAGTCGTCTAATCAACTCGTTAATATCTGGTGGCTTTACAAAAACTGCTAAAGTAATTTCAGGAAATTTCTTTTTGATACGTAAGCCTCCAACGACATCGATATCAAAAATGACATGTTTGCCAGAAGCCCAAATTCGCTCAACTTCGGTCTTAAGAGTTCCATAGAAATTATCATGATATACTTCCTCCCATTCTACAAATGCATCCTCCTTTATTTTATTAATAAAGTCACTTTTATCAATAAAATAGTAATCTTTTCCATCTACTTCTGTTCCTCGTGGTTCTCTGGATGTGGCAGATATAGAAAAACCTAAATTTAATCTCTCTTGACTTAATAAATGGCGAACGATGGTTGTTTTTCCCGATCCAGAAGGTGCTGAGAAAACGAATAATTTTCCTTTGAATTCCGACATTTACAATACGTTTAGAATTTGCTCTTTTATTTTTTCCAATTCATTTTTCATCTGAATCACAGATTTTTGCATGGGAGCATAGTTCGCTTTGGATCCTATGGTATTGATTTCCCTTCCTATTTCCTGTACAATGAATCCTAATTTCTTTCCATTAGAATCGGGTGTTGCCAATTGTGTCAAAAAATAATCCAAATGGTTAGCTAGACGAACTTTTTCTTCGTTGATGTCTAGTTTTTCTAGGTAGTAAATTAACTCTTGCTCAAATCGATTTGCATCTACCTCAACTTTTAAATCAGAAATTGCTTTTTGTAATCTTATTTTTACTTGCTCAATTCGATCTTCATCCATCGAACGAACTTCATCTAGATGCTTTTGTATGTTTTCTATTCTCAATATGAAATCGGCTTCCAGTGATTCTGCTTCATCTATTCGATATTGAATAATGTCTTCCAAAGCTTTTAATACATGAGCATTGATTTCTTTCCATTCATTTTCGTCTAACTCCTCTCGCTCGGTCTTTAAAGCATCTGGCATTCGAACAGCCATTTTTAAGAGTTCTACATCATCCGAAGAACCAGTTTGAACCACATTTTTAAGTTGCTGAATGTATTCACTAACAACACCTCTGTTTACTGTTGTGGAAGTTTCGTCTGCTGTCATTTCAACGAAAATGGAAAAATCGACCTTTCCCCTTACTAGCTGAGAAGCCAATTCTTTTCTAACTTCCAATTCTTTTTCCCTGTAGTAAGAGGGTACTCTCACATTTAAATCGAGGTTCTTACTATTCAAGGATTTGATTTCAACAGTTACTTTTTTAGTGGGTAATTGCAATACGGACTTCCCGTATCCTGTCATGGATTGAATCATGAAATGCCTTTTTGAATAAGGCACAAAGATACATTTTTATTTGCCTGTAGGTTATTTCATTTTGCAAAGACTTTTTGGCTTTTAAAGGAAAAGATTACTTTTACCAAAGTGAGTAAAAAAGCACATATTTTAGTCATTCGACTTTCAGCAATGGGTGATGTTGCCATGAGTGTTCCTGTACTTAGGGCTTTTTGTAAACAGTATCCAGATTGCAGAGTTACCGTTTTGTCGAAGCCTTTTTTAAAAGCTCTCTTTGCCGATATTCCCAATGTTCATTTTTTTGCTGCTGATGTAAAAGGGAAACACAAAGGTATTTTAGGACTGTATCAATTATTTAAGGAGCTAAGGCATCTAAAAATTACACATGTAGCCGATTTTCATAACGTGCTTCGATCAAAGATTTTACGAAGATTTTTTTCTATGACATCTTCTAAAATTGCCTATATAGATAAAGGTAGAAAGGCGAAAAAAGCATTAACTAGAGAGGAAAACAAGATTTTTCAACAGCTTAAAACATCTCATCAACGTTATGCCGATGTCCTCTCAGATTTAGGTTTTCCTGTAAATATAGGTCAACCTGACACGCTATCTGTAAAGGAAATTTCGGACGAAGTTCAAAATTTAATTGGTAAAAAGGATGCTCCGTGGATTGGCATAGCTCCTTTTGCTGCTTTTGAAGGGAAAGTATATCCGCTTCATCTTATGGAAAAAGTCATAGAACAACTTTCAAAAAAATATCAAATCATTCTTTTTGGTGGAGGCAAAAAAGAGATTGCTATTCTTGATTTGTTAGAGAAGAAGTTCCCAAAAACAAAAAACATTGCAGGTAAATTATCTTTTGATCAGGAATTGAATTTGATTGCCCATTTAAACCTTATGCTTTCCATGGATTCTGGGAATGCTCACCTGGCAGCGATGCAACAAGTAAAAACAGTTACGTTATGGGGGGCTACACATCCTTATGCTGGTTTTGCTCCTTACAATCAACCACAAGATTATTGCATACTTCCTGATCTTGAAAAATATCCAAAGCTTCCTTCTTCCATTTATGGAAATAAAGTTCTAAATGGTTACGAAAAAGTGATGGAAAGTATCAATCCAAAAACAGTCGTGCAAAAAATTGAATCTATTCTACAATAAACCTCCTTAGTGCAAGTCCATCAGGCATTTATGTTAAATTGAACTTTAAATGTGAGCTAAAATTGAATCAAGATCAATTGTTGTGTTTGTTATTGATGATTGTAGATTTTTGATTGACGATATTTGAATGATAAATATAGAAGATCGAATGATAAACATTGAAAATTATAGCTTATGGATTAAAAACAACAATAGTTTATTTACAGTCATTGTGCTGGCTTTCATTGCCTAAAGAGTCATAAAAAACGACTTGTACATAAACGATTTAAACTGATTCGTATCTCTATTCTCTGATGAATTTTCCTCATACATACATACTTTCTTCAATCGTAATTTATTGATCAGTATTCGTTATTTATCTGAGCTCACACACAACTTTTAACCCTGACCTGAAAAATGATTGAGGCGAAGCATCTCAGTAAAACAAACGACCTATTGAAAAAAGTCTTGAAAAACAAAGAAGCAGGATTGAATAAAAGATGGAAAGCTGTTTGATCCCGATGAAATTGGGAGAGTTCTTTCCATCTGTGGATGGTGATTCTGTAGTTTTTTTAGATTTTTTTCATCAGTCTTGACTTTTTTGATTCGTTTTTGCGTCAAGGCAAAAATGAATATCGATAGATTTCTTTATTAGTGTAGTAACAATGATTATAAATTGATCTATTTTTTTCTTCTTCACAAAATCAGTTTAAAAGATACACACAACTTTTGGGACTAATCCCTAAAACTATAATTATTAACCTTTTACGATGTCAATAAAAAAGAGCCTCTTAAGACTCTTTTTGGTTTTGGTTGTGTAACTTTTGGTTGTTTATAAAGAAACATCAATGTGTAAATTGATGAAATAGTTTACATTTGATTTGTCGAAAGATACGAATTTAATTTAAACCTGTTGCCCTATGAAAGTTCATCACTTGCTAAAAGAGTGTTCTGTTTTAAACACTTTTTTGAAAGAAATTCGGGATGAAAATATCCAAAAAGACTCTATGCGTTTTCGGAGAAACATCGAAAGAATTGGCGAAATACTTTCTTATGAGCTTAGTAAAAAATTAAATTTCGGAACAGAAAAAATTTCAACCGTATTAGGAGCGAAAGAATCTGAAATCATACAAAACGATCTTGTTATTTGCTCAATTTTAAGAGCGGGACTACCACTTCATCAAGGGATTTTAAATTATTTTGATGACGCAGAAAATGCTTTCATTTCTGCTTATAGATTTCATCCAAATGATGATGACCATTTTGAAATTAAAGTTGAATATTTTGCCTCCCCTTCCTTGGATGGGAAAACACTTATTTTGGCGGACCCTATGTTAGCAACTGGTCAATCTTTGGTATCTGTCTATAATGCTATTGCCCAATTTGGTACACCGAAAAAAATTCATTTGGCTGCTGTTATCGGTTCTAAGGAAGGTGTAGAATATATTAAAGAGTATTTCCCTGAAAATACTGAGTTATGGATTGCTGATATCGACTCTAAGTTAAATGATCGAGGTTATATTGTTCCTGGTTTAGGTGATGCTGGGGATTTATCATTTGGACCTAAATTATAAGCAAAAAAATTGGCAGCACTAAACATAAAATCAAAATAATATTTTTTAAAAATTGCTTTTGAATTCCTTCTATTCCATTGGTTAAAATGATGGATATTGGAAAAAATAAAAACATCAACTCTGCTCCTGTTTTTCCATCAAAAAAAATAATAAACCCTATTGCTACCAGAAAATTGAGAATGGTCAGCATCCAAAATTTTCTATAATTTCCACTCACCGAAAACACTTTAGGTGTTTTAAATAAGATTGACGACAGGCATAAAACTCCTAAAAATACAAGTACATAAAAAGCTTTATTTGAAGATGTATACGCTTCAAAGTTATAATCGGTGTAAAAAGAAAAACGATGGATAAAATCTTCCGTTTTATCTAACCAAAAACAATAGGTGAAGTAACAAATTACGGGAGTTATAAATCCAATAATAGGAATGATAAACGTTTTTATATTTAATTTTTGGAATAGCGCTATCGAGGTGTAAAGTAATATCAAATAAACAAGTGAAAAAGGGTTTAAAATATAGAGAATAGCCAACCAAAAACCACTATCAAACATTTTTTTGATCACTATTTTATCTGTTCTTAAACTGTATACTCTTCTTAAAAAAATGAGTAAAATAAGATTCAAGACTAATTCCTCTTTGTGGAGCATCGTTTCGGGAAAAAAAGTAAATAGTGTGGTGAAAAAGAAGAAACCATACGTGTTGTATAATGTCAATTTATTCTTGGTTAAAATGAAATTATAAAAGAAAAAGGCAAGTATAAAAACACCTAGTATTGTGGCAAAATCTACAGTGGATAGTTCTCTTGTCTTTTCAGGGAAAAGTCCTAAAAAAAATACACTCAAATACCATCCTAAAAAAAGGAGAAAAAGAATCACATAGTTTGCTGGATTTGTTTTTCCAAAAAAATTGGCTAGCATGTTGAGTTTTTATATTTTTGCAGCGTAAATATACTCAAGATATGATAGCGTTCAATATTTTTAAACTGATTGGAGAATTATTCACAAACGTTTTGTTTCTTCCTTTTAATTGGTTTCGCCTTGACATAGCCACAGGAAGTGGTGGATGGTGGACTTCTAACGCAATCAACTGGGCTTTTTTAGGTATTCTTTTATGGTTACTTTGGTACTGGATGAAAGAATCACGTAAGTTTCTTAAAGAAGGAACAGAAGACTAAAAAGTCGCTTCGCTTTGGGAAGTAAAAACAAACTCAAACGCTTCAAAGAAAACGAAACGTTTTCTAATGTAATTCAGCCTACACGAGAAGAAGTAATTCACCATTTCCCTTACAAAGGAAAATGGCATTCTTTTTTCAAAAACAACCTTCCTATAGTTTTAGAATTGGGTTGTGGTAAAGGAGAATATACCATTGCGCTTGCTCAAAAAAATCCTGATAAAAATTTTATTGGTATTGATATCAAAGGAGCTCGTTTTTGGAGAGGAGCTAAAACAGCTATCGAAGAAGGCCTTAAAAATGTTGCTTTCATTCGAACTCAAATCGAACTAATTGATTTTATTTTCGATCAAAATGAAGTAGATGAAATCTGGATTACTTTTCCTGATCCTCAAATCAAATACAAGCGTACCAAACATCGTATGACCAATCACGATTTTCTGAAAAAATATCATCATATTTTGAAAGAAGATGGCGTTGTAAATCTAAAAACTGATAGTGAGTTTATGCATGGTTATACTTTGGGATTACTCCATGGAGAAGGTCATGAAGTTTTGCATGCAAGTCATGATGTGTATAAATTAAAATCTTCTCCAGCAGAGGTCACTGATACACAAACCTTCTACGAAAAGCAATATCTAGAACAAGACAAGGCTATTACTTATATTAAGTTTAAATTGAACTATTAATTTTTGTACTTTCATTTTGTGAAAGAAAACGATAATTTTTTTGAAAGAGTTTACCAAGTAGCTCGCTTGATTCCTTATGGACGAGTTACTAGTTATGGTGCCATTGCAAAATATTTAGGCGCTGCCCGCTCTGCTAGAATGGTAGGTTGGGCCATGAATGGATCTGGGAAATATGAGGATGTTCCTGCACACAGAGTTGTTAATAGAAAAGGGCTGCTAACTGGAAAACATCATTTTCAGGGTACAAACCTTATGCAACAGCTACTAGAAAGTGAAGGAATTGTTGTTAAGGAAAATCAAATCCAAGATTTAGAAAAAATTTTTTGGGATCCCATGAAGGAACTAGAGTAATCTTTTAAGAAGTTTTAATTAATAATTTATAGATAGTTCCTTTCCCCTGTTTAGATTCTACATTTAATGTTCCATTTAAATATCGAACGCGTTCTTCAATTGTTTTTAAACCTAAACTTCTTAAATCCTTAAACTTTTTTGAAAATTCGAATCCAATTCCATTGTCCTGAATGGTTACTTCTATTTCATTTTCTTTATTTTTCTTTAATTTCAATTGAGTAGATTGGGCCTTCGCATGTTTTAGCACATTTGAAAAACACTCTTGAATTAACCTGTACAAACTCAATTCTTTCTCTTTTGATAAAAGTCCATCGATGTTTTCGATATTCCCAAAAAAGAACACATCAGAATTACTTTCATCCATCACATCAACAAGATTTCTAATCGCAGATGTAATACCCAGTTCCTGTAATTGAATTGGACTTAAAGTACGAGATATTGCTCTCATTTCTTCAATTCCTGTGTCTAAAGATTCTTTAAGTTCATCATACTCACTAGGAAGTTGATTTTTCACAAGTAATAATCTCTGACCTACACTATCTCGCAATTCTTTTGAGATTTTTTTTCTCTCTAAATCTTGAGATATCAATAAGCCTTGTGAGAATTTTGTTTGCAGTGCATTTTTTCTTTTCAAATAAGTATAATTTCTGAATAAGAATAAAATCAAAAACAACAGAAATAATGCTAAAAATCCATAGACCATCTCTCTCTTTCTGAGTCTAACTTCGTTCTCGAGATCTTCAATAGCCTCTTGCTGCCTTAAAATCTCCAGATCGCTTTTTTCTTTTTCGTATAGAGATTCATAATATGATAGTGCGTTTGATTTTTTAAGTGTTGCCACCGAATCCTTTATTCTATGGTACCTTTTACTGTACATAAGTGCTTTTTCAAAATCTCCCATAGATTCATAAATACTAGAAATGATATTGGCTGCATTTTTATATTGATAAGACCCTTTATTGTATTCATTTTCCATCATTTCTTTTAGAATACTTATGGCTTTTTGATATTGCTTATTTACCCTTAGATAATCACTTTCTGCTATTTTATAGAATGGATTAGATTCTCTTGACTCTACAGAAGGAAAACTATTCGATAGTAAGTCTAAAAAATATTTTGCTTGATCAATATCGTTTGCAGAGGCTTCTATATGCACCAAGTTTGCATAAACCAATCTGCGGTAAAGTAAGTTTTCATCTGTTTCTCCTTCATTTTTTAGGAATTCTAATGCTGCTCTAATACTTTCTCTTCGTTTTTCATCATTTTCCAGATTTCTGTATGCATTTGCCAAGTTAATATACTCAAAAGGTATTCTTTCAAATACCTTACCATCTAGCTTTTCTTGAATTAATTTTTCTCTTTCCTGTGCTGATTTATGATACAGTCCTACCCTATAATACATGTCAATAATGTAAGCCCTTGTATTATAGTACTCTTCCATTATTCCCAGTTTTTTATATAATTTACCCGCTGTATTAAAATCATTAAATGCTTGATCATAATTTCCAGTTTGTAATTTCCCTAACCCTCTATAATAGAGAACCTTTGCTCGGGATTTTGAAGTATCGTTAATCAAAAGTGAATCGGCTTTATCTAAAGCAATACCCGCTTTTTGTCTTTTGCTTGTAAACACATAAAAGTAACCTCTAACACTATAGAGTTTACCTTTTAATCTATTATCTGTAATTTGAACACTATATGTTTCGCACTTCTCTATGAGTTTCTCAAATTCTGTACGCTTTCTAAAATTGTGGACTATGACTAAAATTGATTCATCTAACTTATCAATAGCTTCTTCAAATTTCCCTTGTTGAAGTGATAGATCAATATAGTGTTCTAAATAAAATAACGACATGGCAGCATCTCTTTTTCCAAAGTGAAACTTTATAATACTGTCCAAGCTTTTTAATGACTGCTTTTTATTCTTTACTTCTTCTACTTGCTGTATAGTATGCGTCTTAAGTACATGAGAATACGACGCGTAAAAAGAAAATACGAGCAAAAAGAAAAAAGCATATTGTCTTTTGGTAAAAATCAATTTTATAAGATTGTTACGTATCATATTGCAATTTTAAGGAAAGCTCCTTTTCCTTTTTTTGATGTTACTTTTAAGTTTCCGTTTAAAAATCGGACACGCTCCTCAATGGTCTTTAGTCCGAGACTTTTAGACTTATTAAAGTTCTTTGTAAAATCGAAACCTATACCATTGTCCTGAATGGTAATGATAATTTTTGATTCTTCTTTTTTGATTTCAAGTTTAGCTGAAGACGCTTTTGCATGTTTCATTACATTTGAAAAACATTCTTGTATAATCCTGTACAAACTCAACTCTTTTTCCTTCGATAACATTCCGTCTATATTTTCTACATCTTCGAAAAAGTATGTATCGTCACAGTTTTCATCAAGATCTCTTACAAGGCCTTTAATCGCAGAAGTTATTCCAAGTTCCTTTAACTTTAATGGGTTTAATGCTCTAGAAATAACTCTCATCTCATCGATACTGCTGTCTAGAGATTCCCTTACTTTTACAAGTTCTTTGGGTATTTGATTTTTAACAATCAACAACTTTTGGCCCAGACTATCGTGCAGTTCTTTTGCAATTCTCCTTCTTTCTAACTCCTGAGATAAAAGTAAGTTTTGAGAAAATTTGGCTTGAAGGTTATTTTTTCTCCTTAAATATCTTCTATTCCTAAGCAAAAAGATAATCACAAAAAGTAATGTGAGTCCAATACTCCCTACTAGCATCGCTCTTTCTCTAATTTTAGCATCATCTTCTAAATCATGGATCGCTTCTTTTTGTTTTAAAATTTCTAGCTCTTTTTTCTCACCAGCATACAACGTTTGGTAATATGATAGTACATTTGCTTTTTGCGTACTTGTAACAGAGTCTTCTACTCTTTCGTGAAACTTTAAATATTTAAGAGCTTTTTTTATATTATTTCTTGACTCATAAATTTCTGATATTTTTTCACTTACAATAGAAACCTCTCTAAATCTTTTTTGTTTTTCTGCATTATCTAAAATAGATAAGTATAATTCTAATGCTTTGTCTTTTTCTCCAGAATAATATAAATAGCTTGCTTCTGCTATTTCATAATTCATGTAGTAAATATATTTATGATCTAAATTTCTTGAGAGTTCTCTTAACCTCTCCACATATTTTTTTGCTTTTTTATGATCAATTGGAGCATACAAAGAAGTATAATTAGTATACAATAACATTTCAATAAAGTTTCTGCCATAATCCGCTTCATGAGGTAGGTATTTAAGACCTTTTATAAGGCTTTCTTCTTGTTTTTTGGGGTCTTTCAGCTTTTCATAAGCCATCGCCTGAAATGCATAATCATAAGCCAATCCAAGAAAAACACTATCATTTACTTTTTGGTCAATCAATTTTTGTCTTTCCTTCACTGCGTCTTTATACAAGCCAAAAAAGACATAAAAATCTAGCATTCCAGAAATTGTCCTGTAATATTCTATTTTATAATTTAGGTTCCAAAATAACTTAGAAGATTCTTTCAGGCTTTTAAATGCTTCAGCATAATTTCCTAGGTAATAATTACAGACTCCTATATTTCCAAGTGCCTTAGCATATTCAATGGTTGTTTTATCTATTGAAACAATAGATAAATTGTAAAACTTAATTGCTTCTGTATAGTTTGAGGTGTTTGCATAATACCCTCCTTTTAAATAGTTAAATCGCCATAAAAACTCTTCATCTTTCGCTTTGCTAGTTCTAACATCTTCTTTAGGGAATACGGTAGTTTTATTATGTTGCTCAAGCTTTTCAAGAAGCTTGTAATACTTATCTACATTACCAGTCATAACATAAGGCGCAATAGTTAAGTCACATAACTTCTTTGCGGCAATAACCTTTTCTTCTTCTTTTAAAGCTTCGTCTAAGTATAATTCAACAAGCTCAATATACCTACCTACATCTTTGTAGTGCCTTATTTTAGATTGATAGCTTATTAGGCTATCTATACTCGTTAGCTTTTGTTGAATATCTTTTGAGGTTTTCAATACCTGCCTGTGATACGTAGTATCGATTTGACCGTAAGAGAAACTCAAACTAGCTAATAATAGTAAATAAGTGAGTTTTGTTTTCATAGGTTGACTCTTTTAATATGCCTTTTTTCTTTCTTCTATCATATTACAATTGTTATTACGGTTCCTTTTCCTCTATTTGAGATTACATTTAATTGACCTCTTAAAAATCTAACACGTTCCTCGATCGTTTTCAACCCCATACTCTTTGAGCTATTAAACTTTTTCGAAAATTCAAAACCAACCCCATTGTCTTGAATCGTCACTAAAATAGACTTGTTCTGCCTCATTATTTCGAGCTTAGCAGAAGAAGCTTTGGCATGTTTTATAATATTTGAAAAAGATTCTTGTATGATGCGATACAGATTTAACTCTTGCTGAGTGGATAATAAATCATTAATATCATCTATCTCTGCAAAGATGTATATCTCTGGGTAAGCCATATCTAGTTCTTCAATTAAATTAGAAATGATAGAGGTAATCCTTTCTTCTTTTAATTGCATTGGATTCAATCTTCTTGAAATGGATCTCATTTCTTCTATACTATCATTAAGTAGGTTCTTAATTTCAGTATCATCACGAGAGACCTTATGTTTGATTAACAACAACTTTTGACCTAAACTGTCATGCAAATCTTTTGAAATTCGTTTCCGTTCATTGTCACGAGACAATAATAAATGTTGAGAA
>JANQMD010000040.1 GCA_028280265.1 Flavobacteriaceae bacterium
TTCTCAACATTTATTATTGTCTCGTGACAATGAACGGAAACGAATTTCAAAAGATTTGCATGACAGTTTAGGTCAAAAGTTGTTGTTAATCAAACATAAAGTCTCTCGTGATGATACTGAAATTAAGAATCTACTCAATGATAGTATAGAAGAAATGAGATCCATTTCAAGAAGATTGAATCCGATGCAATTAAAGGAAGAAAGGATTACTTCTATCATTTCTAATTTAATTGAAGAACTTGATATGGCTTACCCAGAGATATACATCTTTGCAGAGATAGATGATATTAATGATTTATTAACCACTCAGCAAGAGTTAAATCTATATCGCATCATACAAGAATCTTTTTCAAATATTATAAAACATGCCAAAGCTTCTTCTGCTAAGCTCGAAATAAAGAGGCAAAACAAATCCATTTTAGTGACGATTCAAGACAATGGGGTTGGTTTTGAATTTTCAAAAAAGGTTAATGGCTCAAAGAGTATGGGGTTGAAGACGATAAAAGAACGTGTTCATTTTTTAAAGGGACATTTAAACGTGGTCTCTAACAAAGGAGAAGGAACAATACTAAAAATTGGGATATGAGATACAAAAAAGATCGTTTAAAATTCCATTTGATGTATACAAAACTAGCGTTTTGTGTTGTGTTTTGCTCGCAAATAATTCAAGGTCAGATAGACACTACTTATTATAAGAAAATAATAGAAATCACAAAAGATAATCAGTTAAAACTTCAGAGTCTAGACAGCATTATTAAATATTTTTCGAAGAACAAAAAGAGTAAGCAAACGTCACAATATCAGTTACTCTACATAGAGTTGGCTTTAGATATGGGTGAAAATGAAAAAGCAGCTAAAAGACTTATTAGATATCCTAAGATATCATCACTTGATACAAAAAAAAAGAGAAAGTATTATTACAGCTTGATAGAGAGATATGAAAAGGCTACTCGTTCCTTAAAAAAAGACTCACCTTCATGGGAAGTAGCATATATGAAAGGTCTGTACCATTCTTTTCTATATAACTCTAAAGAATCGATCCAATACTATGATATTGTGATAGAAAAAATAGATAAAGGAACTAGAGAGTATCGTATTGCACTAATGAATAGAGGCTTATCTAAGAGTTATCTGGGGGATATAGTAGGGGCATTTGAAGACTTAAAAAAAGTAGGAAAACTATATTTAGAGGTAGGAGCAAAAACAAAATATTTGGGGACATTATCAATGATCAGTGATATGTATGAAGATATAGGGCTTATTGATGAAGCGATTGAAGAAAAGCTAAAGGTTATAAGTCTAATGCAAGGTGGTCAAGACTACGGAAACTTATCTTATGAATATGCGCTTTTAGCTCAAAGTTACTCTCGATTAAATGATAATACAAGAGAAGAAGAAGCGCTTAAGAAAGGAATAGATATAATTAAGAACGTAGAATCTGCATCAGATAGAGAATACCTTCAAGCAGTTTTTTATCTGAGCTTTGTAAGGCTGTACGCAGGCAAGGATCAAAAAAAAGCAGCTAATTATCTTAATAAATTGTACAAATTAGGAAAGAACCCTTCTGAAAACCCTTCTATTGATGTAGATTATAAAATGGCGAAAGCTAAATATCTTTTTTACAATAATGAAATAGAAAAATCATTGCAACTCTATTTAGAATGTTTAAAAATATCTGAAGAAAGAGAGGAGATACATGAAATGATGGAAATTAATAAAGACTTATCTAAAGTTTATGAATTTAAGAAAGAGTATAAAAAAGCACTTTTCCATGATAGAAAACATACTCAGTTAAAAGACTCTATTTTAAACCTACAAAAATCAAATACTTTATCATACTATGAATCTTTGTATGAAAGTGAGAGGAAAGGGTCAGAGATTTTAAAGCAGCAAGAAGAAATCCGGACCTTAGAAGACGAAGCAAAAGCAAAAAAGTTAACCATGATTGTTGGAGGTATTGGCTTAACATTATTGTTTGTCATTTTGTTCCTTCTCAGGAATCAGAAATTTTTAAAGCGTAAAAATGAGTTAAAAGCCAAATTTTCTCAACATTTATTATTGTCTCGTGACAATGAACGGAAACGAATTTCAAAAGATTTGCATGACAGTTTAGGTCAAAAGTTGTTG
>JANQMD010000038.1 GCA_028280265.1 Flavobacteriaceae bacterium
CAAAAAGGATACGAATACATTATTGAAATGGATGCCGATTTCTCTCACAACCCAAAAGATCTGGTTCGTTTGTATAATGCGTGCCACATAGAAGGAGCCGACGTTTCTGTAGGCTCTAGATACTCGAGAGGAGTCAATGTCGTAAATTGGTCAATGAAAAGAGTTCTTCTCTCTTACTTTGCATCGAAGTACGTTCGTTTTATAACAGGAATTCCTGTTCACGATACTACGGCTGGTTTTGTATGTTATAAGAGAAAAGTATTGGAAACCATTCGTCTAAATAAAATCCGATTTGTAGGATATGCTTTTCAAATAGAAATGAAATTTAAGTCTTGGAAACACGGCTTCAATATCAAAGAGGTTTCTGTCATTTTTACCGATAGAACCGCTGGAGAATCAAAAATGAGCGGATCAATAGTATCTGAAGCTTTGTTTGGAGTTATTAAAATGAGATTACGAGGATTACGATGAATTCTTACCTAATAAAAAACGCAAAAATTGTTAATGAAGGGGCTACTTTTAATGGTGACCTTCTTATTGAAAATGGAATCATTCAGAAGATTGGTTCCGATTTACAGAAAGAAAATACACCTATTATTGATGCCCAAGGAAAGTATTTGCTTCCTGGAGTGATTGATGATCAAGTACATTTTAGAGAGCCTGGCTTAACGCACAAAGCTAATATTGCCACAGAAAGCAAAGCAGCCGTTGCAGGAGGAATTACAACCTTCATCGAGCAGCCCAATACAGTCCCACAAGCAACAACACAAAGGTTGTTACAAGACAAATTCGATATTGCAGAGAAAACTTCTTACACAAATTATTCCTTCATGTTTGGAGGAACCAATGACAATTTAGAAGAGCTTCTAAAGACCAATCCAAAGAATGTTGCAGGAATTAAACTTTTTTTAGGATCCTCAACAGGAAATATGCTCGTAGACAACCCAGAAGTTTTAGAAAAAATCTTTTCATCTACCAAGCTTATCATCTCTGTGCATTGTGAAGATGAGGACACCATTCGTAAAAACACAGAACATTACAAGTCTATCTACGGCGATGACATTCCTATAGAGTTGCATCCAGTAATTCGAAGTGCTGAAGCTTGTTATCTGTCTTCATCTAAAGCCATTGAGCTCGCAAAGAAAACAGGTGCTAGATTGCATATTTTCCACCTATCTACTGCCAAAGAAATGGAATTGTTTCGCAACGATATTCCTCTAGAGGAGAAACAGATCACAGCTGAAGTTTGCGTACATCATTTGTGGTTTTCTGAAGAAGATTACAAAGAAAAAGGCACCTTCATCAAATGGAATCCAGCTGTTAAAAAAGCTAGTGACAGAGACGCTTTATGGGAAGCTTTACTGGATGATCGTTTGGATGTTTTAGCAACCGATCACGCGCCTCATACCCTAGAGGAAAAATCCAACCCTTACACCAAAGCCCCTAGTGGAGGCCCTCTGGTACAGCACGCTTTATTGGCATTACTAGAAAAAGTAAAAGAAGGTGTTTGGCCGATTGAAAAGTTAGTGGAAAAAGCATGTCATAATCCTGCCAAAATTTTTCAAATAGAAAAAAGAGGATTCCTCAGAGAAGGCTATTTTGCAGATTTGGTATTGGTTGATGATGATAAATCTCAAACCGTTAGCAAAGACAATGTTCTCTACAAATGTGGGTGGTCTCCTTTCGAAGGAACGACCTTCTCTTCTACCGTGACTCATACTTTTGTCAATGGCGTTTTAATGTATAACAACGGTGTTTTTGACGAAGATCACAAGGGAAAAAGAATTACGTTTGATCGATAATGAAAAAACCTATTGTCTTATTTATTTTTCTAACGATTGGAATTGTTTCCTGTACAAGTAATACCATTTACAAGAAGCCTAAAGATCTGATTCCAAAAGATACTATGGCAATTCTTTTTAAAGATTTGTACATTGCTAGTGTTGCGAAAAACATCAAGAATAAGAACGATGAAGTTAGAGTCAATTACCTTCCTCTGGTCTATGAAAAATATCGAATAGACAGTACCCGTTTCAAATTGAGTAACCTCTTTTACCTATCAAAACTTGAGGATTATAAGCTCATACTTCAAGAAGCCTCCGAATTATTGGAGAAAGAACAAGGCTATTGGACCAAATTGCAAAAGAGAAAAGATTCTATAAAACAAGACTCCATTAAAAAAAGTCAGATTGCCCTAAAGAAACAGGACTCCATCAAAAAAGCTCAAAAGGGTCAGTAGTTACGATTGATTCTCTTTCAAAAAATCTTGGGCTACTTCTTGAATGGTATTATCTACAGATTCAAAATGTAAGTCCAAAGCTTTTTTCACTTTGTCGGAACTGTAATATGTTTTGTTATTCAACGATTTTGCAGAATGCTTGCTCATTCGTGGTTTGTGAAAGCTCAGTTTGGACATCAGCCATTCCCACCTCCAGAAGAGACTTGTATGCCATTGTTTTACTTTCTTAAAAGGTCTTTTTTTGTCAAAAACGTCTGCTATCGAAAACAGTACATCTCGAAAGCTTTTGTTTTCTGAGATCAATACAAAGCGTTCATTTTTTACAGAACTCTTCATGAGTTGTATCATCATAGAAACCACATCTTTTACCCCTACAAATCCTGTGATTCCTTCTGAATAGTATTGAAAGCCATTGAAAATCTGAGAAAACAACCTTCCAGAACCTGAATCCCAGAAGCCACTCCCAAGAATTACTCCTGGATTGACAACAACAACATCCACTCCTTCTTGACTCGCTCTCCAGATTTCCATCTCTGCGCCGTATTTTGTAATGGCATA
>JANQMD010000005.1 GCA_028280265.1 Flavobacteriaceae bacterium
CAGTGTGACAGAAGCAAAAACGAATCAAAAAAGTCAAGACTGATGAAAAAAATCTAAAAAAAACTACAGAATCACCACCCATAGATGGAAAGAACTCTCCCAATTTCATTGAGATCAAACAGCTTTCCATCTTCTATCCAACCCTGCTTCTTTGTTTTTCAAGACTTTTTCAATAGGTCGTTTGCTTTATTGAGATACTTCGCCTCAATCATTTTTCCTATTATTTTCCAATTCATGGAATGACCGTATTTCAGTCTGTTTGAAGATTGCTGTGCAAGATAGTTACTGAAATACAATGAAATGAATTGATTGAAAATAAAGAAAAAGGGTTGCAGCTAGATTTTTTGTCACTTTTTCATCATGGAAAAAGTGAAAAGAAAAAGAAACACAACAATAGATCTTGATCTCTGGAGAAACTAAAAAAAGATATTCGTAGAAAAGCAAATAAGTATTTTATTTTCAAAGTAACTATATACCTTCTAGTTTGTTTGGTAGCTATATTACTGATATACTTATTTTGGATTGTAATTAATGCATCATCTTAAAAAGTAATTCTTTTAGAATATCTCCCTGAGATTGGTTGCTAGCTCCTACTCCTTTACTCTTTACATCTGCATCTCTCAGCATGGCTATGATTTGTGCTACTTTTCGCATAGGATAATTCCGTGCTGCGGTAATGTAGTCCGTTACAAAAAAAGGTCGAATTCCTAGAGCCTTAGCTACATGATCTCTCGACTTATTTTTTAAACCGTGATAAATCAGCAACTGCGTAAAGAAACTATTCAAAAGCGATATCGTCATGACTAGTGGATTATTCTTAGGATTTTGCCCAAAATAATAGATAATCCGATTGGCTTTTAAAATGTCTCTTTCACCAATAGCTTTTCTTAGCTCGAAATTGTTAAAGTCTTTAGAAATTCCTATGTTCTCTTCTATATGTTCAGCAGTAATAATAGTTCCTTGAGGCAAAATAGTAGTCAACTTTTCTAACTCATTACTTATTTTACTCAAATCAGTTCCCAAAAATTCAACCAGCATCTGAGCAGCTTTGGGTTCTACTTGGTATTTTTTTCCTCCTAACACACGTCGGATCCAATCAGAAACCTGATTTTCATACAGAGGCTTGCTTTCATACAGCAAGCCATTTTTTGCAACTGCTTTGTACAATTTTTTTCGCTTATCTAGCTTCTTGTATTTGTAGTTGAGAACCAAAACAGTACTCGGTTGTGGATTTTCTACATAGGATGTTAATTTTTCTATGGTTCTACTCAAATCTTGCGCTTCTTTTACAATCAAAATCTGACGTTCGGCCATCATTGGAAAACGCTTTGCAGATGACACGATCTCATCCACAGAAGTATCTCTACCATACATGACAATCTGGTTGAAACCTTTTTCAGATTCTTCCAACACATTCTGTTCAATAAAATCGGATATTTTATCTATGTAATAAGGTTCTTCTCCCATTAAAAAATAGATGGGCTTCAAGTTTCCTATTTTAATATCCGATACAATTTGATTGATTTCGTTCATTATAAACTTCTTGTTGTAATTCCGAGTGAAACGAAGGAATCTTTTAAAACAAATCTTAAAAGGTGAGATTGCTTCGGTATAAAATACCTCGCAATGACCCGTTAAGTCAGATTGTATTTGTTACTTTTGAGTGATGCAAAAATTGAATTTTCCTTTGTACTCGTTTCGACTCAAATCTAGCGAAAATAAGACACTTATTTTTGATATTGTTCGAAAAAAATATGTGGTCCTAACACCTGAAGAATGGGTACGTCAACATACCATACATTTCCTGCACTTCGAAAAAAAACATCCCTTGTCATTGATGGGAATTGAGAAACAATTAACAATCAATTCTCTAAAGAAACGTACGGATATCCTCGTTTACAATCGTGATGGTGAATTATATTTAATAGTTGAATGCAAAGCACCAAGTGTTGAGATATCTCAACAGACTTTTGATCAAATTGCACGATATAATTTAGCTTTAAACGCTCCATTATTAATGGTTACAAATGGAATGTCGCACTACTTTTGCCAGATGAATCACAAAAAGCAAGGATACGATTTTTTAAAAGACCTTCCTAAAAATGAAATTTAGCAAATCTTTGCATTTCTGATGCTTAGAAAATGCTAAGTTTGCAATCTTGAAAACTGCTATTGTCATATTAAACTGGAACGGTCAACAATTGTTGGAACAATTCCTTCCATCGATTGTTCGCTTTAGTTCTGATATTGCCGAAGTTTACGTTGCTGATAATGCCAGTACAGATTCTTCAATTTCTTATGTAAAAGATTTTTTTCCATCCGTACATATTGTTCAAAACCCTACGAATGCGGGATATGCAAAAGGGTACAACGACGCTTTACAGTCTATTAAAGCAGATGTGTATTGTTTGATCAATTCTGATGTAGAGGTTACAGAAGGTTGGCTAAATCCTGTTTTAGACCTTTTCAAAAAAGAAGAAAACACAGCGATTATTCAACCTAAACTACTAGATTACAAGAATAAAGAGAAATTTGAGTATGCAGGTGCGGGAGGTGGTTTTATAGATTTGTATGGATATCCTTATTGTAGAGGAAGAGTTTTCAACCACTTAGAGAAAGATCATGGTCAGTTTGATAATGTTGCAGAAATTTTCTGGGCATCGGGCGCATGTTTTTTTATACGATCAAAGGTATATCATAGTCTAGGAGGTTTTGATGAGGATTATTTTGCGCATCAAGAAGAGGTCGATTTGTGCTGGAGAACACAAAATGCAGGCTATGATGTGAAATATGTGGGCGCTTCTACGGTATACCATGTTGGAGGTGCTACATTGCAAGAGAGTAATCCTCATAAAACATTTCTCAATTTTAGGAACAGTCTCTTAAATGTGATTAAGAATGTCCCCAAGCAGTGGTTTCTATTCGTAGTCTTTTCGCGCCTTGTTTTAGATGGAGTTGCTGGGATGAAATTTATTGTGGAATTAAGACCCATTCATACTTGGGCGATTCTCAAAGCCCATTTTAGCTTGTATAAAAACTTCTATAAATTCCTAAAAAAGCGAAAAAAGTTACAGCGCAAATACAACTACAATTTGCATACCAGTGTGGTATGGCAATATTTTGTGTTGGGAAGAAAGACTTTTAAGCAACTTCGATAAGCTTGACATCATCTAGATAGATATAATACAAAAGTAAAAATACGGCGACACCCCCAAATGTATGCCAGAGCCAATGTGTACCCATAGGCAAGATTTCCGTAGTGCTATCTAGTGTTCTAAAAGTAACTGCTAACGCAAAGGTCAGCATGCCAGAGACTAAATACCTTGTATTTCTCCATTGTGTTTTGTAGGCATACAAAAAGAAAGGGGTTAAAACCGTAATTGCTGTAATAACATATCCTGATGATATGGCAAACTGCTTGGGGATATCTAACATTCTAAAAAGAGTATTCAGGAAAACCAAAGCCCCAAAAAACACTAGACGTTGCCACCACTTGTCTTGAGATTTAGCAGTGAAATAGAAAACACTCAATAAACAGACAATCATGATAGGTAGCCAGTCCATTACCTACCAAACTTGATGGCTCCGAGTCGCATGAAATATAGTACCTCCTATCCAACTGATAAAAATAATTGGAATCGCTACACACAAAAAAATGTGCTGCTTGGGTCTCTTGTAGATTTTGCTAATAAAGAAAATGATAATAGCTATAAAAATGAGATTGCTATAGGTGTTGAATGGCTCCACAGGTAATCTACCTTGGATAGTTTCTTGATACAGAGGACCTGTGTCGTTCGGAAATAATTGTTGAGTCATGTATGCAATCATGGCAGTATTTTTCTCCATTTATCTGACTCAGCATACGCTTTAATCACCTTATTTCTTTCCAATAAAAATCGTTTCATATAGTTTTTCAAAAATAAAAAATCGACAAATCTTCCTAGAATTCCAAATGGTGATCTGTACTCGAAAATATCTCTCAATACTACGGTATTATTAACTTTTGAAAAATAGTGTTCGTGTCGAAAACTTTTAAAAACTCCTTTTACCATTTCATCGGCAAAATACGTTGGAGAATTACAATCTGTAATTATTGAGATTAATGTATGATATACTCCTAAATGTTTTGCTCTCCATGTAACGGTTTCTCCTTTAGATATCAAACCTGTTGTCACTCCTGCTATGGCTTTTTCGTTTGATCTTTCGGTAGATATAATATGCAAATCTATATTCCTACTCAAATCAAAAACTTTTTTGATATCTGATGTTTTAATAAGAGTCTCTATTTCAATTTTTGGCATTCTTTGGTTTAGATGTTAGATGAAACTACAAAATATCCTAACTACTTTGCCACTTTAAAACTTCACAACTTTGAGACTACAGAATATCTAAACTTCCTTTTCCTTCTCTAATCACTTCTGGTTCAAAGGTCGTTAGGTTGATAACTGTAGAAGCATGATTATCGCCATAGCCTCCATCAATCACTAAATCCACTAAATTTTGCCATTTCTCGAAAATCAATTCTGGATCTGTAGTATATTCTAACACATCGTCATCGTCATGGATAGAGGTAGATACAATCGGATTTCCCAATTCTTCTACTATTTGTCTTGCTATGTTATTATCTGGTACACGAATCCCTACTGTTTTTCTTTTTTTAAATACTTTGGGAAGCGAATTGCTACCAGGCAGCACAAATGTATAAGGTCCTGGAAGTGATCTTCTTAAAATTTTATAGGTGGGCGTATCTATTTGTTTTGTGTAGTCAGAAAGGTGGCTTAGATTATTACATACAAAGGAAAAGTTTGCTTTCTCTAGCTTAACACCTTTGATTTTTGCAACCTTTTCCATGGCTTTTGTGTTGGTAATATCACAACCCAACCCATATACTGTATCCGTTGGATAAATGATTAACCCTCCATTACGTAGTATTTCAACTACTTTTTGAATCTCTTTAGGATTTGGATTCTCCTCGTATATTTTTACAAATAAAGCCATACTATAAAGATACAAAAGCCTAGGCTGATTATCAACCTAGGCTTTCAACTCTTTTGGGAAGTGTTATGTATTTAGACTTTATCTACCAGTCTAAAACCTTCTCCATGTATGTTCAAAATTTCAACATCTTCATCTTCTTTTAAGTATTTTCTCAATTTTGCAATGTACACATCCATACTTCTCGAAGTGAAATAGTTATCATCTCTCCAAATCTTTGTGAGAGCTAATTCTCTTGGCATTAGGTCATTCTTATGTAACGCCAACATACGTAGCAATTTACTTTCTTTAGGGGACAATTTTTGAGGCTCATTACTCCCCACAGAAAGATGTCTTAGTTTAGAGTTAAAAAAGAATTTTCCGATGTTAAATTCGAATTGCTCATTCTCTGTTGTGGTCTCAGACTCTTTTCTCTGTAAAATTGCTTTGATTTTAAACAACAATACTTCAGAATCGAAAGGCTTGTTTAAGTAATCATCGGCTCCAACCTGATATCCTTTTAAAACATCTTCTTTCATTGTTTTTGCTGTCAAGAAAATAATGGGTACTTCTTTGTTTGTTGCTCTGATATCTTGAGCTAGCGAAAAACCATCTTTTCTTGGCATCATAACATCTAAAATACAAAGATCAAAATCATTGTTCTTAAACATGATTAAACCTTCTATTCCATCTTTTGCATGCGTTACGTTATAATCGTTTAACGCTAAATAATCTTTTAAAACAGTTCCAAAATTTGGATCGTCTTCTACTAATAAAATCTTTTTACTTCCCATTATTCTTCTAATTTATATTAAAGGTAATTTAATTGTAAACGTACTTCCTTTTCCTTTTTCGCTTTCCACAAAAACCGTTCCGTGATGGTTCTCTATAATTTCTTTTACGTAAGCTAGTCCTAAACCATGACCTTTTACATCGTGTATATTTCCTTTTTGCTCTCGATAGAATTTATCGAAAACATAACGCTGCGCTTGCTTACTCATACCAATTCCTTCATCTTTTATTTTTATGATTAAGTTCTTATTGGTACTTTCTGTAAATACATCAATCTTGGGGGACTCTAATGAATATTTTAATGCATTTTCTAACATGTTTACCAAAACATTCGTCATGTGAAATTGATTCGCCAACACTTCCGATTGTATGGCATTAAAATGCGTAGTAATGGTTCCCTGTTTGTCCAAGGTTAATAAGTTCACGTGAGATATGGCTTCTTCAATGATATCTTGAATATCAATCGCATCTTTATTAATCTCAATTTGATTTTTCTCTAGTCTGGAAATTCTCAGTACATTTTCTACTTGCCCATGCATACGCTTATTCTCATCTCGTATCATCTTAATATACCGAAGCACTTTCTCTTCATCTTTAATGATCTTAGGGTTTTTAATTGAGTCTAAGGCTAAATTGATGGTAGCTATAGGAGTTTTAAACTCATGCGTCATATTATTAATGAAGTCTGTCTTTATCTCAGAGATTTTCTTCTGCTTCACCAATTGATATAAGGAACTAGAAAAAGCTACTATAATAATGAAAATAAAAAATAGTGACAGCAGTAAGATATATGAGATTCCCGATAAGATGTGCTGGTTTTTTTCAGGAAAGTCGACATACAAGCTAAAATCACTCGTTCCGTTGTCATCTATGAACAATGGATAGTTATAGCTTTTCTCGGCATCGATAGAAAAATATCCCGATTTTACTTTGGTAGCCAAACCATTATTATAGACGCCAAATTTAAAATCGATGTTTATGTTTCTTCTTTTTAATTCCTCCTTTAAAATATTATCTATCTCTCTACTGCTCACTCTTTGGTGAATGGGTTTTGCTCTCCAGGCAGATAACATACTTTTTATATCTGTCTTCGTTGTGATTTTTGATGATCTATTTATATCAAAAGTCTCATTGGGGTTATCAAATCGGCTAAAAATTTTCGCCTTGAAAATATCATTCTTTTGAGTCACTCTTTTTACGATGATAGAGTCGTTATCAAGAAAATCAAAAGGAACTTTATAATTCTCTTCTAAAATGGTTGATCCAAAAGTTATTTTTGTCCTAGATATTGTATCTATCTGTTGAATTACAAAGTTTTTCAACTGAGCCTGATCCAAGTTAGAGTTTATAGATAAAAAAGGCGATAGGTCATCATAAGCCTCTTGCTCCTCTCTCTCCGAAATTCTGGTAGAAACGGCTGCTAATGCTATTTTAACATCATTATCAAATTGCATGTCCTTACTCTCAATTGCATTATTAATCCAGTACAATTGCACCGATATAATACCTATCAAAGAGATACTCATTAAAACGACAATAAGAATAAAAATCTTCTTACCCATTACTCAAAAGTATAAGATAAACTTAGGGAGATTTTGATTTTAACGTAGATTAACAAAACCCACCTATTTTTAAGTAAATTTTAAGAAAAAAGATGAATATTCCTAAACGATTCAAGCTTTTTTTGTTAAAAAATTATAGATTTCTTGAACTTTTAACATTGTTTGCATTTTATCTACATTCCAAATTAGATAATTTGATAGCATCTTTTTTTTAGCATCATTCCATTGATTTTTCATCCGTTGAATGACTTCTTCTTTTGTAGTTTGATCTCTTTCCACAACTCTTTTTATTCGCTCTTTAAAAGGCGCGCAAACACTTATTACAAAGTCACACAAAAGATCACTACCTATTTCGAAAAGAATGGCATTCTCATAAAGAATAATTGTGTCTTTTTCTTGAGAAGAAATAAATTCAAGAAAATGGTTTCTAACTACTGGATGTACAATGCTATTTAGTTTCTGAAGTTTTGCAACGTCTTTAAAAACAATCTCAGAGATGTATTCCCTATTCAATTCATTATTATTATAAGAATTAATACCGAAACTACTAATGATGTTTTCTCTGATCTCTTGTGAACTTGACATGAGTTTTTTGGCCTCGACATCTGCATGATAATAGACCGTATTTTTAAACTTTAAAAATTCATTAACGACTAAAGATTTGCCACTCCCAATACCTCCTGTGATTCCTACAACCATATTACTTTTCAATAACAAAATCTATTTGACTTGGAGAAAACTTTATATTTTTCACATACTCTGAAGATTTAACAATCTTAGGAATTAAATAAGGTAAGTCATTTTCCTTAGATACTTTATAATCGCATTCTATCACAAAGGATGAAGCATCAACTTGATTAAAATTTGATAGCGCAACTTTATAGGTAATTTTTATCGACTTGGGATAGGTAACTATGTTCGTATTTACAGGTAAGTTTACAATCTTAATGGGTAAATCCATTGAACCTTCTGTAAACTTTTCAATAGTAGCTTTAAAGGCTACTTTACCTACTAGTAAATTTACATTACTTTTTGGCGAAAACTCTTTTAATTTCAATTCTTCATCAATAGATTTTTTGATATTTCGTCCGATATAATTAATTGTCTCAACAGATAAAACTGTATCTAGGATAGACTCAGGACCTGTTAAGGTCACAGAATCTGGCTTTATTAAAAATTCTTTTTCCATGTCGTACCCGAGAGCAAAATCTAGATCTGCTTTTAAAATCACAGGCACTTTCTTTTTGGCTAGTACCCCAAGATTAAAATAAACTGAATCATTAATGAAGTGATCTATTACTACGCCAGTATTCATTTGTCTCTGGATATAGAGTCGTTGTTTTGGAAGTAATAAAAAATATTTTGTTGCTGACTTCCCAATTAAATTCGAGCTTTCTACATTGAGTTTCGTGGGAAAAATCTTTTCTGTTAAAATCTTAAATCCACTTGCCTTCACATGAATATCAATCGTTTTAACAGGTTCCTCCTGTAACAATTTGTCTTGAGGCAAACTTTGAAATGCTACAGGGTATTCTATGGTACTCTCATATTCCTTTGATAATTTCGTCATAAACCAAAAAAGGATTGACAACAGTATAAAAAGGATGATTTTTTTTGGTATTGAATTCACAGAATATTTTAAATGATTTCTGAATTAATTAGGAATGCAATCTAATTAATCCTTTATAGAAGTTCAAAAAAAAGTGTAGAAAGATTACCATATAAAAATGTCAATTTAGCTCCTTTACATGTTAAGTGTTAACGCTTATTTTTAAACCAATAAAACTTAAAATACTAAAAATCAGATATTTGTTTCTTTGTTTCAAAAAGGTATTTTCAAAGCATTTGTAATAATATTTTTATAGTTTTGTTTTCTTTGACCTTTTTATATTTCAAAAGCAGTTTTAAATAAAAGATATTTAATTTTAGTTACATTAAGATATGATTTTAAATAAGAAAATCCCTTTTCAATATTTGGCAAATAAAATCAAATGGGACATGATCGTCGTTACCATTTTTTCTTTTATTGTTTATTATACTTCAAGACATTTTTTTGAAATCCACATTCCTCTAGGTATTGGAGCTTTTTTAGGAACTGCAATTGCTATTCTTATTTCATTCAAAGTAAATCAGTCTTATGAAAGATGGTGGGAATCTAGAAAGATTTGGGGAGCCATTGTCAATGATTCTAGATCTTTAGTTGTACAACTGAAAAATTTTTTAGGAGAAAAACATAATGAAGCTATTAGAAAGGTTGCGTTGCGTCAAATTGCATGGTGTTATACCTTAGGGCAAAGTTTACGTAAAGAAGATCCTTATGTAAATATAGATCAGTTTATTTCTAATGATGAAATGAAAAGCTTACAAAATCATAGCAATGTTCCTTTAGGGATTATGGATTTACACTCACGAGATGTGGCTTTGTTTCAAAGAAGTGAATGTATCAACGATTTTCAGCAAATACAACTTGATAGTACAATCACAAGATTAGTAGCTTCAATGGGAAAAGCAGAGAGAATTAATAATACCGTATTTCCAAAATCATATAGAATCACATTACGCTTTAGTTTTTATGTCTTCTTAGTAAGTCTTTCTCTTTCTCTTACTGAGTTACATAGTTTTGTAGAAGTGCCTATTATGGTGTTTGTTTCTATTCCTTTTTTCATGTTAGAAAAAATAGCGTTGCATATTCAAGATCCTTATCAGAACATGCCAAACGATACCCCTGTTACTTCTTTGGCTAGAACTATTGAAGGAAATATAAGGAATATATTAGACATGGAAGTTCCTTCAGAACCTTTGGTTCCTCAGAAAGAAGAAGAAGACTTCTATGCTCTATAGAAATTAGATTTTTTCAGGTAAAAAAAAAACTTTTTATAAAACTAGCTAGATCAACGGAAGGTAGTTAACGTAAATTCGATATAATACTAATTGATTATCGATAAGTTAAAATTACTTTAACAAAAGTAATGTCATTCTCATGAACCAGCCTCATGCGCCTATCGCCTACCTGACGGCTAGGTAGAGCAACAAGTGTGGCAAGCAGGAATTACATAATCATTTAATGCTTTTTTTTAGATTTTTAAGGTCTGTTTTGTAGCGATTTCTTATATCAAACTCACATTAGCTATAACGCATCATTCAAAGGTATCAGTTGCAAGGCTGAAGTGTATATCTATAGTTATTTTTTTTTCTTTAAAACTCTTTTTGAATTTGATAGACAAGATTTAAAAATGCTAACAGAAGGTTACAAGAAATTTGGAATCGAAATGCAAGTAATAGATAAGGTGAAAGCTATTAATTTCTAGCCTATATCCATTTTCAGTGAAAAAACAGTGATTCATACGGGTTCAATTTTCTTAAACTAAACTCGCCTTTGTTTATGTTTTTAAAGCATATATATAAACATCTAAAAAATTGATCTGCTCTGATTTGTATCCAAACAAAAACCCTGACAATACTGTCAGGGTTTTCCACACAATAATCGACTCTTTTATTAAATTTAAAAATGAATCAATAACTTCTATATTGTTTA